>CAYYDZ010000021.1:4554-5964 GCA_964470715.1 uncultured Microthrixaceae bacterium | reverse complement strand
TCGTCGGCGCCGGGCAGGCCCACCCGGTCGGCGAGCTCGCCCACGATCTCGATGCGCTTGATGGAGTCGATGCTGAGGTCGGCCTCGAGGTCGAGGTCGGGGTCGAGCATGTCGAGGGGGTAGCCGGTGCGCTCGCTGACGATGGCGAGGACCGCCGTCATCACCTCGTCGGGCGTCAGCGCAGCCCGGGCGACCGGGCCGCCGCCGTCGGTGGCCGTCGCCTCGATGGCAGCGCTCGGTGCCGTCGCGACCACAGGGGCCGTCGGCACCGTGCTGAGGGGAGCGGCCGGCTCGACCGCGCCACCGAGGTAGCGAAGCATGATCTCGCGTTCGGCCGCCATGACCTCGCGGGCCCCTCGCAGGTACTCGAGCACCGCGGCGTCGCGGTCACCCGGGACGCCGGTGCGGCCGGGGCCACCGAGGGCGAGGGCCACGTCGGGGGCGGTGTCGACGGGCTGGAGGCTGCCCGCGACGGGCCGGCCGTCGGCGCCGCGCACGAGGTGGCCGTTGATGGTCCAGCCCGCCGGGCGGGCGGCCGCGGCGAGGCGGTCGGCGCGGGCGTCGCGGCCGTCGAACAGCGGGGCCAGGTCGACGTCGACGCCGTTGGCGGCGAGCTGGGCGAGGGCGAGCAGGAAGCGATGCAGGCCGTGGTCGCCCGCCGTGTCGCACGCCACGGCGAGGTGGGGTCGGTCACCGAGGATCCTGTCCACCAGATGGGTGAGCACACGACCCGGTCCCGATTCGACGAAGACCCGGGCGCCGGCGGCGTACATGGATTCGATCTCGTCCACCCAGCGGACGGGCTCGGCCACCTGGTTCGAGAGCAACGAGCGCACGTCGTCGACGGCGTCCGGGTACGGCGCGGCCGTGGTGTTCGACCACACCGGGAAGGCGGGGGGCGCGACGCGAGCCGCCGCCACGGCCTCACCGAGGGCGACGCGGGCGTCGGCCACGACCGGGCTGTGGAAGGCACAGGCCACCGGGAGGCGCTTGGACTTGAGGCCGGCGTCGGCCAGGGCGGCGACCGCGACCTCGACCGACGCCGTCGGCCCGGAGATGACGGCCTGGCCGGGGGCGTTGTCGTTGGCCAGGACCACCGGGTGCTCGGCCGGGAGGGTGGCGAGCACGGCGCGGACGTCGTCACCCTTGCCGGCCACCGCGGCCATGGCCCCGGGGTCGTCGCCGGCGGCGCCGAGGATGGCCCGGGCGCGGGTCTCGCTGAGGGGGACGAGGTCGTCCTCGGCCAGGGCGCCGGCGGCGCAGAGGGCGACCAGCTCGCCGTAGCTGTGGCCGCCGGCGAGGTCGGGCCGCACGCCGACGCTGGCGAGCAGGTCGTGGACGGCCAGGCCGGCGATGCCGAGGGTGGGCTGGGCGACCCGGGTGTCGGTGATGGCCTCCTTCTGGGCCTTC
>CAYYDZ010000021.1:0-4454 GCA_964470715.1 uncultured Microthrixaceae bacterium | reverse complement strand
CGGCGTCGTAGTAGTCGGTGGGCCGCTCGAGGTTGAGGGTGGGCGGGCGCACGCCGCGGTACACGGCCTCGGTGGCCTTGATGAGGCCGGCCACGCCGGCCGCGCACTTGGTGTGGCCGATCTGGCTCTTCACCGAGCCGAGGCTGGTGGCGCCCGTGGGGGCGTCGGCCTCGCCGAAGAACTCGGTGAGGGTGGCCAGCTCGGTGCGGTCGCCCACCACCGTGCCCGTGCCGTGGGCCTCGATGAGGCCGACCTCGGCAGGCGACACGCCGGCCTGGTCGTAGGCCCGGTCGAGGGCGAGGCGCTGGCCCTCCTTGCGGGGGGCGGTGAGGCCGAGGTGGCGTCCGTCGCTCGACGCGGCCATGCCGCGCAGCACGCCGTAGATGCGGTCGCCGTCGCGCTCGGCATCGGCCAGGCGCTTGAGCACGAGGCAGCCGACGCCCTCGCCGAGGGTGATGCCGTCGGCGTCGGCGTCGAAGGTGCGGCACTGGCCCGAGGGCGACAGCGCGTGGACGCTGGAGAACAGGAGGTAGTCGTTGACGCCGTTGTGGAGGTCGGCGCCGCCGGCCAGGACCATGTCGCTCGTGCCCGCCACCAGCTCCTTGCAGGCCACGTCGATGGCGGCGAGGGCCGAGGCGCAGGCGGCGTCGACGGTGTAGTTCGAGCCGCCGAGGTCGAGGCGGTTGGCGATGCGGCCGGCGATGACGTTGGTGAGCAGGCCGGGGAACGAGTCCTCGGTGTAGGCGGGGAGGTACTCGTCGAGGGCCTCGGGCAGGTCGCCGACGTAGGTCTGGAAGAGAGCGCGGAAGCCGTAGGCGGTGGCGAGGTCGGTGCCGCCCTCCGCTCCGAACACCACCGAGGTGCGGGCCCGGTCGAACTCGCGGGTGGCGTAGCCGGCGTCGGCGAGGGCCCGGGCCGCCATCTCGAGGCTGAGCAGCTGGCCGGGCTCGATGGAGGCCAGGGAGGTGGGCGGGATGCCGTAGGCGAGGGCGTCGAAGGGCACCTCGGGGAGGAAGCCGCCCCAGCGCGACGGCGTCTTGCGGCCGGCGTCGTTGAGGAAGGCGTCGGGGTCGTAGTAGCGGTCGGCGTCCCAGCGGGCCGCGGGCACCTCGGTGATGGCGTTCACGCCGCCGACCACGTTGGACCAGTAGTGGGCGGTGTCGGCCGCGCCGGCGAAGGCCGCGGCCATGCCGATGATGGCGATGTCGAGCGAGCGGTCGGCGCCGGCCTCGTCCGCACCGGCGGCGGCCCGCTCCGCGCCGAGGTCGGCCAGGTACTGCGTGCTACCGACGCTGACCTCGTCGTGGAGGGCGGCCACGGTGGTGACCTCGTGGCGCAGGGTGGCGGCCTGGCCGATCATGAACATGCCCTCGCGGCGCTGGCCCTCCTGGTCGACCTCGACGATGGCGCCGCCCTCGCGGGCCACGCCCTTGGTGGCGATGCGGAGGCGGCCGAGGTTGAGCTGCTCGAGCTCGGCCCAGGCGTCCTGCACGGAGACGCCCTCGGCCAGCAGGCGGCGCTTCTCGGCCTCGAAGGCCCGGACGTAGTCGCTCTCGACGCAGCGGGTGGCGTGGCCTGGCGAGGTCTCGAGCAGGACGGTCCGCTCGCAGTCGACCGCGGCCTGCTGGAAGCCCGGGAGGATGGCGCCGCCGGCCACCGCCTCCTCGGTGAAGAGGTAGCTGGTGCCCATGAGCACGCCCACACCGGCGCCGGCCTCGGCCAGGGGCGCGGCGAGGGCGCCGACCATCGCGGCCGAGCGGGCGTCGTGCACCCCGCCGGCGAAGAGCACAGACACCTCGTCGGTGTGGCCGAACGCGAGCAGGTGCTCGATCTGGGCGTCCCAGAGGGCGAAGCTCGACCGGGGGCCGACGTGGCCGCCGCACTCACGGCCCTCGAAGATGAACTTGCGGGCCCCCTCCTTGAGGAAGAGGTCGAGCAGGCCGGGCGAGGGCACGTGCAGGAAGGTGCTGATGCCCGCGGCCTCGAGGGGCGCGGCCTGCGACGGGCGGCCGCCGGCGATGAGGGCGACGGGCGGGCGGACGTCGTGGACGACCTCGAGCTGCGCCTCGCGCACCTCCGGGGGCACGAAGCCGAGGATGCCGACGCCCCACGGGCGGTCGCCGAGCAGCGGGGCGGTCTCTTCCAGCAGGGCGCGGACCTCGTCGCCCGACATGAGGGCGAGGGCGAGGAAGGGCAGCCCGCCCCCGTCGGCCACCGCGGCGGCGAAGGCGGCTCGGTCGCTGACGCGGGTCATGGGGCCCTGGGCGATCGGGTAGCGGGTGCCGAGGGTGGTGGCGAGGGTGCCGCCCTCGGCGAGGGGCGGGGCCGCGGTGGCGGCATCGAGGTGCTCGTCGATGGCGCGGCGCAGGCCCTGGGCCACGCCGCCGGCGGTGCCGAAGCGGTCGGCGAGGCTCTTGGCGAAGGCGCCGTCCTGGCCCACGGGCAGGAACTGGGTGCGCAGGTCGTCGGCGCCGAGGGTGGCCACCACGTCGGCGGCCGGCGTGGCCGGGTCGGCCGAGGCGACGGGCAGGTCGGGGCGGGTGAAGACGCGGTGCCCGCCGAGCACCACGGTCTCGCTGCCGTCCATGGCCCCGACGGCCTGGCGGACGGCGGCGGGCAGGGTGGACTCGCGCACGAGGGCCAGCTGCGCGTCGAGCACGACGCCCACGGCCCCGCCGGCGACGGCCGCGGCGGCGGTGTGGCGCCCGATGCCCCCCTGGGCCCAGACGGGGCGATCGGTGCGGGCGACGAGGGTCTGGAGCAGGACGTAGGCGGTCAGGTCGCCGATGCGGCCCCCGCTCTCGGACCCCTTGGCGATGAGCCCATCGGCGCCGGCCGCCAAGGCGGCGTCGGCCTCCTCGGGCGAGCGCACCTCGACGAGGACTCGGCGTCCGGGAGCAGCCCAGGCGGCGACGTCGGCGGCGGTCGTGACGATGACGGTGTCGACCCCTTCGACCAGCGTGACCGGGTGGTCGGACGCTGCGGGGACGCGCACGCCGAAGGGCTGATCGGTCCAGCGCACCACCTCGGCGAGGGCGGCGGCGGCCACCACGGGGTCACGGCCGAGGTCGAGCACCCCGAGTGAACCGGCCCGAACCACTCCCACGACCAGCGCGGCATCAGGTCGCTCGAAGGGCGTCACCCCGATGATCAGATCCCGCTCATGCATGTCCACCCCGGGACCCTTTCCGCCTTCTGCCACCACAGCTACGAGGACCGGTCAAGGGTAGCGCTCCTGAACGGTGTTCACTGAGCCGGAAGGACCTTGTCAGCGTGCTGCGTGCGGTCCGCCGGGCGACCCCTCCGGCCAGGTGGACAAGTGTGTCACGTCGACGCTGCGAGAGGACATCGCCCCCGCCATTCACCATGAAATCAGTGGGAAACATGGGAATGAAGCGACGGCGTTCACCTGCTAGGCATCGGCCCGTGACCACGGCGGCTCCACCCCTCTTCGTGGTGGGTAGTGGGCGCTCGGGCACCTCCCTGTTGCGCGCCATGCTCAACGCCCACCCCAACCTCCACCTGACCCACGAGGCGTCCTTCTACCTGGACCCCCGCGGCAACGCGCTGGCGAGCGACGGCCGGGCCTGGTTCGAGCGGTACGCCCGGTCGTTCTCGTTCGCCTTCCTCGGGGTCTCGCGCTCGGAGGTGACCGACCACCTCGACGGCGTTGCCACGACCACCCGCCGGGATGCGGTCGCTGCGGTGATGCGGGCCGCGGCGGCGCAGCACGGCAAGGCCCGCTTCGGGGACAAGACCCCCGCGCACGCCCAGCAGCTCGCCACCATCGCCTCCGAGTTCCCCGATGCCCGGATCGTCCACGTGGTGCGCGACCCGCGCGGCGTCGTCTCCTCTCTGGCGGCCATGCCCTGGGCCACCAGCAGCAACGGGCTCAACGCCTTCTTCGCCGCGCAGCAGGTGAAGGCCATCGACCGCTTCGCCGCCTCGGGCGGTGGGGTCTGCACCGTGCGCCTCGAGGATCTCGTGGTCCGCCCGGAGGAGGAGATGCGACGGGTGCTCGACTTCGTGGGCGAGGACTGGGACGCCGCCGTGCTCGACCACACCGCGCACGGCGGCGGCGCCGACCTGCCTCCCTTCCCCTGGTTCGCCGAGGCGGCGCGGCCGGTGACGGCCCCGACCGGGGCCCCGGCGCCGTTCGACCTCTCGCCGGCGTGGATCCGCAGCATCGAGCGCACCGCGGCCTGGACCCTGCGCGAGCACGGCTACGAGCGCGACGCCACCATCGGCGAGCCGTCGCTGGCCGAGCGGGTCGCAGCCCACGCCGCCGACGCCCCCGAGGTCGCCGCCAGCATCGCCCGGGCCGCCAAAGCCGCGAGTCTCGGCCTGCGTCGTGAGCCCCCGGACCCGAACGAGGCCCTCGCCGCGGTGTGCTCGGTCAACCCGGCGGCGTGGTCCCACTACCCGGGATTCACCCTCCCACCCGTCCCCCCGGT
>CAYYDZ010000020.1:17540-30181 GCA_964470715.1 uncultured Microthrixaceae bacterium | reverse complement strand
TCGACGCCCGCGACCTCACCGCCGACCCCGTCGCCGTGGTCCACCTCCCCCGCCGCGTCCCCTTCGGCCCCCACGGCAACTGGCTCCCCGACTGACCGACACCGTTGCCTGCCACCTCGCAGGATTTCTTGGTGAGAAACCCCCCAGGAGGGGGTTTCTCACCAAGGATTTCCATCAGGCGGGCGCGAGGGCGCGGTAGGCGGTCTGGGGGTCGGTGCCGAAGGGGAGCAGGGCCAACGCCGGCGTGGTGACGCCGTTGTCGACGTAGCGGGCGATGTGCTCACGGCACGCCTCGGCGGGGCCGTGGACGATGAGCTCGTCGACCACCGAGTCGGGGATGGCGGCGAGGGCGGCCTTGCGGTCGCCGGCCTTCCAGAGGTCCCACATGGGCTGGAGCTGCTCGCCCCGGCCCAGCCACTCGTGGAACGCGGCGTAGACGGGCACGTTGAGGTAGGCGGCGATGGCGAAGCGACCCATGGCCCGCACGGTGTCGGCGTCCTCGGAGACGGCCACGAAGATGCGGGCCACGATCTCCTTGTCGGGGCCGCCGGCGTCGACGTGGGGCTTCACGGTGGCGACGTCGTCGGCCGAGAGCCAGTTGATGATGGCGCCGTCGCCCTCTCGGCCGGCGAGGCGCAACATGCCGGGGCGCAGGGCGGCGATCAGCAGGGGCACGGGCTGTTCGGGGACGACCCCCAGCTTGAAGCTGCGCACGGAGAACGTCTCGTACTGCTCGGTCACCTTCTCCCCCGTCAGCGCGGCCCGCAGGAAGCGGACCATGTCGCGGGTGCGCTCGTAGGGCTGCTCGAAGGGGATGCCGTTCCAGCCCTCGACGATGACGTTCGAGGACGTGCCGATGCCGAAGGCGAGGCGGCCGGGTGCGGCCTGGGCCAGTGACCCCACGGACTGGGCCAGGCACGCCGGGCCGCGGGTGAAGGCGGGCACGATGGCGGTGCCGAGGCGCAGTGACGGCGCCCACACCGAGGCCAGCGCGAGCGGGGTGAAGGCGTCGGCGCCGTTGGCCTCGCTCGACCACACGTCGGTGTAGCCGAGGTCGGCCAGCTCGCGGACCCAGTCGGCCTGGGCGTGGAGGGGCACGTCGTCGAACGGGATGGTCATCCCGTAGCGGGCCTCGGTCACTTCGGCTCCTCCCAGAAGCGGACGATGGTGGACTGGCTGGCGGTGGCCAGCAGGGTGTGGTCCTCGGCCCACAAGTGGACGAGGCCGTGGCCGTAGCCGTTGGCCACGGCGTGCACCCGGATGTCGAGCAGCACCCACTCGGTGGGCACCAGACGGGCGACCCGCAGCGTGTTGTCGAGGCTGTTGCCGCCGGCCCGCTGACCCAGGGCCTGACCGATGCCGAAGGGCACGTAGTCGCCGAGGATGGCGAGTGCTGCACCGGACATCTCGAGCAGTTCGGGCATGCGCACCCAGAGGGCGCAGCGACCGTCCTCGGTGGGGGTGCCGTCGAGGTCGTCCATCTCGCGGCCGAGGGCCAGGCGCTGGTCGAGGCGGGTCATGAGGGTGTTGGCGTGCTCGGCCCGGTAGGTGCGGTGGGGGCAGTCGTCGGGGTCGGGCACCTCAGGGCGTTGCGCCCACTGGCCGGCGAGGTCGAGAGGGCGCGATCCGAGTGCGGCGTTGACCGTGAGTATCTCGGTGTCCCCGACCCGTCCCACGGCGCGGGCCTGGGTGGTCTGACGCCCGGACTGGGGCACCGTCACCTCGATGTCCATCACCGAGCCCGGACGGGCGTAGGAGAGGTACTGCGCGGTGGCCCACACGATGGGGCGGCCGGTGGCGCCCTCCATGGCGCCGATGGTGGCGCCGAGGCCACAGCCGCCGAAGAGGAAGTGGCCCATGGTCGAGATGCCCGGGGTCACCGGCAGGCGCCACCGCATCGGGTCGTCGGTCGCCTCGAGCCCCAACCACTTCACCGCATCCATCTGGTCGACGCCCTCCCTTCCTCGGAGCCGACTCTAGGTGCAGGACCACACCGCCCGGTCAGCCGCCCTCGGCAACGGCGAGCGCTGCTCGCCCGTCGACGCCGCCGCTCCCTGCGCACCTGGGGTCGAACGTCGCGCCACCCCCCGGAGTCCGGGACCATCCGATCGGTGGAGGCTCAGCCGGACGAGTGGTCGGGCCAGGCCCCGGTGGGGTCTCCCCCGCCGGGCTCGCTCGGCCAGGGCACCGCGGGCTTCTCGGCCGGGCCGGGAGGTCGGTCTGACGACGCAGGATCGAGCAGCGCCGCTCCGGCCACCGGCGACCCCTCAGGTGGAACCGTCGGGCCCGCGCCGAGGGCCGCAGGTGGTGGTGTCGCAGCGACCTCCGCGGACGCCACCGAGGCCGCGGCCGACACACCGAGCACGCGCCGGACCGGCGCCGTCGGCGGCGCGAGCGGCTCGACGTCCAAGATGGCATTGATGGCTCGGAGTTGACGGTGGCGGTGCTCCGCAGCACGGAACCGGCGCTTCGCCCGGCGGCGACCGAACAGCCCGCTGGGTGGCGGCACCTGCCGAGCGACCAGTTCGGTGAGGTCGAGGCGCGGCGTGTCGCCTTGCTCGACCGCGGGCGCGAGTGCACCGGGGGGCACCACCGCCGGCGCAGAGGAAGCGACCGGCGCAGGAAGGGGCACGTCGACCGGGTCGGGCCGCCCGGGCCTGGTCGCTTCGGGGTTCGAGGGCGCGAGCGGCCCGACCACGCCAGGGGCGGCATCGATGAGGGCATCGGAGGACCCAGCGGCGTCAGCGCCGACGGAATCGTCGGGACCCGGACCGTCGCCCCCGGCCGGCGGCGGGCCGGAGGGCGCCGTGTCGTCAGCGAACAGCGACTCGAGGAACGGCCCGGCGGTGACCGGGGCGGCCGGGGGCGTCGCGAACAACGGGGACCTCCGCCCGGTCTCACCCTCGGCGGCACCGGGCGGGCCGCCGGCCGCGGGCCCACCGACCTCGGGCGCGACGCCGCCAGGACGGGCGGCGCGCCCCGGCTCGGCGGCGGGTGACGCCCCGGCCGGGGCCAGGCCCCGGGCCTTGGCGTCCGCTTTGGACTGCTTGGCGGCGGCCTTGGCCTCCGCCTTGGCCTGGCGGTCGGCCGCTTTGCGCTCCTTGCGACTCGAGGCCGCTGCGGCCGTCACCGCCACCTCCCCCGGATCCGGATCCGGCGCCATCTTCGCCGCCCGCTTCTCGGCCTTGTCGACCTCTCTTGCCGTCTTGCGCTCCGCGGCCTGTACGGCGCGATGCGTACGCCGGGCGCGACGGCGCTCCTTGCGCGAGAGGCCGGACTCGCGGTTCTCCTCCGCCCCGTCGCCTCGGGCCCGCCACAACTGGATCCCGCTGACGAGGGCCACCGCGAAGAGGACCAGGGCGATGCCCACGAGTGCGACCAGCACGGGATCGAGGTCGCGACCGTCGATCGAGGAGGCCGCCGGGGCGGCGCTGTCGTTCGAGCCCGTGGCCTCCTCCGGCGCCGCGTCGGCGCCGCCACCGTCCCACGCGACGGAACGCCGAACTCCGCCCGCGTCGGCCAGGCTCTCCGGGGCCTCCTGGCCGGCCGCCACGACGAAGCCGGGTGCGAGGCCGACGCGAGGAGCCGCCGAGACCGACGCCTGCATCCCCAGGGCGGCGAGGAACCCGGCGGCCACGCTGAGCAGCGCGAATCCCACCGAACGCGTCGAGAATGCGGCCCGCATGCCCCGCAGGCTACTCGACCCCGATTTCGGGGCTGTGACACCTGTCGCTCTGGGCGTTCGATGTCACACCCCTTCGGCACACTTGGATCATGAAACGCCAACTGGCACTCCTCGAGGACACGTCGACGGTCTGGCGACTCGACGAGCACACCCGCGAGGTCGGGCGCGTCGGCATCGCCAAGGCCCGTGAAGCGCTCCGTCAGGCGGAGCAGGCCCGACGTGAGGCTTCCGCCCCCGCCGAGCGCACCGCTGCCTGACGGCCCCTCACCCGCTCCGCCACGCCGTGGCCCCTCGCGGGCGCGCGGCCCTAAGCTCGCACCATGACCGGTGCACCGAACGAAGTCGTGATCGTCGAAGCCGTCCGCTCGCCCATCGGGCGCCGCGGCGGCGGCCTGTCCACCATGCACTCCGCCGACCTCCTGGCCGCGGTGCAGCGTGAGCTGATCGACCGTTCCGGCATCGACCCCACCGAGGTCGGCCAGGTCATCGGTGGTTGCGTGAGCCAGGTCGGCCAGCAGGCCTTCAACGTGGCCCGCACGGCATGGCTCACCGCCGGCCTGCCCGTCTCGGTGGCCGCCACCACCGTCGACAGCCAGTGCGGTTCCTCGCAGCAGGCCACCAACCTCGCCACCAGCCTGGTGGGCTCGGGCGTGGTGGATGTGGCGGTCGCCTGCGGGGTCGAGGTGATGAGCCGGGTGCCCATGGGCTCGTCCATGGGCACCGGCGTCGGCAAGGCCATCCCGAAGTCGTACTTCCCGCAGTACGAGTTCACGACCCAGTTCGAGGCCGCCGAGCGCATCGCCGACAAGTGGGGCATCACCCGTGAGGAGACCGACGGCCTCGGTGTCTCGTCGCAGGCCCGGGCCGCCCAGGCCTGGGCGGAGGACCGCTACGGCACCCAGATCGTCCCCATCGACGCCCCCGACCTCGGCGAGGATGGCAAGCCCACCGGCACCACCCACCGCGTCGAGCGCGACGAGGGCCTCCGCGAGACCTCCCTCGAGAGCCTCGCCAACCTGAAGCCCGTCGCCCGTGAGGACGGGGTGCACACCGCGGGCAGCGCCTCGCAGATCTCCGACGGCGCCGGCGCGGTCCTGCTCATGACACGGGCCAAGGCCGAGGCCCTCGGCCTCACCCCGCGGGCCCGGGTGGTCGACACCTGCCTCGTGGGCACCGATCCCGTCCTCATGCTGACCGGCCCCATCGACGCCACCCACCACCTGCTCGAGCGCAACGGCATGACCATCGGCGACATCGACGTCACCGAGATCAACGAGGCCTTCGCCTCGGTCGTGCTGTCGTGGGAGCGCGAGCTCCAGCCCGACGACGCCACCGTCAACCCGAACGGTGGGGCCATCGCCCTGGGCCACCCTCTCGGGGCCAGCGGGGCCATCCTGGTCACCAAGGCCCTGCACGAGCTCGAGCGCACCGACAAGTCGACCGCCCTGGTCACGATGTGCTGCGGTGGCGGGCTGGGCACCGGCACCATCATCGAGCGCATCTGAGGCCGGCGCCGAGGGCGCCCTCCGCTCGACGGCTCGTAACCCGGAGGTCACCCGTCGTCCATACTGGCGTCCGTGCGCCAGCGCATCCCCGGCCTCCAGCTGATCTCGTCCTACGAGCGCGCCTGGCTGCCCAAGGACGTCGTCGCCGGCCTGGTGCTGACCGCCCTGCTCGTCCCCCAGGGGATGGCCTACGCCGAGCTCGCCGGCCTGCCCGCCATCACGGGCCTGTACACGACCATCCTGTGCCTGATCGGCTACGCCGCCTTGGGGCCCTCGCGCATCCTGGTGTTGGGCCCGGACTCCTCCCTCGGCCCCATGATCGCGGCCACGATCCTGCCCCTGGTGGGCGCCGACGGTGACCCCGCGAAGGCCATCGCGCTCGCCTCGATGCTGGCGCTGCTGGTGGGCGCCTTCGCCATCGTCCTCGGCCTGGCCAAGCTCGGCTTCATCGCCGACCTGCTCTCGAAGCCAACCCAGATCGGCTACATGAACGGCCTCGCCCTGACCATCCTGGTGGGCCAGCTGCCGAAGCTCTTCGGCTTCAGCGTCGACAGTGACGACTTCATCGGCGACGTCACCGGCTTCGTCAAGGGGGTGGTGAACGGCGAGACGGTGACCGCCGCCCTGGCCATCGGGTTGTTCTCGCTGGTGCTGATCTTCCTCTGCACCCGCTTCCTCCCCAAGGTCCCTGGCGTGCTGTTGGCGGTGGTGGCCTCCATCGTCGTGGCCACGGCCATCGACGCCGCCGCCCGTGGCGTGTCGCTGGTCGGCGTGCTGCCCGAGGGGTTCCCTCCCCTGACCTGGCCTGGCGTGGCGTTCTCGGACCTGGGCCTGCTGGTGGCCGGCGCCCTCGGCATCACCCTGGTCTCGCTGACCGACACCATCTCGACGGCGTCCGCCTTCGCCGCCCGTAGCGGCGACACCATCGACGCCAACCAGGAGATGGTCGGCATCGGGGCGGCCAACGTCGCCGCCGGGTTCTTCCAGGGGTTCCCGGTGAGCACGAGCGGCTCGCGGACCGCGGTGGCCGAGCAGACCGGCTCCAAGAGCCAGGTCACGGGATTGGTGGGCGCCGGCGCCATCACCTTGTTGCTCGTCTTCGCGCCGGGTCTGCTGCAGAACCTGCCGAACCCCACCCTCGCCGCCGTGGTCATCGCGGCGTCGCTGTCGTTGGCCGACATCCCCGCCACGAAGCGCCTCTACGAGCAACGCCACACCGAGTTCTACCTCTCGATGGCTGCGTTCCTGGGCGTTGCCCTCCTCGGCGTGCTGCCCGGCATCGGCATCGCCGTGATCCTGTCGATCCTCAACGTGTTCCGGCGGGCCTGGTGGCCAGACGACACCGAGCTCGGCCGCATCGATGGTCTGCACGGCTACTACGACAAGCGCTCGCACCCCGAGGCCGACACGCCCGCCGGGCTGGTGGTGTACCGCTTCTCGGGGCCGCTGTTCTTCGCCAACGCGCGGGTCTTCCGCGACCAGGTGCTGAAGCTCGCCCGCTCGGATCCCGCGCCCCGTTGGATCGTGATCGCGGCCGAGCCGATCTCCGATGTGGACACGACGGCCGCCGACATGCTGGAGGTCCTCGACGAGGCCCTCAACGCCCGAGGCATCTCACTGGCCTTCGCCGAGATGTCCGAGATCGTGCAGGAGAAGATCAAGCGTTACGAGCTCACCCGCACCATCGATCCCGAGCACTTCTACCCGACCATCAACGCCGCCCTGCGGGCCTTCGCGGCCGCGGTCGACGAGCCCGACGTGGCGCCACCTCCCGACGACGCCGACGAGGCCGCCACCCACCACCGACACCGAACCGATCGGTAGGACGCAGGCAGGTCTCCCGCCGGCCGACGGCGCCCGGCCCCGGCCCCCGGCCGATCAGGGGACGGCGTCGTACGCCCCGTACAGGGCCGTCACCGCCACCAGCCCCACCCCCGACGCCAGGACGAGCACCTGCCAGGCCCGGCGGGCCAGCGGTCGCCCCGCCCAGGGCCACCACGCGGCAAGGGCGATGATCAACGGGAAGGCGGTGTAGAGAAACCGGGGGCGGGCCGTGACGGTGCTCGTGAGCACCATGAGGACCAGGACGGTCGCGACGTAGGCGGCAGCCGGACGCGGCACGCGCACCTTCCTGGCCACCGCCACGAGCGCGATGGCGGCCAGCACGGTGACCGTGGTGAGGAACTGGTCGACGGTCCGCCCCGGATCGGTCAAGAAGTGGCGCATCTCCCAGGCGGTCGACCCGCCGAAGGTCAGGTGCTCCTCCCACACGAGGCGCTGCACCCGGAACCACACGCCGCTCTCCCCCGTCTGCAGGCGGAGGTAGAGGTGGAACGCGACGAAGCCGAGGGGAGCGAGCGCCGGCGCCACCAGCGAACGCCACTCGCGCCGCTCCTGGACGGCGACGATCGCAGCGACACCACAGGCGGCCACGACCGCGAGGCCGTTGGGACGGGTGGCGGTGGCGAGCGCCGCGGTCATCCCCGCGAGGATCCACTGCCGACGGTGCAGCGCCAGCAGGGACGCGGCGGCGAGCACCAGCAGCAGCGCCTCGCTGTAGGCGAAGCTGAGCACGAAGCTGCCAGGGAGGAACGCGGTGAGGACCATGGCCCGTCGAGCGGCGCCGACGCCGAACCACGCCTTCGCGAGCAGGCCCACAAGGGCCACGAAAGCGGCCCCCAGCACGAGGTTCACCATGAGGGCGGCGACCACTTCGTGGCCGGGAAGGCAGCGGTCCGCGACGTCGACGAGCAGGGGGTACAGAGGGAAGAACCCGACGCGGGCCTCGTCCCAACGACCCACGGAATCGATGCCGGCGGGGACGCGCGACGGATACCCGTCGCGTACGACCTGCAGGTACCACTGGCCGTCCCACGCCGTGAGGACATCGGTGAGGCCACCGGTCGCCGAGCGAGCCGATGCGAGGCCCGCGCCGGCGAGCACCAGCACCCGCGAGACGACGTAGGCCGTGGCGCCGAGGACGAGGGCTCGGTGCCAACCGTCCCGCGGCGTGCCCGACCCACCCGCAGGCGGGCCCACGGTGCTGAACGCCCCTTCGTCGGGAGCCACGTCGACGGCGGTCATGGGTGGTGCGCCTCCTGCGCCCGCGCCCGACGGCGTCGGCCCGTCACCTGTCGGCACGCCTGCCGCGCCGCTGAGGGACAGGGTGCTCAGTCCATGACGAGCGGGAGCCACACGTCGCCCGGCGGCGGTTGCGGTGGCGGCGGCGCGGCCTGCGACTGAGCCTCCCGCCACGCGACTCGGGCCACGAGCCACCCGACCCAGATCATGGCCATGACCAAGAGCACACCGGTCACATCGGCGAACGAATCCATGACATCACCCCCAGGAGTTGCTCACGTCCCATCGGCCGACCGGCGACGTGAGTACAGGACTCGCCGCGAAGATCGGTCGAATGCCGACGGTCGCTGTCAGCGCGTGACGCCAGACTGTCCAGACGCGGCACGACGCGCGGTGGGCGCACCGCCTCCAACCGCCCCACATCGGAGGCCGCTGTGCGCCGCTTCGTCCTCACCGCCCTGCTCCTCGCCCTCACCACTGCCTGCTCCCCCACCCGGGCGGCGCCAACCGATGGCACCGCCACCGTCGTCACGGTCACCGACGGCGACACCGTCGACGTCGACTTCGGCGGCGGCGTCGTGGAACCCGTCCGCCTCCTCGGCATCGACACCCCCGAGACGCACCACCCGACCAAGCCGGTCGAGTGCTATGGCGCCGAGGCGTCGGCGCGCACCGACGAGTTGCTGCCCGAGGGCACCGCGGTGCACCTCGTGCGCGACGTCGAGGCCCGCGACCGCTACGGACGCCTGCTCGCCTACGTCTACCGGGCCGACGACCAGCTCTTCGTCAACCGCTCGCTGGCCGAGGACGGCTTCGCCGACACCCTCGACATCGCTCCGAACGACGCCCACGCCGCCGAGCTCGCCCGGGTGGTCAGCGTCGCCCGGGCCGAGGGGCGCGGGTTGTGGGGCGCGTGCGGAGGCCCCGACGTCCCGGTTCGTTAGCGTTGGGGTCGTGACGACGATCGCCGCACGCTCGCTGGTCGAACGGCTGGGCCACGATGCCGACGCCCGGCTGCTCATCGTCAACTGCGACGACCTCGGCGCCAGCCACGCCGCCAACGTCGGCGTCTACGAGGCGCTGCGCGACGGCGTCGCCACCAGTGCCTCGCTGATGGTGCCCGCCCCCTGGGCCCGTGAGGCCGCCGCCCGCTACCGGGGCGAGGACATCGGCGTCCACCTCACCCTCAACGCCGAGTACGACGTCTACCGCTGGGGCCCCATCACCCAGGCCCCCTCCCTGCTCGACGGCGACGGCGGCTTCCCCCGCACCGTCACCGACACGTGGGACCACGCCGACCTCGACGAGGCCCGCCGCGAGTGCCGGGCCCAGGTCGAGCGGGCCATCCTCTGGGGCTTCGACGTCACCCACCTCGACTCCCACATGGGCACGCTGCAGCTGCGACCCGAGTTCTTCGACGTCTACCTCGAGCTGGCCGTCGACTTCGGCCTGCCGCTGCGCCTGTCCGGCGCCTCCACCGAGCGGGCCGTCGGGTTCCCCTTCCGCCGCCTCGCCGCCGAGGAGGGCGTGGTCTTCCCCGACCACTTCGTGCACGTGCAGGGCCTGGGCAGCCGCGGCGCCGTGTCCGCGGTGATGGCCGACCTGCGCCCCGGGGTGACAGAGGTCTACCTGCACCCGGCGGCCGACACGCCCGAGCTGCGGGCCATCACCCCCGACTGGGTGGCCCGGGTCGACGACCACGACTACCTCACCGACCGCAACGGACTCGCCGCCGATGCAGCCGCCGCCGGCGCCACCCTCATCGGCTACCGCGAGCTGCGCACCCTCCAGCAAGCCGCCTGAGGGCCGAGGCAGGGCTACGGGCGGAGGCCGGCGAAGAGGTCGGTCTCGGGGTGCTCGGCGTCGTAGGGCGGCAGATCGACCAGGCTCTTGGCGAGGATGTAGTCGTCGAAGGGGTGGATCTGGCGGCTCACCTCCCGAGGCAGGCCGAACCAGAACGGTGAGGCGGGGTCGACCTGGGTGGCGTGAGCCAGCAACGCCTCGAGGCGCACGTCCTGGTAGCCGTCGGTGGGCACCTTGGTGGTGATGCGGTGGTCCTGGCTGGGACGCTCGAACCACTGCTCGGTGAAGGGCGACTCGAGGCCCAGCTCGGTGAACTTGGCGTGGGTGGCCAGCATGCGGGCCCGTGACCAGACCACGTAGTACAGCTTCTGGGGCTGCCAAGGGGCGCCGAGCTCGGGGAAGGCGTCGGGGTCGCCGGCCGCCTCGAAGGCCGGGAGGCTGATGTCGTGCACCTGCAGGTGGTCGGGGTGCGGGTAGCCCTCCTGGTCGTCGGCGTAGGTGATGATCACCTGCGGCCGCTCGGTGCGGATCACCTCGACGAGCCGGCCCACCGCCTCGTCGAAATCGGCCCTGGCAAAGCAACGAGGGTCCGCGTTGTCGGGAGTGTCGGGCATACCCGAGTCCCGGTACCCCAGCATGACCACCCGGTCGTAGCCGATGAGCTGAGCGGCGAGCGCCAGCTCGTCGCGACGCACCTCGTCGATGCGGGACCGGACCTCGGGAGTGTCCATGGCGGGGTTGAGGATGTCCCCGGCCTCGCCGCCGGTGCAGCACACGAGGGTGGTCCGCACCCCCTCTGCCTTGTACTTGGCCACCGTCGACGCGCCCTTCGAGGCCTCGTCGTCGGGGTGGGCGTGGACCGTGAGGAGCGAGAGGGGCGCCGTCATCGAGTGGGAAGCTACCCGCAGGTCCGGCGCACCGACCCTCCGGCGCCGGTAGATTCCGAATTCGTGGAGCCCGAGTCCTGGCGTTGGATCTGGTTGGCCGCGGCGGCGGTGTTCGCGATCGGCGAGCTGACCGCCCCCGGCACCTTCTTCCTCCTGCCCTTCGCCATCGGCGCGGCCGTGGCCTGCGTGCTCGCCTTCCTCGGCGTGTCGGTGGCCATCGAGCTGGTCGCTTTCATCGTGGTGTCGCTGGTGGCGCTCGTCGGCTTCCGCTCGCTGGCCCGCCACCTCGACCGGACAGAGCCGACGGAGGGCATCGGCTCGAAGCGCCTGATCGGCCAGCCCGCCAAGGTCATCGAGGCCATCGACGGCGCCCACGACCTCGGCATCGTGCGCATCGACCGGGAGGAGTGGCGGGCCGAGAGCGGCGACGGGTCGGCCCTACCCGTCGACACCCCCGTGAAGGTGGTCGAGGTCCGGGGCACCCGCGTCGTCGTCTTCCCCGTCGAGCCCCTCCCCCGTGCCGCATCCGACTGACCCGAGGAGCACACCGTGAGCGCCGCAGCAATCATCATCGTCCTGGGAGTGGTGGCCCTCGCGCTGCTCATCGTGGCCGCCAGCACCATCAAGGTGGTGCGCCCCTACCAGCGGGGCATCATCGAGCAGCTCGGCAAGTACAAGCAGACCGTCGACCCGGGCCTGCACATGATCCTGCCCTTCATCCAGACGATGCGCCTCGTGGACATGCGCGAGCAGGTGGTGGACGTGCCTCCGCAGGAGGTCATCACCTCGGACAACGTGGTGGTGTCGGTGGACGCGGTCATCTACTACGAGCCCAGCGACCCGCAGCGGCTCATCTACAACGTGGCCAACTTCCTGCTCGCCATCACCAAGCTCGCCCAGACCAACCTGCGCAACCTCGTGGGCGACATGGAACTGGACTCCGCCCTCACCTCACGGGACAGCATCAACCTGGCCCTGCGCCAGATCCTCGACGACGCCACCGACAAGTGGGGCGTGCGGGTGGCCCGGGTCGAGATCCAGCGCATCGACCCGCCGCCGGACGTCATGGCCGCCATGCACGAGCAGATGAAGGCCGAGCGCACCCGCCGTGCCGTCGTCACCACCGCCGACGGCCAGCGCGAGGCGGCCATCGCCCAGGCCGAGGGCATGAAGCGAGCTCAGATCCTCGAGGCCGAGGGCCACAAGGAGAAGGCCATCCTCGACGCCCAGGGTCAGGCCGAAGCCACCCGTCAGGTGGCCGACGCCGAGAAGTACCGCCAGCTCACCGTGGCCGAAGGCCAGGCCGAAGCCGTGCGCAGCGTCTACGCCGCCATCCACGAGGGCAACCCCACACCCGACCTGCTGGCCATCAAGTACCTCGAGGCCCTCCAGGGCATCGCCAACGGCCGCGCCACCAAGATCTTCCTGCCCGCCGACATGGCCGGCGTGATGGGATCGATCGGCGGCATCGCCGAGCTGTTCAACCAGAACGGCGATCAGACCCCACCGCCCCCTGCTCCCCCGGCGGCACCCCCCGCCCGCTGAGCACACGCTGACCCGCCGCCCCGCCGCCCGGCTGCCCGGCTGCTCGGCCGTTCGACCCGCTCGGCTCCTCGACCCGCTCCGCTCCTCGACCCGCTGGGCGGTCAGACGCGCTCCGCGGGGATGAGCTCGCTCTCG
>CAYYDZ010000020.1:16159-17440 GCA_964470715.1 uncultured Microthrixaceae bacterium | reverse complement strand
GGTCAGACGCGCTCCGCGGGGATGAGCTCGCTCTCGCCGGTCTCGTCGTCGTGGCGGAGGCGCCAGCCGCAGCGCTCGGCCAGGTGTGAGCGGCCTTCGTCGGGGCCGGCGGCGATGAGCTGGTCGCCGGCCTGGAGGCGGACGTGGCCCCGGGGCCGGTACAGGTAGCGGTTGTCCCGCCGCACGGCGAGCAGGTGATAGCCGGGCTCGATGTCGAGGCCCAGCTCGGACAGCGACGCCCCGTCGGCCATCGACCCCTGGGCCACGGGCACCTGCATGACCACCTCGTCCGAGTCGCCGAGGGCGATGTTCAAGATGGGGTGGACGTCCTCTTCCTGCTCGATGATCCACACCATCGACTGGGCCTGGTCGCCGATGTACTCGGCCGCTTGGGACAGGTGCAGGAGGCCGCGGAGGGGGGACGGGTCGATGTCGTCGGCGGCGGCCCGCAGCACCCAGAGCTCGAGGCGGTCCTTCATCTCGTCGAGACGGTCCTCGAGGTGGCGCACCTCGGCGGCGAGGCCGGCGTCGCGCAGCACCAGGGCGGAGTAGGCCAGGCCCACGGCCACCTCGGAGATGTTCTTCATCTCCACCAGCACGTCGACGGCCCGGTCGAGGTCGTCGACGGTGCCGTCCTCGGGCGGTGCCGCCGGCTCCCACAGGGGGGCGTTGGCCAACTCGCGCAAGCGGGTGATGCCCGCCGGCGAGCCCTCGAGGAACAGCACGTCGCCGGGGATGAGGACATCGTCGCCGTCGACGTCGATGTTCCAGTCCCGGTCGCGGCGGATGGCCATGACCCGCATCCCGGTGGCCACGGGCAGCTCGAGGGCGGACAGCGGCCGGTGGGCCATGTGCGACCCGTCCCGCACCATCACGCGGTGGGACACCTCCTCCGCCACCGAGAGGTCGGCCACCAGCTCCCGGGGGATGCCGAGGTTGTGGGTGACGATGCGGGCGATGTCGACCGCTCCGTTGGCGATGCCCTCGATGGCGCCGATCACCTGGAGCACCGACGACATCGACTCGGCCTCGCGCGGAGCGCGCACCGCCATGATGCACACCGCGCGCATGTCGTGGATGAGGTCGCTCATGCGCTCCTCGAGCTCGGTGACCTCGTCGGCCATGTCCGGGTCGCCGAAGTACAGCGCCGCGTAGGCCAGGTCGACCATGAGCTCGGAGGTGTCCTTCGCATCCGAGATCATGGTGCGCAGGTTGCGGTTGCGGTCATCCATGGTGCTGAGCCCTTCCGAGCGTAGATGAGCAGGGACGTTGCGGGAACGA
>CAYYDZ010000020.1:6725-16059 GCA_964470715.1 uncultured Microthrixaceae bacterium | reverse complement strand
ATCCATGGTGCTGAGCCCTTCCGAGCGTAGATGAGCAGGGACGTTGCGGGAACGATGGGTACGACGGTTGGCACGCCATCAGGTGATGCCAAGGGCACTGATGGCCACGACGAGGGCAAAGGCGCCGACGAGGTCGACGCACGACGAGACGATGGGGATGCCATAGGTGTCGGGATCGAGGCCCGTGCGGACTGCGGCGATGGCGGCGTAGTACGCAATCGCGACGACGAGGGCCATGGCGACGGCGCCGCCCACCATCGCCGCCGCGATCATCGAGAGCAGGCCGGGGCTGGCCTGGCCGAGCAGGTCGCCGACCACCTCGGCGCCGACGGCGTTGAAGAGGTAGACGGGCACGGCCAGCACCAGCACCAGGGTGATGTCGCGGCGCGCCTCGCGTGACGGCATCGGCGCCGGTGACACCACACCGAGCAGGAGCTTGCTGGAGAGGCGCCCGGAGAGGATGCCGCCGAGCGCGCCCGCTGAACTGAGCTGAGCGGGCACGAGGATGAGCAGGGCCGGGTACCGGGAGAACGACTCGAAGCTCTTCTCGAGCGCGACGCCGGCCATGGCACTGAGCGTCCCCGCCGCCAGCAGCACGGGCACCGACTCGCGCACGATGCGGCGGAGGTCGGGCAGCTTCACCCGCCAGCCCAGCAGCAGGACGACCGCGGCCAGGACGACGGCCAGGACCGCCAGCGTCGGCGTGAGGATGGCGTAGCCCAGGAGGCCGGTGGCCAGGAACAGCGCCGGCAAGGTGAGCACGTCGCCGAGGGTGGACACCAGCGGAGCGGTCACGTTGTCGAGGTCCCAGTCGTAGCGCACGGCCCCGGCAGCGAGGCCGACGGTCGCGGCCATGACCGGGATGGAGGCGAGCACGCCGCCGACCACCGAGACGAGGGCCAGGTCCAGGAAGGAGATCGAGTTGGCCAGCCCGAGGGCCACGGCGATCACCTTGACCACGACGGCCAGCAGCAGCGAGATGCCCAGGGTCAGCACGGCCGCGCCGAGCACGTTCTGGCCGAGGACGGTCTCCCGCCGCATCGAGAGGCGGAAGCCGCCGGCGTGGATCGAGGTGCTGATGCGGTTGCCGAAGGCCCCGAAGATGTTGCCCCGAAGGCCGATCGCCGCGGGCACCAGCACCAGCAGGCCGGGAAGGTCCTCGAAGGTGGAGGTGATCGAGCCGAGGAACGCACCCGCCACGAGGCTGGTGCTGGTGTTGAGGGCGAGCGCGACGAGGCTCTGCCGGACGTCGGCCACGTCCGGCCCGAACAGGGCGGGGAAGCCCCTGGGGAGCCGAGCGGGACGGGCCATCGCCGGCCAGTCTGGTTCACTTCGGCGTCGGGACCTGCGACACTTGCCCGCCGATGCGCGCCCCGCTCCCCCGTTCCCTCCGGTTGTGCTGCGCCGTGGTGCTGCTCGCCTTCGCCTTGGGCGCGGTGTCGTGCAGCAGCCAGGACGGGCGAGAGCTGGCCGAGCCCGACCCCCAGCTCACCGCCACGACCCCACCGACGACCGCGCCGGCGCCGACGTTGGCGTCGTTCCTGACCCTCACGAGCCCTGCGTTCGACATCAGCGCCAACCTGCCGGCCCGCTTCACCTGCGACGGGGCCGACGTGTCGCCCCCGCTGACCATCAGCGACGTGCCCGCCGACGCCGACACCCTCGTCGTTTCGCTCACGGATCCCGACGCCGACGGGTTCGTGCACTGGGCCATGGCCGACATCGCCCCCACCACGACCAACCTCGGCGCCGGCGAAGTGCCGCCAGGCGCCGTGATCTACCCGAACGACTTCGGGAACCGCGCCTACGACGGCCCCTGCCCACCCGAGGGCGCAGCCCACGACTACCTGTTCACCGTCTATGTGCTGGCCCCCAGCGCGGTCGAATTCGTCGGCCCGGACGAGACCAACGGTGCCGGCCTGCTCGACACCGTGTCACGCCTCGCCACCACCAGCGCGGCAGTCACCGTCACCTACCGACGCGAAGGCTGAGCTCGGACGCGGTCGGCTGCGCCCACCACATCGCCCATGTGTCTGTCAGCCGGACAGGACGACCGCGAGTTGGCGGGACTGGGCCAGCAGCAAGCCGTCGGGGCTCCAGATCTCCCCGTCCTCCTCGAGGAAGCCCTCGGCCGCCGAGCGGGTGTGGAACCGGGTCAGGCAGAACTGGTCGGCGGGAACGACCACGCCAGGGTTGCGGAAGTGGATGGTGAGATCCACGGTGGGAACGCCGAGGCGTCCGACGACCTTGGAGAACACGGCCGGTATCCAGGCGTCGGTGAAGGCGGCGAGCACGTGCTCATCGACCACCTCGCCATCGGCCTCGCCCGGTGTCAGGCGGATCCACCCTCCGGACTCGGCCTCGCCTGCACCGGAGAAGGGCAGCGGTCCGATGGCGAAGCGGCTCTCGTAACGGGCCCGCATTGGGATGGTGATGGGCGGCTCGGGGAGGACGGCCACCTCGTCGGGGCCGGGGACGAGCGGCATCGGCGCGTCGGAGAACTCGGGCCCGGGCCGAGCGTCGGCGAAGGCGGCGAGGGCGATGGCCAAGAGGCGCCCATCCTGTTCGAGGCGGGCGGACACGTTGGTGAGGGTGCGGCCCGTGCGCTCGACGGCGACCGCCACCTCGGCGTCGCCCTCGTGCGGCGGCCGAAGGTAGTGGACGGTGAGCGACCGGGCGGGCCGAAGGGGATCGGCCACCGCGGTGCTCATCGCCCGCAGGACGAGGGCGGCGACGTAGCCGCCGTTGGGTCCCCGTTCGATCCACCACCCGGGGTCGATGCGGGCGGCGTAACGGCCGTCCCCGAGGGGCCGGACGGCGGTGTCGGTGCGGAAACGACGGCTCACGGACCCGACCGTAACGGCCGATAGGAGGCCCATGGACGGGCTGGCCGTGGTGATGCTCATCGTGTTCATGGTGATGGGCCTCGCCAGCGTGATGACCTGGAAGCGATACGCCGACCGGATGTCCGAGTTCCCCAAGGTCGCACGCCGTGCCGGGCTCTCGTACTCGGAGGGCGACGCCTTCGGGAGCGCCCGGGTCGCCTTCGCCCTGTTCCGACTCGGTGACGGCCGCGAGGTCACCAACACCATGTGGGGCACCGCACCGGACGGCACCGCCGTGCGCGCCTTCGACTACGCCTACTACACCGAGTCCTACGACAACCGCGGGATGAACTTCGGCGCCGACGGTGTGCGCATCGGCGAGAAGCAGCGCCACTACCGCCACTTCACCTGCGCGCTGGCCGAGGTGCCCGCCGTGTGGCCCAACCTCCGCATCACCCCGCAGAAGGGCTTGACCCGGCTGATCAACGCCATCGACGGCGCCGACATCGACTTCGAGTCGGGTGAGTTCAACCGCATGTTCCGGGTGACCTGCGAGGACGAGCGCTTCGCCCACACCTTCATCGACGCCCAGATGATCCAGCTCCTCGTGAGCACCAAGGGCGAGTTCGAGGTCGAGGTGCGTGGCCGGTGGATCCTCATCGCCGGCAAGCAGCAACCGCCTCGTGGATTCCCCGGCATGATCAACCTGCACAACGCCTTGCGCTCGGTGATCCCACCGCTGGTCTGGCAGACGTACCCCCAGGGTCCGCGCGCGTCGCTCGACGGGGGGTTCGTGTGAGCCCGGTGGTGTGGGCGGTCGCCGGCGGGGTGCTGCTGCTCGTGGTGTCGGCCCTCGCGTCGTACAACCGCTTCGTGCGCGACGCGCAGCTCATCGACAACTCGTGGTCCAACGTCGACACCGAGTTGCGCCGCCGCTACGACCTCATCCCCAACCTGGTCGAGACCGTCAAGGGTTACGCCGTCCACGAGCGGACGACCTTCGAGTCCGTGACCGAGGCCCGCACCCGGGCCATGCGCTCTGAAGGCAACGCCGCCGCCCAGTCCGCCGACGAGAACGTGCTGGTCGGTGCCCTGAAGAGCCTGCTGGCGGTGTCCGAGGCCTACCCGGACCTCGTGGCCAGCCAGCGCTTCGCCGAGCTCCAGGACGAGCTGGTGACCACCGAGAACCGCATCCAGGCGGCACGACGCATCTTCAACGGCAACGTGCGGGACTACAACACCCGGGTGCAGAAGGTGCCCTCGAACATCGTGGCCAAGCTCTCCGGCTTCCGCGAGCGCACCTACTTCGAGATCGACGCCGCCGTGCGCGAAGCGGGGGTGCCCACGGTCCACCTGGGCCGACCCGCCGCCCCCTGAGCGATCCGGCGATCCGCCCAGGATCGGCGGGCGATCACGAAGGGCCGCTGCGGTCCGAGGCGGCCCAGCGCAGGCGGAACGCCGCCCGCACCTTGGGCAGACCGAGGTTGACCGAGCGATCGGACGACCACTTGGCGTAGGGCGCCATGGTGAGCGATGCCAGGCCGAGCAAGGCGAGGTCGTAGTTGACCCGCCACCCCTGGAAGTCCCGCCACGCCTTCTCCCGGTCGGCCCGCACGGGAACCCCGAACGAGGCGAGGTCCTCGTAGACCTCGTCGAACTCCGCGCGGTCGATCGAGATGGGGTCGTCGGGGTCGGGATCCGGGTCGAAGGGGATCTGGAAGTAGTCGGCGATGCGCCGCAGGGAGAGGAAGCCGGCCCGCAGGCACAGCGCCGCGTTCGGGTCCGGGGGCTGGTTCACCACCGACAGCATGATGGCGGCGGTGTCGAGCACGCAGCCCGATGCCGTCACCCACGAACGGCCGGCGATCGGCGAGCGGAAGAACGGCAGCGAAGGCTGGGAGGTGTGGGTCTCCTCGATGTCGGCGAACAGCACCTCCCACTGCACCCACACCTCGTGGAGGCTGTCGAGGCGGGCCAGGGTGTGGGCCCGCTTGATCATCACCGCGGCATCGGGTGGCTGTCCGGCCCTCGTCTCGAGCATCACCACCGCCTGTTCACGGCGCTGGAAGGCGGAGTAGATCGAGGGCAGGTAGCTGATGAGGAGGGCGATGAGGCCCAGCCCCAGCGTGGCCTCGATGAACGCGGCGACGGTGGTGGGCAGGTCGTCGGGCTTCACGAACCCGAGGGTGAGCAGCGAGGAACCGCTCTCGACGAAGGCCTGGCGGAAGGGGTCGACCCCGAGACCCCAGTAGACGAGGGTGAAGCCGGCGATGACGAGGACCACCCAGGAGGCGGCCAGGCAGAGCAGGCCGATGGGGGCATACATGGCCATGGCCCGGTCCCGGCTCTCGTAGGACTTCGCCGGGCGGGTGATCCGGTTGAAGACCCACCGCAGCGCGACGAACACCGCCCGGCTGAGGGCGACGATCTCGCCCCGGGGCAGGATCACGGCCCGCACGGCCGAGAGGACGGTCCAGACGACGAGGGCAGACCCGGCGGCGACCGCCACGATGCGCAGCACGAGCACCAGGCGAGCTTAAGGGCGCGTCACAGCCGCGAGACTGGGCCCATGTCGTGGGACGGGCTGGCACCGCGCTTCGAGTGGCGGCCGTCGCAGCGGCACCTCCTGGAGCTGGCCGGGCACGTCACCGACGGGCGCTGGCACCTCTGCGCGCCACCGGGCGCCGGCAAGACCCTCATCGGGCTCGAGCTGGCCCGCCAGGTCGGGCGGCCGACGCTCGCGCTGGCGCCCACGACGGCGATCCGGGACCAGTGGCGCGCCTCGGTGGCGCAGTTCGGCGCCGACCCCGCCACCTTCACCAGCGACGACCCCGCCATGGCGGTTCCCCTGCGCTGCGTCACCTACCAGCTACTGGGCAACCCCGGGGAGGCCGACGCCGAGCTGCGGGCCGCGGCCCGGCGGCTCTGGGTGGCCGAGGTCGCCGCCGAGGTGGGCCCCGAGGCCGCCGAGGCCCGCGTACGGGCCACCGAGGAGGGCGACGCGAAGCGGGCCGGGCGCGAGCTCGGCCGCCACGTGCGGGCCCTGCGCCGCAGCCTGGGGACCGGCGAGGACGTCGGCGTGCCCCGAGCCCAGCTGCTCGGGCCGCGGACCACGGCCCTGGTCGACCAGCTCGCCGCGAGCGGCCTCGGCACGCTGGTGCTCGACGAGTGCCACCACCTCCTCGACTGGTGGGCCCTCGTGGTCAGCGTGCTCGTGGAGCGGCTGGCGGGGTCGCCCGGCCGGGTGGCCGTGATCGGGCTCACCGCCACCCTGCCCGAGCCGGCGTCGAGCCGCGAGGCGGGCAACTACGAGGGCCTGCTGGGGTCGGTCGACGCCGAGCTGCACCTCGCCGCGCTCGTGGCCGAGGGGGCGCTGGCCCCGTGGCGCGACGGCGTCCGCCTCGTGCCGCCGGCGCCCGACGAGGCCGCCTTCCTCGACCGCTGGCAGGCCGAGCTGACCGCCGCCCTCGACGAGGTGCTCACCGGCGAGGCCCTCGTGACCTGGGCGGTGGCGCAGATCACCGCCCCGACCCAGGACGACGCCCACGCCGCGGCCGACCCGGGCGCGGTGGTCGACGGGTCCGCCCGGGCCGACCCGGTCGCGCCAGCCGCACCGATCGGACACGCACCGGCCGCTCCGGTCGCACCACTGCCGCCGGTCGAACCTGTCGCGCCGGTCGAACCGATCGCGCCAGCCGCTCCGATCGGACACGTCGCACCGGCTGCTCCGGTCGAACGGGCCACTCCGATCCCGGGCGAGCCATCCGCGTGGCGGACCTTCTGGGACCGCGACCCGCTCGCCGCCGCCGCGGTGGCGCACTTCTGGGCGGCCCGGGGTCTGGCCCTGCCAGCGGGCTTCGAGGCGCCGCCCGAGGCCGCAGGGCCACTGACGCTTTCAGACCGCCTCGTCCTCCTCGACGCCTGGCTGCACGACCCCGCGGGCACCGCCGGTGATGCCGACCGCGCGCAGGTCGAGGGCGTCGCCCACCGCTACGGGCTGTCTTTCACGACCACGGGCGTGCGCTGGGGCCGGTCGGTGGGCGACCTCGTCTGCGCCCGCTCGTCGACCAAGGGCGAGGCGGCGGCGGCGATCCTCGCCGGCGAGGCCGCCCGCCGCGGCCGCGACCTGCGGGCCCTCGTCGTCGTCGAGCGCGACCAGGCCACCTCCCCGCCAGCGGAGGCGCGGGCCGTGCTCGGTGAGGACGCCGGGACCGCCGCGAGAGTGCTCGCCGCCCTGTGCGCCCACCCGGAGGTCACCGACCTGGGCGTCATCGCCGTGACCGGCCGGGGCGCGTGGACCGGCGCGGCCGACGCCGATGCCGTCACCGCCGCCATCAACGTCGACCCCGAGCTCACCGCCGGCGGCCAGCGCTGGGCCCGGACCCAGGGTTGCGACATCCGGGGCGCGGTGCGCCTCGTGGGCGAGGGGCCGGGCTGGACGTCGGCCCGATGGCTGGCGGCGGCGGAGGCCGCGCTCGACGCCGGCGCCGTGCGGGTGCTCGTCGCCACCCGGGGCCTCGTCGGCGAGGGCTGGGACCACCCCGCGCTCGACGTGCTCGTGGATCTCTCCGAGGTCTCGGCCGCGGGCGCGGTGACCCAGCTGCGAGGGCGGGCCCTGCGCCTCGATCCCGCGCGACCCGACAAGCTCGCCTCGCTGTGGGACGTGGCCGTCGTGCACCCGGCGGTCAGCACCGACTGGGACCGCTTCCGCCGGCGCCACGCCCGTTGGTGGGGCCCCGACGCCGCCGGCGGGGTGGTCACGGGCGCGGCGAAGGTCCACCCGAGGGCCGGGTCACCGCTGCTCCCCTCCCCGGCGGAGCTCCCGACCCTCAACGCCGAGAGCGAACGGGCGGTGGGCGACGTGGCCGCCACCAGAGCCGCCTGGGCCACGGTCGACCCCGGGGGCGTGGGCACGACGGCGGTGGCCGTGCGGGCCCGACGGCGCCGCCGGGTGCGCACCCGTCCCGCCTCGTGGCGGCGCTGGACCGCCGGCGGGGTCGCCGGCGCGCTCGTCGGCGCCGCCGCGGTGGCGGGAGCGCTCGTGGTCCCCGTGCTCTGGCCCGTGGCGATCGTCGGCGCCGGGGCGGTCGCGGCCGGCGCCCTGGGTGCCCGACCCCGCCACGGCGACGAGCAGGACACCCTGGAGGCGCTGGCCACCGCGGTGCTGACCGGTCTCGTGGCCGTCGGGCGGCGGGACCTGGCCCGGGGCCGGGTCGAGGTGGCGCCCGAGCCGGCCGGCGGCCTCGTTGCCACCATCGTGGGCGTGCCCGACGACGCCGCCACCGCGTGGGCAGACGCGCTGGCCGAGGCCCTCGGCCCGCTGGAGCGACCGCGCTGGATCCTCGCCGCCGGCGACGACGCCTGGCGCGTCCCCGCCGCGGTCGGCGCCACCCGGGAAGCGGCCGAGGCCTTCCACCGCGCCTTCCGCGCCCGGGTCCCCGGCGCCCGCCTCGTCCGAGCCGGCACCCCCGAGGCCACCGCCCTCGTCCTCACCGCCGCCCGCGAACGCCCAGACGACCTCGAGCGCACCCTCCGCTGGCGCTGACACCACCCTGGCGCCTCGTTCGTCGGAGCGCCTTCGGCGTCCGGTCGTCGGCGCCCGTTTCCCGCTCCACGACGCACGGGCGGCGTCGCGGGCATCGGTCAGGTGCCGGTGCCCTTTCGGGTGCGGGTTCGTGGCTTCTTCGCCGGGGCGCTCGCCGTCTCGGCGGGGGCGCCGGCACGGTCGGGCCAGAGGCCGAGGAGGACGTCGAGGACCTCGCCGAACGCGGCGAGCGAACCCAGGTGGCTCTCGCCGGGGCGCTCGTAGACCTCGGCGTCGGGCATCAGCGACGCCACGTGGTGGCCGTGCACCAGCGGCACGATGTGGTCCTCGTCGCCGTGCCAGAAGCGGATGGGCACCCGCACGTCGCGGGGCGAGAAGCCCCAGTCTCGGGTGAAGAGCACGACGTCGTAGATCACCGCGTGGAAGCGCTTGCGCGACCCCGTGGAGATGTCCTTCAGGAACATCTCCTTCATGCCCGGCATGCGGAAGACCCGCTGGTCGCCCGGCGGCGAGGTGCGCAGATAGATCTCGAAGGCCTGGTCGCCGAAGGGCATCAGCAGCTTGGCCGCGCCCCACAGCGTGTAGCCGAGGGGCTCGCGCAGCCACTCGAGGGGCACGCGGAAGCGGTTGGCCAGGGCCACCAGACCACCACCGGCAGCGTCCTCGCCCTGGGTCGGGGCCACCCCGCCGAGGACCGCGCCGGCCACGACCCGGTCGGGGAAGGCGTGAGCACAGGCCAGCACGTAAGGCCCGCCGCCGGAGAGGCCGGCGATGGCGAAGCGGTCGACGCCGAGTTGTCCGGTGAGCTGATCGATGTCTCCCGCCCAGTCGAGGATTCGGGGGTGGAGGTGGGGCGTCGAGTCCCCCACACCCGGCCGCTCGACGGTGATGACCCGCACGCCCCGGGCATCGGCGAGGGCGTTCACGTCGGGCGAGATCTGATGGCGGGCGCCGGGCGTCCCGT
>CAYYDZ010000020.1:0-6625 GCA_964470715.1 uncultured Microthrixaceae bacterium | reverse complement strand
TCGGCGAGGGCGTTCACGTCGGGCGAGATCTGATGGCGGGCGCCGGGCGTCCCGTGGAACCAGAGGAGCGCGTCGCCGCCCTCGGCGCCGTACTCGGCGTAGCCGAGGCGCCTCCCGTCGACCAGCGTGATGGTCCCGTCGCGGCGCGGGACGGGCTCGATCCCCATCGGCTTGTTCTCCCCCATGGGTTTCAGCTTGCCCCACGCGACGGGTCCTGGGCGACCGCTGGGTGGACAGTCAGCGGAAGTCGCGCGAGCGGGCGGGGGTGCCGAGGGGCAGCGCCTCGAGCTTGTCGGCGATGACGTTGACCACCCCCTCGACCTTCTCGAGCCTGCCCCGCACCAGCAGGGCCGGGGCGCTGAGGGCGGCCTGGCGGTAGCGGGCCCAGCACCCCTTGGAGCAGATGACGTTGACGAGGCCGGTCTCGTCCTCGAGGTTCACGAAGGTGGTGCCCGAGGCCGTGGCCGGGCGCTGGCGGTGGGTGACCACGCCGGCCACCAGCACCCGCTCGCCGTCGGGGACGTCGGGCAGCCCGGCCGCGGGCACCACCCCGAGGGCGTCGAGGCGGTCGCGCACGAACCGGGTGGGGTGGCCGTCGGCCGACACCCCGGTGGCCCACAGGTCGGCGTGGGCCTCCTCCCGGGGGGTGAGCAAGGGCAGGGTGGGGGCCGTCACGCCGGTGACGATGCCGTCGAGGCGATCGGCCCCCGTCTGGGCCACCGCCCCCGCCCCCCACAGCGCCGGCCGGCGGTCGAGGCCGAAGCACCCGAAGGCGCCGGCGGTGGCCAGGGCCTCGAGCACGTGCAGGGGGGCGCCGCTGCGCCGGGCGAGGTCCTCCATGGAGGCGTAGGGCCGGCCGGCGGCGATGCGCTCGGCGAGGTCGTCGCCCACGTGGCGCACCGACGAGATCCCGAGGCGCACCGCCGGCCCGCCCGTCCCCCACGTCGCTGGCGCCGCGTTCGGCGAACTCGACGCAATAGCTCCCTCAAAACGAGAGTTATTGCGTCGAGAATCAGGGGTCGCGGGAGTCGGGGCGGGCGGGGGCTCGAGGGTGGCGTCGGCGGCCGAGGCGTTGACGTCGGGGCCGCGCACCTCGACGCCGTGTCGGCGGGCGTCCTGCACCAGCGAGTGGGGCGAGTAGAAGCCCATGGGCTGGGCGTTGAGCAGGCCGGCGCAGAACGCCGCCGGGTAGTACCGCTTGAGCCAGGCGCTGGCGTAGACGAGGTAGGCGAACGACACCGAGTGGCTCTCGGGGAAGCCGAAGTTGGCGAAGGCGGCGAGCTTGTCGTAGATCTCGTCGGCCACGTCGCCGGTGATGCCGCGCTCGGCCATGCCCTCGTAGAGGCGGGCCCGCAGGCGCTCCATGCGCTCGCGGCTGCGCTTCGAGCCCATGGCCTGGCGCAGCTCGTCGGCCTCGGCGGGGCTGAAGCCGGCCACGTCGATGGCCATCTGCATGAGCTGCTCCTGGAACAGGGGCACGCCGAGGGTCTTGGCCAGCGAGCGCTCGAGCAGGGGGTGCAGGTAGGTGACGGGCTCCTTGCCGTTGCGCCGGCGGATGTACGGGTGCACCGACCCGCCCTGGATGGGGCCCGGGCGGATGAGGGCCACCTCGACCACGAGGTCGTAGAAGGTGCGGGGGCGCAGGCGGGGCAGGGTCGCCATCTGGGCGCGGCTCTCCACCTGGAACACGCCGATGGAGTCGGCCCGGCACAACATGTCGTAGACGGCGTCGTCCTGGGGTACCTCGGCCAGGTCCAGCACCTCGCCGTGCACCTCGGCGACGAGGTCGATGGCCAGGTGCAGGGCGGTGAGCATGCCGAGGCCGAGCAGGTCGAACTTCACCAGGCCCACGGCGGCGCAGTCGTCCTTGTCCCACTGGAGCACGCTGCGGTCGGCCATGCGCCCCCACTCGACGGGGCAGACCTCGACCACGGGCCGGTCGCAGATGACCATGCCGCCCGAGTGGATGCCGAGGTGGCGGGGGAAGTGCTCGACCTGCTGGGCGAGGTCGAGCACCGGGGCGGGGATCTCGTGGGTACCGCCGCCGGCGACCTCGGCGGCGGCCTGGCGCACCGGCTCCCAGTGGCTGACCTGCTTGGACCAGGCGTCCTGCTGGCCGCTGGCGAAGCCGAGGGCCTTGGCCATGTCGCGCACCGCCGACTTGGCCCGGTAGGTGATGACGTTGGCCACCTGGGCGGCGTTCTCGCGGCCGTAGCGCTCGTAGACGTACTGGATGGCCTCTTCCCGGCGGTCGCTCTCGATGTCGAGGTCGATGTCGGGCGGGCCGTCGCGCTCGGGGGACAGGAAGCGCTCGAAGAGCAGGCCGAGGCGCACGGCGTCGGCCTTGGTGATGCCGATGGCGTAGCAGACCGCGGAGTTGGCGGCCGACCCCCGGCCCTGGCAGTAGATGTCCGAGCGCCGGCAGAACTCGACGATGTCCCAGACGATGAGGAAGTAGCCGGGGAACCCGAGGCGCTCGATCATGTCGAGCTCGTAGTCGATCTGGCGCCACGCCTTCTCGTTCAGCGCCCGGTCGACCCCCGCGCCCCCCGATCCCGGCGAACTCGACGCAACAGCTGTCGGATTCCGACAGCTGTTGCGTCGAGAATCGGGGGCTCGAGCGTCGGCTCCCGGGGGGCGGGAGACGGACGCCGGCCGGGGGCCGTAGCGGTGGGCGGCGCCCCGCTCGGCCAGCTCGCGCAGCCAGGACATCTCGTCGTGGCCCGGGGGGACGGCGAAGTCGGGCAGACGGGGGGCCACGAGGGCGAGGTCGAAGGCGCACTCGCGACCGAGCGCCGCCGCCCGCTCGACCACCCCCGGGTAGCGGGCGAAGCGGCGGGCCTGCTCGGCCCCCGAGCGCAGGTGGGCGCCGGCGCCCGCCGGCAGCCAGCCGTCGATCTCGTCGAGCGAGCGACGGGCCCGCACCGCGGAGAGGGCGGTGGCGAGAGGCCGGCGGGCGGGGGTGGCGTAGTGCACGTTGTTGGTGGCCACCGGGTCGACGCCGGCCCGCAGGGCCAGCTGCACCAGGGCGTCGTTGCGGGCCGAGTCGAGGGGATCGCCGTGGTCCCACAGCTCGACGGCCACGTGCTCGCGCCCGAAGGCCTCGACCAGGCGGGCCAGCTCGTGGGCGGCGGCGTGGGGGCCGTCGCGGGTGAGGGCGCCGGCCACCGCCCCCTTGCGACAGCCCGTGAGCACCAGCCAGTGGTCGCCGCCGCGGCCGGCGAGGTCGTCGAGCGAGCAGCGGGGAGCGCCCTTCTCCCCCGCCATCTGGGCGCGGCTGATGGCGGCGCCGAGGCGGGCGTAGCCCTCGGGGTCGCGGGCCAGGACCAGCAGGTGCTGGCCGCCGGGGTCGGCCGCCCCCAGCTCGAGGCCGGGCAGGTCGAGGGTGAGCTCGGCGCCGAACACCGTGGGCAGGCCCTGGGTGCGGGCGGCCTCGGCGAAGCGCACCACCCCGTAGAAGCCGTCGTGGTCGGTGAGGGCCAGGGCCTCGAGGCCGAGGCGCACCGCCTCCTCGGCCAGCTCTTCGGGGTGCGAGGCACCGTCGAGGAAGCTGAAGTTCGAGTGGCAGTGCAGCTCGGCATAGGGCACCGACCCCGACCGGCGCACCACCGCCGGGGCGGCGTAGGGCTGGCGCTTGCGCGACCACGCCGGGCTGTCGCCGCCGTCGGCCGCCGGCCAGGCCCCCGGCACCCCCGCCGGCCGGCCCGTCCCCGACAGGCGCTGCTCGAGGGTCGACCACGGCACCGGGGGGTTGTTGTAGGCCATCAGCGCGCGCCTCCTCCGTCGGCGCCCCTCCGGGATCCGACGCGAGCAGGCGCTGCTGGGGAGGTCATGGGTCCACACTATCGAACGTGTGTTCGACTAGCCTCCGGCGTCCTGCCCTTCCTCCTCGACCACGCGGGCGAGGTAGAGGGCCCGCACCGCCAGCGCCTGGCGGACGCCCCGCACCGCCCGTTCGAAGAACTCCTGGCGGTAGGTCGTGTCGGTGATGGCCGACACCGTGAACTGCAGGCCGGCGAGGGCGGCGACGAAGCCCGCGACCTTCAACAGGTCGTCGGTCAGCACCGCCTCGTTGCCCAAGATCTCGAAGCGGGCGAGCACGTGCACGGTGCCCACCGACCACTCCTCGGTGACGGGAAGGCTGACCGCGAACACACCGAAGGCCACGTAGAAGAGCCCGATCACCACCGCGACGAGCAGGATCTGCACGCTCTGGCTGACCACGAGCACGAGGCCCACGTTGAGCCACGCCCGGCGCTTGAGCGGTGGTGAACGCGGCGGATCCCCCAGGCCGTCCAGCTCGAGATCGCCGACCGGGGTCCCGGCCGCGAGATCGCGCACCGCGGCCCAGCGCTCGAAGTGGGCCACCGCGTCGAGCTCGTCGGGGACCCGCAGGAGGAGGAAGAGCGTGCCGGCCACGAAGGGGATGACCGCGGTGACGACGAAGAACGGTGCTCCGAGCGACGAGGCGATCTGCCAGATCTCGGTGGTGAAGAAGAGCAGGGTGGTGAAGATGAGCAGGAGGGGCAGGGCCCGGGCCATGACGTTGGCGAGGTCGCCGAGCTGGCCGAAGAGCTGGCGGACCCCCCAGCGGGTCATGGGGACGAGGCCGTAGCTCGTGACCACGTAGGCCAGGGCCAGCAGGACCACGTTGGTCACGAAGATCCCCGCCGAGTCGACGAGGCGGTCGTCGTGCAACACGGCGGGCAGGATGGGCGGGACGAGGAGGAACACGGCGATCTCCACGCCCCCCACCCGGTCGGGGCGCTGGAAGGGCCGGCGACCGCGCAGGCGGTTGATCACCACCCAGGCCCCGAGCACCACCGCCACGCCCACGAAGAAGGGGCCGACCTCGGCGGCGCCCTCCCGGTCGTCGCTGAAGGTGTTGAAGGCCTCGAAGACGAACACCAGGGTCAGGAACGGAAGTGCCCGGGTGAGCACGTCGCCGGTCACGCTGTAGCCCTCGATGAAGTGGGGCAGGCCCTGGTGGACGAACCAGCGCTCGGTGCGCCGGCGCACGCCGTCCGGGGCCGCCTCGTCCGACGCTCCCCCACCGGCCATGGGGAGAGTCTCGCGTAGCACCTCAGTCGTAGATGGCTTCCACCCACCAGCGGCCACCCTCGAGGGTGAGCAGGTGCGCCACCCCTTCGGCGGTGAGCACCTGGAAGCGGGCCTGGCGGCGGTGGGCCTCGGGATCCCACCAGCGCTGGTCGAGGGGCCAGGGCCCCGCCCAGGCCGCCACCGACACCCAGGGCCCGCCCGCCACCGACAGCCGGGCCGGGGTGGCAGTGGGCAGGCCTCGGCCGCTCACCCTCACCGCCGCCCCGGCGGCGTCGACCACCTCCGCCGGCACCGGCTCGGGGTGGACCACCGCCGGCGACGGGGGCGGCACCCGACCCGGCCAGGGGGCACCCCCGGCGAGGCCTCGGCCGGCGCCGCCGAGGCCGGCGGAGAGGTCGGCGTCAGGCTGACGCTCCCCTTCGCCCAGGGCCTCGACCGGCACCAGCGACACCTGCTCGGCGGGCAGCCGACCGCCCCGGGGCTCGGGGACGGCCACCGCCTCGGCCCCGAGCAGGGCCTGGACCCGGGCGAGGGCCCGCCGGGCCCGCTCGCCGGCGGCGGCCTCCCCGCCCCAGAAGCCCAGCTGGCGACCCCGGGCGGGCAGCACCTCGTCGGGCACGAGGGCGAGGCGGCTGATGCCCCCGGTGGGACGGACCGCCGGGTTGCCGTTGAGCCAGCCGTCGAGCTGCCAGCGCACCCGGTCGGCGATGGCCGCCGCGGTCAGCGCCCCCTCGTGGCGCCACAGCCGCTCGAGGTGCTCGAGGTGCTCGGTCTCGGCCTCGATGGCCACCCGGGTGCAGGCCAGGCCCTCGGCGGCGAGGCGGGCGTGGAGCTCGTCGGCCAGGGCCTTGCCCACGAAGGCGGCGGTGTCGACGCGCTCGGCGGGCGGGTCGAGCTCGGCGTGCACGGCCAGGTCGGGCGGGGGGCGCCGGGCGTCGGGCGGGCGCTCGTCGAGGCCGGCGGCCAGGCGGTGGGCCCCCTGGCCCTCGAGGCCGAAGCGGGCCACGAGGTCGGCGACCGACAGCGCCGCCACCGCCCCGAGGGTGCGCAGGCCCAGGCGCTCGAGCACGTCGACCAGGTCGGGACGCTCGAGCGCCGCCACCGGCAGAGGGGCGAGGAAGGCGGCGCTCTCCCCCGGAGGGACCACCCGCGGCCCGGTGGAGCCGGTGTCGGCCCCGCGGGCGGCCAGGCGGGCGGCGAAGGGGCCATCGGCCACCCCCACGGTCACCTCCCCCCGTCCCGCGAGGGCCTCGGCCACCACCGCCGCCACCCGGTGGGCGAGGGACTCGTCGCCCCCGAAGTACCGGGACGGCCCACGGGTGGCGAAGGCGCACGTGCCCGGGGTGGTGACCTCGACCCGCGGGGTGAGGGACTCGACCGCGGCCAGCACCGGCTCGAAGCGGCGGGCCTCGAGGCCGGGGTCACGCTCGAGCACCAGCAGCGAGGGGCACCGGCCCTGGGCCTCGCGCCGGCGCAGGCCCACCACCACGTCCTCGGCGCGGGCCGCCGGCGAGCAGGCCACCACCCGGTTGGCGTGGAGCACGGCGGCGGGCACGTCGAGGGC
>CAYYDZ010000019.1:28889-32480 GCA_964470715.1 uncultured Microthrixaceae bacterium | reverse complement strand
GCCACGCCGAGCTCGTCGGCGATCTCCTGGAGGGTCCACGCCGCCGCCCGCAGCGTGCGGGCCCGCTCGTGCTCGTCGGTCTTGCCCCGGTAGCCCATGGGTCCAGGCTGCCCAAGGGGTGTGACAGGCACGGACGGGGTAGAACGAGCCCATGAGATTCCGAACCGGTCTGATCGTCGGCGGCGCCGTGGGGTACTACCTGGGCGCCAAGGCCGGTCGGCAGCGCTACGAGCAGCTCAACCACCTGCTCCACAAGGTGACCGACTCGCCACCCGTCCAGTCGGCGGCGACGCGGATGAAGGCCACGATCGGCCGAAACGTCGAGCCCGACCATCCCACCGTCGACGACACCATCGACCTGATCCAACCGGAGTGGTCGGCCTGACCTACTCGCCGTCGAGGTAGTCCCGCAGCTTCTGGCTGCGGTGGGGGTGGCGCAGCTTCGCCAGCGTCTTCGACTCGATCTGGCGGATGCGCTCGCGGGTGACGCCGAACTCGCGGCCCACCTCCTCGAGGGTGCGGGCCTGGCCGTCGTCCAGACCGAAGCGCAGCCGCACCACCTGCTTCTCGCGGTCGTTCAGCTCGTCGAGGGCCTCGATCACCGCGTCGCCCAGCATCTTCCGGGCCGCCGCCTCGGCAGGCGCCTCGGCCTGCTGGTCCTCGATGAAATCGCCGAGGTTGGAGTCGTCCTCCTCCCCCACCGGCGAGTCGAGCGACAGCGGGTCCTGCGAGATGCGCTGGATGTCGCGCACCCGCTGGGGGGTCATGTCGACCTTCTCGGCCAGTTCCTCGATGGTCGGCTCGCGCTCGAGCTCCTGCATCATCTGGCGCTGGACCCGGTACACCTTGTTGATCGATTCGACCATGTGCACCGGGATGCGGATGGTGCGGGCCTGGTCGGCGATGGCGCGGGTGATGGCCTGGCGGATCCACCACGTGGCGTAGGTCGAGAACTTGAAGCCCTTGGTGTAGTCGAACTTCTCCACCGCCCGCATCAACCCGAGGTTGCCCTCCTGGATGAGGTCGAGGAGCAGCATCCCCCGACCCACGTAGCGCTTGGCGATGGACACGACGAGGCGGAGGTTGGCTTGGGTGAGCGCCTGCTTGGCCATCTCACCGTCGCGGGCCGAGCGTTGCAGGCGCAGCTTGACGTTCCGGTCGAGCACCTCGCCCGCCGCTGCGGCATCGGCCAGACGCTCGGATGCCTTGGTGCCGACCTCGATGCGCTTGGCGAGCTCGACCTCCTGCTCACCGTTGAGCAGGGAGACCCGACCGATCTCCTTCAGGTACATGCGGACCGGGTCGGCGGTCGCACCCTGGGAGTCACCGCCACTGCCACCGGTGTCGGGCGCCTTGGTGGTCCTGGGCTTCGGCCCGCCGGAAGGCAGCGCCGCCGAATCGAGGGTCTCGTCGAGGGCGATGCCCTGGCTGTGCAGCAGCGTGCGCACCCCGAGGATGACGTCGGTCGAGACCTCGACGTCCTTCATGACCTCGAGCACCTCGTCGAGGGTCAGCTCGCCCTTCGCTCGGCCGCGGGCGAGCAGCGCCTGCATCTCCGGCTCCGGGACGCCCGCCCACGGCGGCAGCGGGGTCGTGGCGCCGGCCGTCAACGCAGACCCTGGACAGGAGCAGGTGTGTGGGTCGGATCGGCGTGAACACCCACGCCGACCTGCCTCTGCAGGCTGACCCCCCCGAGCCGCTGTGCCCCGTCAGTCATCATTCTCCTCGGCCCTGGTGGCCTCTTCTGCGAGCCAGGCTAACAACTGTGCGCGCACCCCCTCGTCGGGGTCGTCAGGGTCGACCTGTTCGATGGCCATCTTCAGCCACGCGATCTGCCGGGAGCGCTCGGCGTCGAACGACCGTCGGTTGGCGGCATCCAGGCGATGCAGCGCCCGACGGGCCGCTGCCGCGGTGAGCAGGCTGGCGACGTTCTCCGCATCGCCCTCGGCCTCTTCCACCACGAGGCGCTGCAGGAGGTCGGCGGCGGCGGGGTCGCAGCGTGCCAGGACGTCGTGCATCGTGCCACCCGGCGCCAGGGCCCGGAACACCGCGGCGTGGAGCTCGTCGGTGAAGAGCACCTCGTCGAGCAGATGGCCCACGGTCTCGGGATCGTGGACGGCCAGGCGCAGTGCCTCGACCTCCGCGCTGTCGCGGTGATCACGGACGTCGGCCCGTGGAGCGACGGGTGCCGGCTTGGCCGCCTCACCCCGGACCACCCCAGTGAGACGCCGGCGCAGCTGGTCGGGATCGAGCTGACAGCGGTCGGCGACCTCCATCACGTACTGGTCGCGCACCAGCCCGCTGGGGTGCTCGGCGATCACGGCGAGCGCGGCCTCTGCGGTGCGGGCCCGACCCTCCGGGGAAGCCACCGACCCCCCGGCCAGCGCCCGGCGCACACGGAAGCCCAGGAACGGTGTGGCGTGCTCCACGGCGGCCACGAGCGCCGCCGGATCGGTGCGGGCGAGGTCGGCAGGGTCGACCCCGGCCGGCAGCGCGGCGACGGCGACGTCGATCTCGTAGGCCTTCTCCCACTCGTAGAAGCGCTCGGCCGCCGCCTGGCCCGCCGCGTCGGCATCGAAGGCGAGGACCACACGGCGGGCGTAGCGCTTGAGGGTGCGGAAGTGCTCCTCGGTGAGGGCGGTCCCGCAGGTGGCCACGGCACGCGGCAAGCCCACATCCGCGAAGCCGATCACGTCCGTGTAGCCCTCGCAGACGATGGCCTCGTCGGCCTCGACGATCCCGGCTTTCATCCAGTTCAGCCCGTAGAGGACCTTGCTCTTGGCGTACAGGGCCGACTCGGAGGAGTTCTTGTACTTCGGGCCCTCGTGGCCCGGCAGGACGCGGCCGCCGAAAGCGACGGGCTCGTCCTGCACGTCGAAGATCGGGAAGAGGACCCTGCCGCGAAAGGCGTCCTGTTGCCGGTTGCGCCGGTTGACGAAGCCGAGGCCGGTGTCGCGCAGCACGTCGTCGGGCACCTTGAGGTGGCGGGCCAGGGCGTCCCACTCGTCGGGTGCCCAGCCGAGGCGATAGCGGCGGACCTTCTCGCCGTCGAACCCGCGCGTGCGCAGGTAGCCCCGTGCCTCCTTGGCGTCGGGGGCGGTCAGGAGGCGTTCGTGGTACCACGCAACCGCCCGCTCCATCGCCTCGACGAGGCGCTTGCGGCGCTTGCGGCCTTCGTTCTCGCCGCTGTCGGTGTAGCGCACGGCGATGCCGGCCTTCGCGGCAAGCCACTCGACCGCGCCGGGGAAGTCCAGGTGCTCGATCTCCCGGACGAAGGTGATCGCATCGCCTTTGGCCTGGCAGCCGAAGCAGTAGTACAGGCCCTGCTCGGCATTGACGGAGAACGACGGCGACTTCTCCGCGTGGAACGGGCAGAGGCCCACCCACCGGGTGCCGACCCGCTTGAGCTGGAGGTGCTGCGACACCACCGCGACGATGTCGGTGGACTCGCGCACCCGCACGATGTCCTCGTCGACGATGCCCACGGGCCGGCGCTCCCCGGTGCTAGCCCCCGGAGGAGGCGGTGAGCACCGATCGGGCCGCCTCCAACCGGGCGATGGGCACGCGGAACGGCGAGCACGACACGTAGTC
>CAYYDZ010000019.1:0-28789 GCA_964470715.1 uncultured Microthrixaceae bacterium | reverse complement strand
GGGCCGCCTCCAACCGGGCGATGGGCACGCGGAACGGCGAGCACGACACGTAGTCGAGGCCGAGGCGGTGGAACAGGGCGATCGAGGCCGGGTCCCCTCCGTGCTCGCCACAGACCCCCATCTTGAGATCCGGCTTGACCGCACGGGCCCGCTCGACGGCGAGGCCGACCAGTGCCCCGACACCGTCGGGATCGATGCTGTCGAAGGGATCCCCCGCCAGGAGGCCGTGCTCGAGGTAGGTCTCCATCAGACGACCTTCGACGTCGTCCCGGCTGAAGCCGAAGGTCATCTGGGTGAGGTCGTTGGTCCCGAAGGAGAAGAAGTCGGCCTGGCGGGCGATCTGATCGGCGCAGACCGCGGCTCGAGGGGTCTCGATCATGGTGCCGATGCGCACGTCGCCGGCGGCCAGGCCGGCGCCCGCGGGACCGGCCAACTCCTCCTCGACCCAGCTCCGGGCGAGGGCCAACTCGGCCTCCGACACCACGAGGGGGATCATGATCTCGACGATGGGACGCCCACCCGCGGCCCGCCGGTTGGCCGCGGCCTCGAGCAGGGCGCGCACCTGCATCCGGTAGAGCCCGTTCTTCAGGACCCCGAGCCGGACGCCACGGGTTCCCAGCATCGGGTTGGCCTCCTGCCAGCTGCGGGCCGCCGCCAGCAGGTCCGTCTCCTCCTCGTCGAGGCCGCCCTCGCGTGCCTGCTTGACGACGAGGCTCTCCACGTCGGGGAGGAACTCGTGCAGGGGCGGGTCGAGCAGGCGCACCGTCACGGGCAGCCCGTCCATCGCCTCGAGGATCCCCTCGAAGTCCTCACGCTGCACTCGGCCCAGTTCGTCGAGCGCGGCGGCTTCGCCCTCCGGCGTGTTGGCGAGGATCATGCGGCGCACGACCGGCAGCCGGTCCCCGAGGAACATGTGCTCGGTGCGGCACAGGCCGATGCCCTCCGCGCCGTGCTCGCGGGCCCGGGCGGCGTCCTCCGCCGTGTCGGCGTTGGCGCGGACCCCGAGTGTGTGGCCCCGCACCTCATCGGCCCAGGCGAGGACGGTGTCGAACTCGGCCGGGGTCTCCCCCATGGTGAGGTGCATGGCGCCGAGGACGACCTCGCCGGTGGTGCCGTCGACGGAGATCACGTCGCCCTTGTTGACGATCGTGTCGCCCACCCGGAAGTGGTCGGCGCCCACGACGATGGCCTCGGCCCCGCACACCGCGGGCTTGCCCCACCCACGGGCGACCACGGCGGCGTGGCTGACCAGCCCGCCACGCGACGTGAGGATGCCCTGGGCCACCTCCATGCCGTGGACGTCCTCGGGCGAGGTCTCCTGGCGCACCAGGATCACCTCCTCGCCGTTGTGGGCGGCGCTGACGGCCTCGTTGGCGTCGAAATAGGCCATGCCCACCGCGGCCCCGGGCGACGCCGCCAGGCCGGTGGTGAGGACCTTGTGCTCGACGTGCTCGAACTGGGGGTGGAGGACCTGGTCGAGGTGGTCGGCCGACACCCGCTGGATGGCCTCGGCGTGGGTGAGGCGGATGGCCGGGTCGTCGGCCATCGCGACGGCGAGGCGCAGGGCGGCCGTGCCGGTGCGCTTGCCCACCCGGGTCTGGAGCATCCAGAGCTTGCCCTGCTCGACGGTGAACTCGGTGTCGCACATGTCCCGGTAGTGCTGCTCGAGGGTGGCGAAGATCTCCTGGAGCTGGCGGTACAGCTCGGGCCACCGCTCGCCCATCTCGTGCAGCGGTTGTGTGGCGCGTATGCCCGCCACCACGTCCTCACCCTGGGCGTTGACGAGGAAGTCCCCGAAGCTGCCGGCCGCGCCGGTCGCCGGATCGCGGGTGAAGCCCACCCCCGTGCCCGACTCGTCGTCGCGGTTGCCGAACACCATGGCTTGGACGTTGACGGCGGTGCCGAGGTCGTTGGGCAGATGCTCGCGTCGGCGGTAGGTCACCGCCCGCGGTGACTGCCACGATGCGAACACGGCGTCGATGGCACCGTGCAACTGCGTGACCGGGTCCTGCGGGAAGGGGGCACCCGTGTGCTCGGCGACGAGGGCCTTGAAGCGGTCGATCACCAGGTGGAGGAGGTCGGCCGGGACCTCGTGGTCGGTCTCGACCCCCGCCAGGTCACGGGCACCTTCGAAGCGACGGTCGAACTCCTCGCCGGGCACACCCAGGACGACCTTGCCGTACATCTGGATGAAGCGGCGGTAGGAGTCGAGGGCGAAGCGGGGATCGTTCGTGGCGCGCGCCAACGCCTCGACCGATTCGTCGTTGAGGCCGAGGTTGAGGATCGTGTCCATCATCCCCGGCATCGAGTACTTCGCCCCCGAGCGGACGCTCACGAGCAGCGGGTCCTCGCCGACGCCGAGGTGACGGCCCATGTGCTGCTCGAGGCGAGCGACGTGGTCGGCCACCTGCGCCTCCAGGCCCTCGGGCCAGCCTCCTGCCAGGGCGGCGCGGCACGCCTCGGTCGTGATGGTGAAGCCGGGCGGGACCGGCAGGCCGAGCACGGACGTCATCTCGGCGAGGTTGGCCCCCTTGCCGCCCAGCAGGTCCTTGAGGGCCATGGGCGGTTCCGGGTGCTCGTGGTCGAACGCGTAGACGAGAGAATTGGACATGTCAGCCCACCTTCGTGGCTTTGAGGGTGTACATGAGGGGCAACAAGGGGCGGTCCTCGGGCATCCGGTAGGTGCCGTCGTCGTGGCGCTCGAGGAAGGGCCACCGCTGGTAGACCGTGAACGGCTGCTCGTGCAGCAGGTCGAGGTGCAGGCCCTGGGCCAACACGGCGGAGACCACCTCACTGACCGGGTGCTGCCACTCGAACGAGCGGTTGTGGACCGTGGGTGCGTCGGGGTCGGCGTAGGTGCCGGCGTCCTCCCACGTGAGGGGCTCGGCGTCGGCGAAGTAGTCGTACTCGACCGCGAGCTCCTCGTCGGCGAAGACATCGGCGAACGGGTGCGACTCGCGCAGGTAGAGACGGCCGCCGGGGCGCAAGAGCCCGGCCACGATCTCGGCCCAGCGCCAGACGTCCGGGAGCCAGTTCAGCGCGCCGACGTTCACGTACACGATGTCGTAGCGGTGGTCGAGGGCCTCGAGGGCGTCGTAGACGTTGGCCGCGACGAAGCGGGCGTCGATGCCGCACTCACGGGCGAGGCGCCGCGCCGCGTCGACCGCCGGCCCCGAGAAGTCGAGGCCGGTCACCCGGGCGCCGAGGCGCGCCCACGAGAGGGTGTCGAGGCCGAAGTGGCACTGGAGGTGGACGAGCTCGCGGTCGCGCACCGGGCCGAGTTCTTCCACCTCGAAGGGCTCCAGGGTCGAGCGTCCGGACTTGAAGTCCTCGACGCCGTAGAACTCGGAGTCGACGTGGATGGGGACGCGCTCGTCCCACATCTCGCGGTTGGCGGCGAACCAGTCCTCGGGGGTGGCCTCGGCCTCGGTGCTCACGCCAATCGCTCCTCGAGGTAGCCCAACAGGTCGCCGACCGCCACGCGGTCCTGGTCCATCGAGTCGCGCTCGCGCACCGTGACCGCCCGGTCCTCGAGGGAGTCGAAGTCCACGGTCACGCAGTACGGCGTGCCGAGTTCGTCCTGGCGCCGGTAGCGCCGGCCGATGGCCTGGGTCTCGTCGTAGTCGCACATGAGGTGGGGCTGGAGGAGACCGAGGACCTCGCGTGCCATCGGGGTGAGGGTGTCCTTCTTGGACAAGGGAAGCACCGCCACCTTGTAGGGCGCCAGACGGTGGTGCAGGCGCAGGACCGTGCGGGTCTCGCCCCTGACCTGCTCCTCGTCGTAGGCGTCGAGCAGGAAGGCCATCATCGTGCGGGTGGCCCCGGCCGCCGGCTCGATCACGTGGGGGACGTAGCGGGTGTTGCTCGCCTGGTCGAAGAAGTCGAGACGCTCGCCCGACGCCTCGCTGTGCTTGGTGAGGTCGTAGTCCCCTCGGTTGGCGACGCCCTCGAGCTCTCCCCAACCCCACGGGAACAGGTACTCCACGTCGGAGGTGCCCGCCGAGTAGTGGCTCAGCTCGTCCGCCTCGTGCGGGCGCAGGCGGAGGTGGGCGGGGTCGATGCCGAGATCGATGTACCACTGGCGCCGCTCGCCGCACCAGTAGTCGAACCACGTCGCCGCTTCGTCGGGCGGGACGAAGAACTCCATCTCCATCTGCTCGAACTCACGGGTGCGGAAGATGAAGTTGCCCGGGGTGATCTCGTTGCGGAACGACTTGCCGATCTGGGCGATGCCGAAGGGAGGCTTCTTGCGGCTGGCCTGGAGGACGTTGGCGAAGTTCAAGAAGATGCCCTGCGCGGTCTCGGGGCGCAGGTAGGCGACCGCGGCGTCCTCCTCCACCGGACCGGCGTGGGTCTTGAACATGAGGTTGAACTGCCGGGCCTCGGTGAACGAGCCCTTGGTGCCACACGTGGGGCACACGTCGGGATCGGGGATGTCGTCCGAGCGGTGGCGGGCCCCGCAGTGGCGGCAGTCGACGAGCGGGTCGGTGAAGTTGGCCAGGTGGCCCGACGCCTGCCAGACCGCGGGCGGCGAGAGGATCGCGGCGTCCAGGCCGACCACGTCGTCGCGCAGCTGGACCATCGAGCGCCACCAGGCGTCCTTGACGTTGCGCAGCAGCAGCACGCCGATGGGGCCGTAGTCGTAGGTCGATCGGAACCCGCCGTAGATCTCGGCCGAGGGGAACACGAAACCCCGGCGCTTGGCCAGGTTGACGATCTGCTCCATGCGATCGGGAGCGGACGGTTCGGACTCGTTGGCGTCGGCGGCGGCGGGCATCGTGGGGAGACTACCGCTCGCCCCTCCCCCACCCGACTGGGGGGCCGCCACGCGACGGGTGCCGCGGATGCGGTAGGAATAGGCCCCGTGACCGACGACGCGCGCCGCAACGACCCTACGCGCGTGCTGGCCCGGCGGACGTTGGCCTGGCTGCTCGACGTGGCGTTGTTCCAGGCCACCTTCCTCACCACCATCGTGGTGTTCGGCCAGCGCTTCACCGGAGCGGCCATCGCCGCCGAGCCGGCCGGCTTCCGCTTCGAGAGCGGTGACGCCACCCTGTGGTTCCCCAAGGGGGTCCCGGCGCTGGGCGATTCGGTGCTGGTGGTGCCGGGCGACAAGTTCTGGCTGGCCATCGGGCTCTTCTGGGCAGTCCTGGTGATCGACTGGGTCCTCGTGCAGGGCCTGACCGGCGCCACCTTCGGCAAGTGGATCTGCCGCCTGCGCTGCGTCACCCGCGAGCGGCCCAAGCCCGGCATCGGGCGAGCCTTCGTGCGCACGCTGCTGTGGGTGATCGACCTCATCGAGATCGTGCTGCCGATCGGGTTCATCCTCGCCACCTTCACCAAGGGCCACCGACGCGTCGGTGACTACGCCGGCGGCACGTTCGTCGTGGACCGCAGGTTCGCAGCCCGCCTCGGCGGTCGTCGCCGCCGACAGGACGAGCCCGAACGGGTGCCGGCCGACGAGGTCGCGATCACGGGCGTCGACGACCGACCAGAGGACCTCTACGCACCCGTCGGCGACAGCGCCGAACCGCCGTCGGTGTTCGAGCCAGGCGCGACTGCGGTTCCGGCCCCGGACGTGGTCGAGGAAGCGAGTCCTGGTCGCGAGACACCGCCCGCGGCCCGCGAACCCGAGCGGTCCATCGAGCCGGTGTGGAACGACGCCCTCGACACCTACGTGCGGTGGGAGCCCTCGGTGGAGCGCTGGATCGGCTGGGACGAGGAGGCGCAGAAGTGGCGCCTCGTCGATCCGTCCCGTCTGTAGCAGCCGGATGGGGTAGAAAAGGCGCCGTGAGCGCCTACCAACCCGCAGCAGACCCCACGGCCGTCGTCGGCAAGCGTGTCGTCGCCTTCATCATCGACTACATCATCCTCCAGGCGATCTGGTCGATCCTCTTCTTCGCCTTGGCGGATTCGGCCGACACCGACTTCGCCACGTGCACCGGCACGTGCCTCACCGCGGGCGACACGGTCTACGGCGTGGGGGGTGGCAAGGCCGCGTTGCTTTGGCTCGTCTACTGGGGCTACTCCATCGGCATCTTCGTGTTCCTCCAGGGCCTCAAGGGCTTCACCCCCGGCAAGGCCGTCATGGGCCTGCGGGTGGTCAACCCGGAGGGCGGCACGCCTGGTCCCGTCAAGGCGCTCATCCGCTGGCTGCTCCTCATCGTCGACCTGCTCCCGTACTGCATCCCCGGCCTCCTCGGGTTCATCCTCATCCTCACGGGCAAGGACCACACCCGACTCGGTGACCGAGCGGCCAAGACCTTCGTGGTCGGCAAGAACGACGTGGGCCGCCCCATCGGCACGCCGGCGATGGCCGCCGATCCGTACGGCACCCCGGTCGGGGCTGCCCCCGCCCCCGGCTACGGCGCCGCCCCCGGCTACGGCGCGGCACCCGGCGGCGCCGCCCCCTACGCTCCGGTCGCCCCGCCCGTGACCGACGCGTACGCCCCGCCCCCGGCGCAGGCTCCCGTGAACGAGCCGGCACCCGCGGCCGAGCCTGCGGCTGCCCCCAGCGGTACCGAGCCCCAATGGGACCCCGCCCGCAACGCCTACATCCAGTGGGACGCCGCCCAAGGCGCCTGGCTGCAGTTCGACGACGCCACCCAGCAGTGGCGCCCGATCGACCAGTAGGGCGCTGCGTTCCCGGTGCACGCGCGAGGAGGCCCTCCCCACGGGGAGGGCCTCCTCGCGTTCGCCGATGCCGCGGCCGCCGACGTCAATCGGTGAGAGGACGGCCTTCGGCGTCGGTCGAGAAGCTGGGCGATCCCGTGAGGATGAGGATGCCCTCGATGAGACCCCAGAAGGCGCCGAGCCCGCACGTGAAGAACGTGACCGCGATCTGGGCGATGCCGATGCCGGGGTAGCCCAGGTAGAAGCGGTGCACCCCGATGCTGCCGAGGAAGATCCCGAGCAGGCCGGCGGTCATCTTCGACTTGAGAGGACGCCCGTCGGGCCCGACGGTCACCTTGGCGTAGGGCTGTGGGGCGTACCCCTGCGGCGCGCCGTACCCCGGTTGGGGGGGGTAGCCCTGAGGCCCGGGCGCGTAGCCCGGTTGCGGTGGGGCGTAGCCCGGCTGCGGCGGGGCGTACCCTGGCTGCGGTGGCGGCGCGTAGGCGGGTGGTGGGGTCGCCGGCACGGCAGGCGGGGGAGGCGCGCCTGCTGCACCTTCAGGCTCAGTGGCCGGCTCACCGCCGGGTGGCGGCGGCGAGTGCCAGACCGTCTGGTTCGGGTCGGTGTCGCCGGGCGGCGGCGGCGGGTAGTCGCTCATGGCAGACCTCGTTCTCGGGGGCGGGGGCACGATAGCAACCACGCCCGGTCCAGGAGCCGATCGCGCGAAGCTGTCGCCCATGAGCGACTACTCGCAGGGGCCAGGTTGGTGGCAGGCGTCCGACGGCAGGTGGTACCCGCCCCAGCAGGCGGCGCCGATCGCGCCGACGGGCCCGTGGTCCGGCGCACCGCCCGCGGGGATGCCCTACGGCACACCCGCCTACCAGGCGCCGTCGACCAACGGCTTGGCCATCGCCGCGCTGGTGTGTGGACTTCTCGGCTTCGCGACGTGCGTATCGTCGATCCCCGCCGTCATCTTGGGCCACATGGCGCGCCGGCAGATCCGGGACTCGGGCGGCGCCCAGCAGGGCGACGGGATGGCCCTCGCCGGGCTCATCCTTGGCTACGTGGTGTTGGCGCTGTTCGTCGCCTACATCGTCGTCATCGTGATCGTCGCCGCCACGAGCGACACGAACACGACGAACGACTTCGGCCTCCAGCTCGCCGCCCTCACCGGGCGCTGAGCCTCACTCACGCCTGTTCGAGCACACCCAGCGAGCGCAGCCGTCGCTCGAGATGGTGCTCGAGCGAGCGGGTGGCCAGCAGCTCCACCTCCACGCCCGCGGGTGAGTCCGGGGCTTCGAGGGCCGCGCCCAACTGGCCACCGAGGATCTGCTGCAACAGCGCCACGGCCTCGGGGCTCACCGCGGTCCCACGGCGGCAGGTGCGGCACAGCAGGCCGCCCTCCCCGAGGTCGAACGCCACCAGATCGTCGCGGGCACCACACCGCACGCACCGGTCGACGGTCGGCCGCAGGCCCTCGAGGGCCAGCAGCTTCCAGAAGAACCCCGCCACCACCAGGTTGGACGGGTGGGAAGACAGCGTCCGCAGCGCGCGCAGGAGCAACTGGTAGAGGGCGGTGGAGGGCGGGGCGTCCTCACTGACCTGGTCGACGGCCTCCAGCATGGCCGATGCACGGGCGAAGCGATCGAGGTCCTCGCGCAGTGCCCGGAAGTGGTCGACGGTCTCGACCTGGGTGACGATGTCGAGGTTGCGGCCCTCGTAGAACTGCGCGGCGACGTGGCTCGTGGGCTCGAGGCGGGCGCCGAACTTGGACCTGGTCTTGCGCACACCCTTGGCCACAGCCCGGACCTTGCCGTGACCGGCGGTGTAGAAGGCGACGATGCGGTCGGCCTCGCCGAGCTTGTGGGTGCGCAACACGATTCCGTGCTCGCGGTACAAGCTCACCGACGCCTCACCCCGCGGACGACCGCTTCTTCCGGTCGCCGTCCTTGTCGAGACCCCCGAAGCGACGCTCCCGACGCTGGAACTCACGCACCGCGTCGGCAAGGTGCTCGCGGCGGAAGTCGGGCCAAAGCACTTCGGTGAACACGAGCTCGCTGTAGGCGATCTCCCACAGCAGGTAGTTCGAGATGCGGTACTCGCCCGAGGTGCGCACCATGAGATCAGGGTCGGGCATCTCGGGGTCGTAGAGATGCCGGCGGATGGATGCCTCGGTGATCTTCTCGGCCGGTGTGCCCTCGGCGACCAAGGCCCGCACGGCATCGATGATCTCCGCGCGGCCGCCGTAGTTGAAGGCGATGGTGAAGGTCATGCCCGTGTTGTGCCTGGTGAGCTCGACGGACTCGTCCATGCGTCGCAGGAGTCGCTTGGGCACCCGCCAATCGCGGCGTCCGACGAAGCGCATGCGGACGTTGCGGGCGTTCAGCTCGTCGCGACGGCGACGGAGGATGGACTCGTTGAAGCCCATGAGATACCGCACCTCGTCGGGCGGCCGCTTCCAGTTCTCGGTCGAGAAGGCGTAGACGGTCACCCACTTGATGCCGAGCTCGAGGGCGCCTTCGACCGTGTCGAACAACGCCTCTTCGCCGGCAGCGTGACCGTCGGTGCGCTTGAGACCGCGCTGCTCGGCCCAACGGCCGTTCCCATCCATGACCAGGGCCACGTGGGCGGGCACCCGGGCAGGATCGATGTCGGCCGGCACCACATCGTGCAACCTACCGCCTCGCCGACGCCCTCCCGAGCATGGGTGAGGCGGGTACCTCGCCCACCGTGGGAGACGCGGGGCGCCGTCGTTGCGACCGTAGGGTGGCGCCGTGAGCCTCGCCGAGCGCACCGTCGCGACCCTTGATCGGGTCACCGAGGCCCTACCCGGGGGCGGCGAGCGCAGAGAAGGTCAGCGCCGCATGGCCGCGGCGGTGGCGGAGGCCGTCACCGGCGAGCGCCACCTGATCGTCCAGGCCGGCACCGGCACCGGCAAGTCACTCGCCTACCTCGTGCCTGCGGCGCTCAGCGCGAAGCCCGTGGTCGTGGTCACCGCCACCAAGGCGCTACAGGACCAGCTCTTCACCAAGGACCTGCCCTTCCTGGCCGGTCACCTCGACCGCGAGCTCGACTACGCCCTGCTCAAGGGTCGCTCCAACTACCTGTGCCGCCAGCGCGTCGCCGAGCTCGACACCGACCAGGGCGAGCTGGGCCTCGACGACGCCGCCGAGCGGGTCTCGTCCCGAGAGCTCGAGCGCCTGCTGGCATGGGCCGACGAGACCGACACCGGCGACCGGGCCGAGCTCGACTTCGAGCCCTCGGTGGGCGCGTGGGCGGCCGTCAGCGTCGGGCCGCGCGAGTGCCCAGGGGCCGCGAAGTGCCCCCAGGGGGAGGCCTGCTTCGCCGAGGAGGCCCGCCGGGCGGCGTCCTCGGCCGACGTCATCGTGGTCAACACCCACCTCTACGGCACCCACCTGGCCAGCGGTGGGGCCGTGCTCCCCGAGCACGACGTCGTCGTGTTCGACGAGGCCCACCAGCTCGAGGACGTCATCTCGGCCACCGCCGGGTTCGAGCTCAGCGGCGGGCGCCTCCACGCGCTGGCCCGCACCGTGGGCGCCATCGTCGAGGACCCTTCCCTCACCGCGGCGCTCGACGCCGCCGGCGACCGGCTCACCGTCGCCCTGGCCCCCGAGATCGACCGTCGACTTCGGGGAGCGATCGACCCGGCGCTGTCCGATGCGCTCCTGGAGGTGCGCACCCGCCTCGAGGTCGCGCAGGCCGCGCTGCGCAAAGTGCCCAGCGACGCCCCTGGCGACGTGGGTGCCCGCCGGGAGCGCGCGGTGAAGGCCACGACGTCGCTCACCGACGACGTCGACGCGGTGATGGACGTGCCGCCGACCCACGTCGCCTGGGTGGCCGGCCCGGAGGCCAACCCCACCCTCAAGGTCGCCCCCATCGACGTCGGTGAGGTGCTCCGGGCGGGCCTGTGGGAGCACACCACCGCGGTGCTGACCAGCGCCACCATCCCACCGGCGTTGGCCGGCCACCTCGGCCTCGAAGAGGACGAGGTCACCCAGATGGACGTGGGCAGCCCCTTCGACTTCGAGGAGCACGGCCTCCTGTACTGCGCCGCCCACCTCCCCGAGCCCCGCAGCTCGGCCTACGAGGCAGCGATGATCGACGAGCTGGTCGGCCTCATCGAGGCGGCCGGCGGGCGCACGCTCTCCCTCTTCACGAGCTGGCGGGTGATGGAGGCGGCCGCCGCCGCGGTGGCCGACCGCATCAAGACACCGCTCCTGACCCAACGGGACCTGCCCAAGCCGGCGCTGGTCCGCCGCTTCACCGACGAACCCGAGACCAGCCTCTTCGCCACCATGGGGTTCTGGCAGGGCGTCGACGTCCCCGGGCCGTCGCTGAGCCTCGTCACCATCGACCGCCTGCCCTTCCCCCGGCCCGACGACCCGCTGCTCCAGGCCCGACGGGAGCGGGCCCGCGCCGACGCGTTCCGACTGATCGACCTGCCGCGGGCCGCGACCCTCCTCGCCCAGGGTGCCGGCCGCCTGATCCGCTCGGCCGAGGACCGCGGGGTGGTGGCCGTGCTCGACTCCCGGCTGGCCACCGGCAACTACCGCTGGGACATCGTGCGGGCCCTCCCGCCCATGCGCCGCACCCGCGACGGCGCCGAGGTGCGGGCCTTCCTCGAGGCCCTCCGGGCCCCGGTCTCCCCCGCCGCCGGCGCTGGCGCCTAGTAGCCGAGCCGCTCCAAGGCCTTGGGCCGGCGCTGCCAGTCCTTGTCGACTTTGACGAACAGCTCGAGGTAGGCGCCCTCGGGGAGCTGCTTGCGCACCGCGATGCCGACCTCCTTCAGGACCGCGCCCCGCTTCCCGATCACGATCCCCTTCTGGGACTCGCGCTCGACGAGGATCTCGCAGCGGATGCGGGGCCACTCCCACTCGGTGACCCGGGTGGCGATGGAGTGCGGCAGCTCGTCGCGGGCCACGGCCAGGAGCTGCTCGCGGACGAGCTCGGCCACCCAGAACGCCTCGGGGACGTCGGTGACCATGTCCTCGGGGTAGTACGCCGGGCCCTCCGGGAGGCGGGACACGAGGTGGTCCACCAGGGCGTCGACGCCCTCGCCCGTCCGGGCCGAGACCGGGAAGTACTCGCTCAGGTCGAGGGTGGCCGCCTTGGCCAGCTGGCGCAGGACCTCCTGCGGTGCTGCGGCGTCGACCTTGTTGACCACCACCACGGCGTCGCGGGGCACCCGCTGGGCCACGAAGCGGTCGCCGGGGCCGAGGGGGGCGCTGGCATCGATGACCAGGCACACGACGTCGACGTCGCCGATGGCACCGGTGGCGGTGGCGTTCAGCCGGTTGCCGAGCTCGGTCCGGGGGCGGTGGATGCCCGGGGTGTCGACGAACACCACCTGTGCGTCGAGCTCGCCCGTGGGGCCGCGGCGGTTGAGCACACCGCGCACCTCGGTGCGCGTCGTCTGCGGCTTGTCCGACACGATGGCGACCTTCGTGCCGAGGATGCGATTGACGAGGGTGGACTTGCCCACGTTGGGGCGACCCACCACCGTCACGAATCCCGACCGCATCCGCCGACGCTACCGCTCGGTCGGCGGCGCTCCTCCGGTGGCCACCGAGGTGATGCGGACCCGGCCGATGCGGCGGGCCTGCACCTTCTCCGCCCGTAGCTCGTGGCCGTCGAACTCCACGGTCTCGCCCTCGACCGGCACCCGACCCAGCTGGCTGTACAGGAAGCCGCCGACGGTGTCCCAGTCACCCTCGGGGATGGTGACCCCGAGCAGGTCGTTCACCTCGTCGATGGGCATGCGGGCGTTGACCCGCACACCACCGTTGGGCAGCGGCTCGACCATGGGCTCCTCCACGTCGAACTCGTCGCGGATCTCCCCCACCAGCTCCTCGATCAGGTCCTCGAGGGTGACCATCCCGGCCGTCCCGCCGTACTCGTCGATGACGATGGCGATGTGGAAGCGCTCGTCCTGCATCTGGCGGAGCAGGTCCGGCACCTTCTTGGTCTCCGGCACGTACACCGCCGGGCGCAGCACGGTCGACACCTCCTGGGTGCCGGCATCGTCTCGCTCGGCGCGCATCAGGTCCTTGGCGTAGACGATCCCGACGATGTCGTCGATGCCCGCGCCGTAGGCGGGCAGGCGGCTGTAGCCGTGCAGGATGGCCACCTCGATGGCGGCGTCGATCTGGAAGTCGGCCGCGATCGTCACCATGTCCGTGCGGGGCACCATCACCTCTCGGGCAATGGTGTCGCCGAACTCGATGATGGACTCGATGAGGGCCCGTTCCTCGAGCTCGATCACGTCTTCCTCGGCCGCGGTCCCGGCGAGGGCCAGCAGCTCCTCCTCGGAGACCGATGGGCCTTCACGACGCCCCTTCCCGGGCAACAGGATGTTCGAGGCACCGATCAGGCCGCGGGTGGCCCACCGCAGTGGCCAGAAGCGGGCGAGGGCACCGACAAGTGGCGCGAGGCGGGTCGCGGCCGCGCCCGTGTGCTGCAGCGCGTAGGTCTTGGGCATCGCCACCGTGAGCACGAACAGCACGGCCACCTCGACGAGCAGCGCGCCCCCGGCGCCGGCCAGCCCCCACCACCGGAAGGCAACCACCGCGATCACGGTGGCCAGACCGAGGTGGCAGACCAACAGGAGCAGCAGCACCGGATTGAGGACCTCGTCCCGGCGCTCGAGAAGGTCGGGCAGGGATGCACCTCGGCGGCGTCGCTGGTGGCCGCCGGCTGCCGTCGACGCCAACCGTTCGTCCTCGATGGCCGCCGCGCGCGCCCGTCCGAGGTGGGTGAGGGCGGTCTCCGCCATGGCCAGCACTGCAGCCAGCACGATCAGCACCACCACCGCGACCCCGCCGAGGAGGTAGGCGGTGCTCACGGTCGCCGCTCCACGCCGATGACCGAGAGGTGGTGACGCTCCCGGGCGACCATGGCGGCCGCTTCCTCGGCGTCGGCATGGTCCATGCCGAGGACGTGCAGCACGCCGTGCACCACGAGCAGCGCCAGCTCCGCGTCGTACCCGCCCGGCGCGACCGCGTGGCGACGCGCCACGGAGGGGCAGATGACGACGTCGCCGAGCAGCCGCGGCGATCCGGCGCCGGCTGCGGGGTCGGGCTCCGCATCGAGGGGGAACGAGAGGACGTCGGTGGGTCCGGTCTCGCCCATGTGGGTCGCGTTGAGCTCGGCCATGGTCGCCTCGTCCACGAAGGCCACGGTGAGCTCCGCCGGGCCGGCCACGCCCTCGCCGGACAGCACGAGCTCGGCGAGGTGCTGCCACCGCGCCGCGTCGACCGGCTCGTCGTCGGGGCGATCACGCTCCGCCCGCTCGTCGCCCACCACCACCGCCACCTCTCCTGGAGACGGACCGCGCCGGAGGACGCTCACGTGTCGTCGAGGGCCGACCGCTCGTAGGCGTTGACGATGTCCGCCACGATGCGGTGCCGGACCACGTCGGCGGCGCCGAGGTGGACGAAGGCGAGCCCGTCGATGCCGGTCAGGACCCGCTCCAGGCCACCGAGCCCGCTCCGACCCCCCGGCACGTCGACCTGCGTCACGTCACCGGTGACGACCGCCTTCGACCCGAAGCCGATCCTGGTGAGGAACATCTTCATCTGCTCGGGCGACGTGTTCTGGGCCTCGTCGAGGATGATGAACGAGCGGTTGAGGGTGCGGCCCCGCATGAAGGCGAGCGGCGCGACCTCCACGGTGCCTTTGTCGAGCAGGCGCTGAGCGCCCTCGGCCTCGACCATGTCGTAGAGCGCGTCGTAGAGCGGACGCAGATAGGGATCCACCTTGGCCATCAGATCGCCCGGGAGGAAGCCGAGGCGCTCCCCCGCCTCCACCGCCGGACGGGTGAGGATGATGCGGTCGACCTCCTTGGCCTGGAGGGACTGGACGGCGCACGCGACCGCCAGCCAGCTCTTGCCGGTGCCGGCAGGGCCGATGCCGAAGGTGATGATGTTCTCGGCGATCGCGTCGACGTAGCGCTTCTGGCCACTGGACTTCGGTCGGACGGTACGCCCGCGTGCCGATCGCCAGACCTCGGTGCTCAGCACCTCGGAGGGTCGCTCGTCGGCTCGCACCATGTCGATGGTGCGAGCCACGCCGGCAGGCTCGAGCGCGTGTCCTTGCTGGACGAGCAGCACGAGCTCGTCGAAGAGTCGGCCGACCACCTCGGCATCGGCGCCGACCACGGTGATCTCGTTGCCGCGGACGTGGATCTGGGCGTCGAACGCACCCTCGATGAGCCTGAGCAGTTCGTCGCGTTGGCCGAGCAGACCCACCATGAGGTGGTTGCCCGGAACGCTGATCTGGACCTGTGTCTGGGGCATCGGCGGTGCCGACTCTAACGTCGCCGACGAGGGCGGGACCGTAGCGGCGTCACCCCGCCTCGTCGCCCTCGTCACCGGCGACCGCGACCGCGGGGCCGGCCTCGGGGTAGAGGTGCTCGAGGCTGCCCGGCTCGATGCGGCACGACTCGATGAAGCGGTCGACCTCGGACTCCTTGAGGCGGATGACACGCCCGAATCGATAGGCCGGCAGCTCTCCGTTGTCGATGAACCGGTAGAGGGTGCGCGGGGTGATCCCCACGCGCTTGGCTGCATCGGCGGTCGACAGCCACCGGATCTCGTCGTCACCCATCTGCGAGAGCCTAGACCCTGCCTCGGCATCTGGCACGGAACGGCCAGCACTCTACGTTGGTTTCATGGGTTTTCATCGCTCTCCACCGGGCTCGTGGCGGCGGTCAAGCACCGCGCCGCACCGTGTCACGGCGTGGGGTGAGACCACCCACACCGCGGGTCAACCGCTGCGCGAGGAGGATGGGCACGAAGGTGATCACCATCACGAAGACCGCCACCACGTTGGTGACGGGACGATCGCGCGGTCGAAAGAGGCTGCCGAAGATCCAGATGGGAAGGGTCTCCTGCGTCCCCGCAGTGAACGTCGTGACGATGATCTCGTCGAACGAGAGCGCGAAGGCCAGCATCCCCCCGGCAAGCAGTGCCGTGCCCACCGTGGGCAGCAGCACGTAGCGCAGGGTCTGCACCCCTGATGCGCCCAGGTCCTGCGAGGCCTCGACCACCGAGCCCGCGGTCTGACGGAGGCGGGCGAGGACGTTGTTGTAGATCACCACCACGCAGAACGTGGCGTGGCCCACCACGATGGTCCAGAAGCTGAACGGCAGGTCGGCCAGGTTGATGGCCGATCGGATGGCGATGCCGGTGATGATGCCCGGCAGGGCGAGGGGCAGCACCACGAAGAACGAGATGGTCTCCTGGCCGAAGAACCGGTACCGCCCCACCGCCGCCGAGGCCATGCTGCCGAGGACCAGCGCCGCCACGGTGGCGGTGAGGGCCACCTCCATCGACAGGCGCATGGCGTCCCAGATGTTCTGGTTGTCGAGGGCGACGCCGAACCATCGGGTGGTGAGGCCGGGCGGCGGGAACGAGAAGGTGCCCTCGGAGGTCGTGAACGCGTAGAGGATCACGACCAGCAGCGGGAAGTGGAGGAAGACGATGGCCGCCGCGGTCGCCGCTTTCAGCCCCACCCGGCGCGGCTCGTCAGGCTCGCGTGCCATCAGAGCGCCCCCAGCGCGCCGAAGCGGCGCGCGATCAGCAGGTACACGGCCATGATCAAGATGGGCACCACGGCGAAGGCGGCGGCGAGAGGGAGGTTCCCGGCGGTCCCCTGGAGGACGTAGATGCTGCCGCCGATCGACGGGCTGGAGTCCCCGATGATCGTGGGGATGATGTAGTCCCCGAGGGTCAGCGAGAACGTGAAGATCGAGCCGGCCACGACCCCGGGGAAGGCAAGGGGCCAGATCACCCGTCGGAAGGTGAAACCTGGCCTCGCTCCCAGGTCACCCGATGCCTCGACGAACGACGACGGCACCCGTTCGAGTGCCGCCTCGACGGGCAGGATCATGTACGGGAGCCAGATGTAGAGGAACACCATCCACTGGCCGAGCGACGAGACGGCGAGGCTCGGCCCTCCGATGGCGGGCAGCTTCAACACGGCGTCGAGCACCGCGGTCAGTCCGAACAGGTCGACGAACCACGAGAGCACGCCCTCCTTCGCCAGGATCAGCTTCCACGAGTACACGCGGACCAGGTAGCTCGACCAAAGAGGCAACATCACCGCCACGAAGAGGACGGCCTTCATCCTCGGCCGGGCGAAGCGGGCCATGAAGTAGGCCAGTGGGAAGGCCACGACGACGGCGCCGATGGTGACCGCCGCCGCCATCCCCACCGTGCGCAGGACCACGTCGCGGTTGGCCGCGGTGAACAGGTCCTTCCACGTGTCCAGGCTCAGCGTCGGGTCGATCTGGCCGGTGAAGTCGTCGAGGCGGTAGAAGCTCTGCCAGAGCAGGGCAGTCAGCGACCCGAGGTAGAACACCACGAGCCAGAGCAACGGCGGGGTCAACAGCAGGGCGACCTTCACCCGCGGGTGGCGGTACATGAACGCCGACAGGCGGTGCCACACCGTGAGCGGCCGGGCGGGGATCTCCCCCCGCCCGGCCACCGCGGTCACTGCTCGTTCCCGCCAGGGACGGCGATCACCGCTAGTTGCCCCCCATCACGGCGAGGTACTCCGAGGTCCATTCGCTGTAAGGCACACACTCGCCACCGTCCCCGAAGCAGTCCGCCTCCGGCGTCTTCCAGAACGAGATCTGGTCGAAGTTCTCGAAGCCGTTGGTGGCGCAGCCCTCGTCGGTGAGCAGCTCGTTGCCCTCGCACGCCGCGTCCACGGCCGGCACCGAGCCGAACCACGCGGCCACGTCACCCTGCACCTTGGTGTCGAGCGAGTGCTCCATCCACAGGTAGGCGCAGTTCGGGTGCGGGGCGTTGGTGGCCAACATGGTGGTGTCGGCCCAGCCCGTCGCCCCCTCCTCGGGGATCGTGCTGGCGATGGGCTGGTCATCGAGCTGGAGCAGGTTGACCTGGTAGGGCCATGAGCCGCTGGCGACGACGCCCTCGTTGGTGAAGTCCTCCACCTGCACGGTCACGTCGTGCCAGTAGCGCTGCACGAGGTCGTGCTGCTGGCGCAGCAGGTCGATGGCGGCGTCGAACTGCTCCTGGTTGAGGGCGTAGGGGTCCTCGATGCCGAGGTCGGGCTCGTGGGCCTTGAGGTACAGCGCCGCGGAGGCGACGTAGATCGGGCCGTCGTAGGCCTGCACCCGACCGGAATTGGACTCGCCGTCGGGGAGGTCCTGCTCCTCGAACACCACGTCCCACGAGGTCGGCGCCTCTGGGAAGGTGTCGGTGTTGTACATGAGCACGTCGGCACCCCACTGGTACGGCACCCCGTAGTTCACCCCGTCGACCGTGTACCACGGCGCGTCCTGCAGGCGTGCATCGACGTTCTCATAGCTCGGGATCAGATCGAGGTTGACGGGCTGAACCGTCTCACCACGGATGAGGCGGAGGCTCGCATCGCCGGATGCCGTGACGAGGTCGTACTCGTCGCTGCTCGTCATGAGCGACACCATCTCGTCGGAGGTGCCGGCGGTCTTGACCTCGACCTCACAGCCGGTGTCGCTTTCGAAGTCGGTCACCCAGTCGTAGGCGGGGTCGGTGCTCCCGTCTTCGATGTAACCCGCCCACGCCACGATGTTGAGAGCACCCTCGCCCTCGCCCACCTCGGTGGGCAACGTCGTGTCGCTGCTGCCGCTCTCGTCGCTGTCACTGTCGCTGCCGCACCCGGCAGCCACCAGCGCGACGATCGCCAGCAAAGCGCCCAGCAATCGGAATCTCCTCATGTCCTACTCCCCCTTGGTTGTGGTTGGTCGCGGTGAGATCTCGTCGGCCTCGGCCCCGGCGGCGCCCACCGGCGGGCTGATGTCGATGCGGTGGTTGAACGCGGGCGCCCAGAGCGCCCGGACCCGACGGCCCTTGGCCGCCAGCACCTCCTCGGAGGTCGAGGCCAGGTTCTGCTCGACCACGGTGAGGTCGCCGCCGCCGTCGAGCTCGAGGAGGTAGCGGGTGTGGGCTCCGAGGTACACCACGTCGCGCACGGTGGCGTCGGCGGCGCACTCCCCGACCGCAGGCGGGTGGTCCACCTCGGCGAGGTGGATCTTCTCCGGGCGGACGGTGAAGGGGTCGGGTGAGCCCGTGAGCCGCTCGGCGAGGGCGCCGCTCAAGACGTTGGAAACCCCGACGAACCCGGCCACGAAGGTGGTCGCGGGGTATTCGTAGACCTCGGCGGGAGTGCCCACCTGCGCGACCTGACCGTTCTGGAACACCGCGACCCGGTCACTCATGGTGAGCGCCTCCTCCTGGTCGTGGGTCACGAAGACGAAGCTGATCCCGACCTCTTGTTGGATGGCCTTCAATTCCACCTGCATTGCCTGCCGCAGCTTCAGGTCGAGGGCACCGAGGGGCTCGTCGAGGAGCAGGACCCGGGGCCGGTTCACGAGGGCACGGGCGAGCGCGACCCGCTGGCGCTGTCCACCCGACAGCTCGGCGGGGCGGCGGCCGGCCAGGCCCTCGAGGTGCACGAGCTCCAAGGCGTCGCCCACGAGGCGACGACGCTCGGGCTTCGCCACCTTGCGGACCAAGAGGCCGTAGCCCACGTTGTCCCCCACCGTCATGTGCGGGAACAGGGCGTAGTCCTGGAACACGGTGTTCACATCGCGCTCGTAGGGCGCCTTGCGGTTGACCACCTCGCCGTGGAGGCGCACCTCGCCGGACGTCGGCGTCTCGAACCCCGCGACGAGGCGCAGGCAGGTGGTCTTGCCGGAGCCGGACGGCCCGAGCATCGAGAAGAACTCGCCGTCGTGCACCTGGAGGTCGACCTCGTTGACGGCCCGCACCTTGCCGAAGTGGCGGCTGACCCCGATGAACTCCACCGCGGGTACGTCGCTCGACGCCCCCGTGGCGGTGCGGTCGGTCTGCTCGTCGGCCACTGCGCTCGCCGCCCCCCTCGTGCTGTCCCCCTGGCGAAGCGGCGCCAACCTAGCGCACCGGGTCGATCCCGTCGCCCACCGACTCCGACGCAAGCGTTCCGGTGGCGGGACGGGATGACGGCGAGCGATTCGTCAGCGCAGGCGGACCGCCACCTCGTTGGCGAGGAGTCGACCAGGCACCGTCAGGTGGGCCTGGCCCGAGCGGACCTCGACAAGGCCGTCGAGGGCGGGATCGCGATCGAGCGGCAGGGCCGCGGCGGGCACCCCGTCCACCGTGCGCAGGGCGAGTTGCAGGGCTTCGAGGCGGCGGTCGTCGGGATCGAGACGCTCGTCGGCCGCCTCGGCGGACCGCCCACGCTCGATGGCCTCGACGTAGCGCTCCGGTGTGCGCAGGTTCCAGAACCGTCGGCCCGAACGGTGACCGTGGGCGGCGCAGCCGATCGCCGCGTAGTCGCCCTGCGCCCAGTAGAGGAGGTTGTGCCGGCAGGCCTCGCCCGGCCGTGCCCAGTTCGAGATCTCGTACCAGTGCAGCCCGGCCGCGCCGAGCAGCTCGGTGGCGAGGAGGTACTTGTCGGCCTGGTCGTCGTCGTCGGGGTGGCGGGCCGGGTCGTCGTAGAGCGCCGTCCCCGCCTCGACCGTCAGGCCGTATGCGCTCACGTGGGGCGGGTCGAGGGCCAGGACGCCCTCGAGGGTGGTCCGCCAGTCGTCCAGGGACTCGCCCGCCGCCCCGTAGATCACGTCCAGGTTGAAGCGCTCGATGCCCGCGGCGCGCACGAGATCGACGGAGCGCCGCACGTTGTCGGGATCGTGGGTGCGCCCGAGCGCGACCAGCACGGCAGGGACCATGGACTGCACGCCCAGCGAGATCCGATTCACGCCCCCCGCGACGAAGGTGGCGAGCAACTCGGGCGTGACCGTGTCGGGGTTGCACTCGACGGTCACCTCGGCACCGGACCTCAGCGGCAGGGGCTCGAGGACCGCGAGGAGGTCGGCCGGCGGGACGAGCGACGGCGTGCCACCGCCGACGAAGACGCTCGTCACCGGGGGCAGGCCGGCGGCCACCTCCCTCTCGACATGGCGACGACAGGCCCGGAGGTAGCGCTCGACGAGGTGGCCCCGGTCCGCCCACGTCGCAAACGCGCAGTAGTCGCAGCGGGACGCGCAGAACGGGACGTGGACGTAGCATCCGAAGGGCTCCACCGTCGCTCCTGCACCTGGGGCGGATCGGGGTGGCGCGGCAGCCGTCCCCTCGACGCCGAGCCTACCGAGCCACCAGCCGGACCTCGCCGAGCGCTACTTCTTGCTCCGGATCGATGCGAGGCCGAGATCGTCGAGCCGGTTGCCGGCACCGTCGACCCCGGTGCCGAGGATGCAGGCGATGGCGCGCAGATCGTCACGGCGGATGGTCAGCACGCGGCCGTTGAAGTCCTGGCGCTGGACCTGGATCATCGTGAGGTAGCGGTTCAACATGTCGGCCTCGGGCCCCGTGAGGCTCTCGAGGCGGGTGAGGTCGATGGTGACGGAGTTGAATCCGGGCTGGGTGGCCCCGCTGCCGTCGGTGAGGTCGACGACCTCGAGATCACGGGCGATGCCGAAGTCCGGGCCCTCGTCCACGGGGAGCAACTGGTCCACCGGCACGTTGTAGAAGCGGGCCAGGCGCTGGAGTCGGGGCACCGAGATGGCGCGCTCACCGCGTTCATAGGCGCCGAGGACCGAGGCCTTGAACTCCTGGTTCGAGGTGGCCTCGACCTCTTGGAGCGACAGCTTCTTCTGTCGCCGAATGGCCCGGAGCCGTTCGCCGACCTTCCGTCCGTAGCCAGCCGAGGCGCCCTCGGTCGTCATCTCACTCATTGCACGCCCTTCGCCGTGTGCCGCCAGCATACGCGCGGCGCGTAGGCCGTTCAACCACCCTTCGCGTTCAGCGTCCCGCCGGGTCGAATCGCCGTCAACAACACACCGGCGGCCACGGCCGCCGTCTCTGCCCGCAACACCGTGGGTCCGAGACCCACGGTGTCGGGTGCCGACGCCAACTCGGCGTCGGTCCAGCCACCCTCCGGGCCGATGAGGACGACGGCGTCCCCGCGTGCGGGCGCCCGGCCGCCAGGCGCGGCGAGCAGGGCTCCCGGCCTGCTCACCACGTCGGCGAACGACGCCACGGCTTCGATGCGCGGAAGTCGGCTGCGTCGCGACTGCATGGCCGCCTCGCGGGCCACCCGGCGGAGGCGACCCAGGTGGCGCTCGGCGCGCTCGGCCGTCCAGCGCACGACCGAGCGCTCGGTGAGCATCGGCACCAGCACGTCGACCCCGAGCTCGGTCAGCTTCTGCACGGTCCACTCGGGTCGATCACCCTTGACCACGGCGAAGGCGATGGTGACCGTGGGTAGCGGCATGGGATCGACCACGATCTCCGCCAGCGGCTCGAGGCCCACACCGAACCGGCACGGGCGCCAGGCCCCGTGACCGTCGGCCACGGTCACGACATCCCCCGGCGCAAGGCGCAGCACGCGCTCGAGGTGGTGGCGGTCACCCTCGTCGAGCAACGGCGCGTCGAGGTCGTCGACGAAGGCGTGCGCCCTGCTGGCCCTGAGGGCCTCCGGCGGCATGCCTACTTGAACGCGGAGCGGATCTTGCCGAGGAGGCTGGCGTCAGGGGGTGCGACCTCCTCGCCCCGCAGCTCGGCGAGCTGGCGGATCAGCTCCTCCTGCTCGGGGGTCAGGTCCGTGGGCGTGTCCACCACGACGTGCAACATCAGGTCGCCTCGACCGCGGCCTTCGACGTGCGGGACGCCCCGACCACGCAAGCGGAAGACGCGCCCGGACTGCGTGCCCCTCGGGATGATCAGGTGCTCGATCCCGTCGAGGGTCTCGAAGTCGATGTGGACACCGAGCATGGCCTGCAGCGCCGAGACGTGAAGGTCGTGTGCGAGGTCGTAGCCGTCACGCTCGAAGCGCTCGTGGGGCGCCACGTCGACGTGCACGTAGAGGTCGCCCACCCCACCGCCCCGTGGCCCAGCCGCGCCACGACCGGTGAGGCGCAGCGTCGAGCCCCGATCGACGCCGGCGGGGATGTCCACGGTGTAGGTCTTCTCCCTGACGAGGCGACCCTCGCCATCGCACTCCCCGCACGGTGCGGTGATGACCTCGCCCAGACCCCCGCACCGGGTGCACGGCGAGGCACTGACCATCTGGCCCAGGATCGACTGGCGCACTCGGCGCACCTGTCCGCTGCCATCGCACTCGGCGCAGCGTTCGGGCTCGGTGCCGGGGCGGGCACCGGTGGCCTGGCAGGTCTCGCACGCCACCGCGGTGCGCACGCTCACCTCTGCCTCGGCGCCGAAGACCGCCTCCTCAAACGCGAGGTGGACCACCGTCTCCAGGTCGGCGCCACGGGGCGGGCCCGAGCGGCCCGTTGTCCGCCCACCGCCAAAGGGGCTCCCCCCACCGAAGAACGCGTCGAAGATGTCGCCGAGCCCACCACTCGGCCCACCGAAAGGGTCGGCGGCAGCACCGCCCAGGCCGTCGGGGCCGAACAGGTCGTAGCGTCGACGTTTGTCCGGGTCGCTCAGCACCTCGTAGGCGAGCGCCACGTCCTTGAAGGCGCTCTCTGCCTGAGGGTCGTCCGGGTTGGCGTCGGGGTGCAGGTCGCGCGCCCGCTTCCGGTACGCCCGCTTGATCTCGTCGGCGGAGGCGTCGGAGTGGACGCCCAGCAGTTCGTAGTAGTCCGTCGCCACGCTGGCCTCGTTCACCCCTCCGTCAGGCGCCGACTGAGGCGCTGGCTCACGACCGCAACAGCCGCGAGGGCCTGCGGGTAGTGCATTCGTGTGGGGCCGAGCACCGCGATGGAGCCTGCGGGTTCCCCCGCCACCTCGTAGGGAGAGACGACGAGTGCGCACTCGTTGAGCGGCTCCACACCGGTCTCGGACCCGATGGCCACGCTCATGCCCCGGTCGAGCACGTCGCGCACCAGTGTCACGACGACGAACTGCTGCTCGAGGATGGACAGCACGCTGCGCACCGTCTCGACGGCATCGAACGCGGTCGCCATGCGGAACGCCCCGTCCACGAAGACCTGGTCGTCCTCGCTCCCGCTCAGGACACCACAGGCGGCATCGACGACGAGGTCGATGGTCTCGTCGCCCGTCTGCGGCGGCCGAGCGATGGCGCCCGCCTCCACCCCCACCAGGTGCGCCGCGAGCTGTGCAGAAGCGGCCGACAGGACCCCACTGGGCACGGGCGCACGGAACTCGATGGTGTGCTTCTCGACGACGCCGTTGGAGAGCACGACCACGACCATCACGAGGCGGTCGTGCAGTTCGACCAGCTGCACCGAGCGTACGCTGGCGACGTCGTGTGGCGGGCCGACCACCACCGCCGCGCAATCGGTGAGGTCGGCCAAGAGGCGACTCGTGTCGTGGAGCATCTGCTCGAGCTCGCCATGAGCCCGATTGAAGAACGCCTTGACCTGCTCGGCCTGGGCGGCGGCGAGACCGTGAGGTTCCACGAGGTTGTCGACGAAGAAGCGATAGCCCTTGTCGGTGGGAACCCGGCCCGCGCTGGTGTGGGGCTGACGCAGGAAGCCCTCCTGTTCGAGCACGGACATGTCGTTTCGCACCGTGGCGGAAGAGACCGTGACCCCGGGCGCGCTCGATACATGGCCGGAACCGACCGGCTGCGCAGTGTCGATGTACTCCTCCACGACCGCGCGGAGGATGGCGGCTTTTCGTTCGTCGAGCATGAGCGTCAGGCGAGATGATACCGAGCGCAGCGTCGCGGGCGATCTTCCGGGGAGCCCCTGCGCCGAGACCTTGGCCCGACTCCGACAGAGGCGGCGGGTAGTATTCGCCGCCTATGACTGTGGCTAAGGCGGATGACTCGTTCGACCCGTATGAGCCGGAGGACGTCATCGATGCCAGGGAGTACCTGCGCACGCTCTGGCACGACAAGTGGCGCATCATCGCTCTGGCGGTCGGCCTCGCCGTGGTGCTCGCCTTGTTGGGCGCGTTCGCGGTCAACCCCCGCTTCCGCACGGAGGCGACCGTGGCCCTCAACCCCGTTGCACTGGAACAGCTCCTCGACACCACCGGCCAGCCCCGTGACCTCCAGGCCGACCTGGCCGCCGAATCGGGCGTGGCCGCCGACGGCGACCTGCGGGCTGAGCTCGCCGAGCAGCTCGGCTTCCCCTTCGACGCCGACGTGCACCTCACGGAGGGTTCCAGCTCCTCGCTCGACTTCGGCGCCAGCGCGGACAGCGCCGCCGCCTCACGACAGGCGCTCGACGGGCTCGTGGCGGCCTACCAGGCCAAGCGCATCGAGTTGGGCAGCCAGCTCGTCGATGAGTCGATCAACCCGTTGCGTGACCAGATCGCCGAGCTTCAGGCCGGCCGCGACGAGGCCAGTGCGCCCCTCGACTCGCTCCAGGCGCAGCTCGACGACAACCCGACCGACGAGTACCGGGCGGTGCTGCTCGAGCAGCAGGCCAACGTCCAGGCCCAGCTGGACGAGACCCTCAACAGCTTCGACGACCAGATCGGTGAGGCCCAGACGCAGATCCAGCGCCTCCAGGCCATCAAAGAGACGATCGCCTCCGGCACGAACTCCCAGGTGACCGGGGGGCCCAACACCGCTCAGACCACGCCCGGCGGGGCACGTCTCGGCGCGATCGGGTTCATCGTCGGCCTGCTCCTCGGCGTGTTCGTCTCGGTCGGGCGTCGTGCGCTCGACAAGTCGATCCGCTCGCGGCAGGCGCTCGAGCAAGCCACGGGCCAGCAGGTCGTCGGCCTCATCCCCCACGTGGTCGATTGGGACGAGGACCAGGTGCAGAACGTGGCCCTCGAGCACCCCGAGTCGCCTCCCGCCGAGGCGTACCGCACCCTGCGCACCTCGCTGCGCTTCCTCACGGTCGACGAGTCGGTTCACCGCATCTTGTTCACCAGCGCCACGGCCGGCGAGGGCAAGACCACCACCGTCGCCAACCTCGGCGTCACCCTCGCCCGCGCCGGCAAGCGCGTGCTCCTCGTGGACGCCGACCTGCGCAAGCCCCGTCTCCACGAGTTCTTCGACATCGCCGACACCGAGGGTCTGGCGACCGCTCTTCAAGGCGCCGCGGTGACCAGCCTGGTGCAGCCCATCGACGGCCTCGAGAACCTCAGCATCTTGCCGGCGGGCGGCGCACTCGCCGAGTCCTCGGAGCACCTCGGTTCGGAGCGCGCCCTCGAGGTCTTCGCCACCCTCGACGGCCTCGCCGACCTCATCTTGATCGACGCGCCCCCGGTCCTCCCCGTCGCCGACGCGCTGGAGGTCGGCCGGTACGTCGACGCCGTCATCCTCGTCGCATCGGCAGGCTCGACCCAGCCGAAGCAGGCACAGCTCGCTTCAGAACTGCTCCTGAAGGTCGGCGCCCCGCTCGTCGGAGCCGTCTTGAACTCGATCACCCGCGAGATGGGCGACGGCTACGCGTTCGAGTACCGATACGAGCTCGACCGGCGTCCGAGCCGCTCGGGCCCGGAGGATGCCCCGGTGAGCGCCGGCGACTCCGACGAACCCGTCGCCGCTGAGGACGAGGTTGCTGCCGACGACCAGGCGCCGGTCACCTGATCGCTTCGTAGCGGCGCAGGGCCTCGGCGCGTTCGGCGCCGTGCTCGACGATGGGGAGCGGATACCCACCGGGTGGCCCGCCGGGCAGGTTCCACGGCTCATGGATCGCTGGAGCCGCTACGTCGGCCAGTTCGGGCAGCCAGCGGCGCAGGTAGGCCCCGTCGGGATCGAAGCGCTTCGACTGCGCCACGGGGTTGAAGACGCGGAAGTAGGGCGCGGCATCGGTGCCGGTGCCCGCCACCCACTGCCAGCCGTGCTGGTTGGAGGCGAGGTCCCCGTCGACGAGGCGCTCGAGGAAGAGGGCGGCGCCGCGGCCCCAGTCGAGGTGGAGGTCCTTCACGAGGAAGCTGGCCACGACCATGCGTACCCGGTTGTGCATCCAAGCCTCGGTGGCGAGCTGGCGCATGCCGGCGTCGACCAGGGGGTACCCGGTGCGCCCGTCACGCCAGGCCGCGAAGCGCGCTTCGGTGGCCGGACCCTCGTCGACTCGCATGGCCCGCATCTTGGGCAGGAACGCCCGGTGGGCGGTGTCGGGCCGGTGGAACAGGACGTCGGCGTAGAAGTCCCGCCAGGCGAGCTCGCGCCGCAGGGCGTCCGGCCCCGGCCGTCCCGGCGCCAGGCGGTCGAGCACCTGGCGGGGGTGCAGGCACCCCCACTTGAGGTAGGGCGAGAGGCGCGAGGTGCCGTCGACCGCGGGTTCGTCGCGTCCCTCGTGGTAGCGGTCCACCGCGTCGGCGAGGAAGCGGTCCAGTCGGTCGTGGGCACCGCGCTCCCCCGCCGGCGGCAGGTGGACGCCCTCGCGGAGCGGGACCGCAGCGGGCGCGCTCGTCGCCAGCCCCGCCACCCACGGCACGTCCGGCGCCGGCGCCGGCTCGTCCGTGGCGTGAGGGTCCCACGCCCGCCAGAAGGGCGTGAACACCTTGAAGGGGTCGCCGGCCTGGGTGTGCAGGGTGCCGGGCGCCACGGCGTAGGGCGTCCCGACCCGGCGCAGCGTCCTCCCCCGGGCCTCGAGCGCCTCGGCGACCTCGCCGTCCCGGGACCGGCCGTAGGGGCCGAAGTCCTCGGTGACGTACACGTCGGTGGCCCCGACCTCCGCGGCCACGTCCAGGACCACACGGGCGGGGTCGCCCGCCCGACGCACGAGGTGGCCACCGATGGACTCGTCCAGCGCCGCCAGACAGGCGTCGAGGAAGACCACCCGGGGCGCGCCCGCGGGCCGGCGCAGGCGATCATCGTCCACGAAGAGGGCGACCAACTGGTCGGCCCCCGCGGCAGCGGCCACCAGCGCGGGGTGGTCGGCCAAGCGCAGGTCCCGGCGGAACCAGACGACGGCGGTGCCGGCGCTCTCAGCCATCCTGCTCAATCATCCAGGCGCAGCGCGGAGACGAAGGCTTCGGGCGGGACCTCGACCCGCCCGATGCTCTTCATCCGCTTCTTGCCTTCCTTCTGGCGCTCGATCAGCTTGCGCTTGCGGGTGATGTCGCCGCCGTAGCACTTCGCGGTGACGTCCTTGCGCTTCGCCTTGACCGTCTCGCGGGCGATGATGCGCCCCCCGATGGCGGCCTGGATGGGCACGTCGAACATCTGGCGCGGGATGAGCTCGCGCAGCTTCTCGGTCATCTTGCGGCCGTAGTCCTGGGCCTTGTCCCGGTGCATGATCGTGCTGAAGGCGTCGACGGGCTCGCCGTTCAACAACACGTCCACCTTGACGAGGTTGGACGGCAGGTACCCGGCGGGGTCGTAGTCGAGGCTGGCGTAGCCCTGCGTCCGGCTCTTCATCTGGTCGAAGAAGTCCGTGACCACCTCGGCGAGGGGCAGGCGGTAGATCAGCTCGACCCGCTCGGGCGACAGGTACTCCATCTTCACCATCTCCCCCCGCCGGGTCTGGCAGAGGTCCATCAGGGTGCCGGTGTAGTCGGTCGGCGTGAGGATGGTGGCGGTGAGGAAGGGCTCGTCGATGCGCTCGATCTCGCCGGCCGGCGGCATCTCGCTCGGGTTGTCGATGACGAGCTCGGTGCCGCCGGTGGTCACGAGGCGGTACTCCACCGACGGGGCGGTGGCGATGAGGTTGAGGTCGAACTCGCGCTCGAGGCGCTCTCGGACGATCTCCATGTGCAGCAGGCCCAGGAAGCCGCAGCGGAAGCCGAAGCCGAGCGCGCCCGAGGTCTCGGGGGCGTAGGTGAAGCTCGAGTCGTTGAGGCGCAGCTTCTCGAGCGACTCCCGCAGGGTGGCGAACTCGTCGCCGTCGACGGGGTACAGCCCGCAGAACACCATCGGTTTCGGATCCCGGTAGCCGTCCAGGGCGTGCTCGGCGCCCCGCACCGCGGTGGTGACGGTCTCGCCGGACCGGGCCTCGCCGACGTCCTTGATGCCGGCGATGAGGTACCCGACCTCGCCGGCGCCGAGCGAAGCGACCGGCGTCGGGTCGGGCGAGCGCACGCCGACCTCGTCGGCCTCGTGGGTCGACCCCGCCTGGAGGAAGCGCAACTTGGCCCCGGACGACAACACGCCGTGCATCACGCGGATCGAGCTGACCACCCCTCGGTACTGGTCGAAGTGGGAGTCGAAGATCAGGCCCTGGAGGGGGGCGTCGAGGTCGCCCGTCGGTGCCGGCACCCGCTCGACGACGGCGTCGAGCAACTCGCGCACGCCCTGGCCGGTCTTGGCGCTGATGGGCAGGATCTCCTCGGCGGGC
>CAYYDZ010000018.1:9665-32707 GCA_964470715.1 uncultured Microthrixaceae bacterium | reverse complement strand
GCCGGCCTGCTCAACAGGGCTGCGATCTGTTCACTCTCCAACGTAGTCGAACGTACGTACGATCACAAGTCACGATGTGTCAGCGCGGCATCGGCAGGCAGTTCGGCGCCTCGCCGTCGGGGAGCAGGCGGAAGGTGGCCGTCTTCGTTCCCGCGGCGTCACCGACGAAGGTCCCGGTGGACGGTGAGTCGAGGGTGAAGGTGCCGCCCTCGTGGCGCTCACCGGCGGGCTGCCAGCTGCGGGGGTCCCCGTCGACGAGCACCCAGATGCCCGACAGTTCGAAGGCGAGGCACTCGAGGTCGACGTCCACGTGGTAGCCGACGCCCACGGAGCGCGCCGCCGGCGCGGTGGTCGTCGGGCCCTGGGTCGCCGGCGCCACCGAGGTGGTGGTGAGGGGCATCGTCGTGGTCGGAGCCTGGCTGGTGGTCGTGGTCGGCTCGGTCAGGCGCCGTAGGCACTCGTCGGCCTCTTGGAAGACGACCTCGACCGCCACCGTCTCGCCGGGTCCGACCTCGACCCCGAGCGAGCAGGGGAGATCGCCTTCGAGGTCCGGGGGCAGCGGTGGGGGACCGGCACCGATGGACACCTCCGCCCGCACGACCACGGGACCGGCCGGCACCTCCTGGGTGAGGACCGAGTCGTAGTACGCGTCGGTCGTGTCGTCGCCGGACGCCGCGACGAAGTCCGACCAGAGCGTGGAAGCGATGACCTCGCCGTCGGTCGCTTCAAAGCGCAGCCCCACCTCGAAGCCCTCGATGAAGCAGCAGACGTCCGGCTCGAGTTGGATCGTGATGGCGCCCTCGGCGCCCTCGGCGCCCTCGGTCGCGGCGCCGGGCGCCGGCCCACCGGCGCTCGGACCCGTCTGGACGACGACGTCGTCACCACCGGCGCGGGCGAGGAGCGCAGCGCCCAACGCCACCGCGACCAAGGCGCCCGCCGCGGCCAGCACCCAGGCGCGGCGACCCCGGTCGGCTGCGGCCGCGGGAGCTACCCGCGAAGCGGCGCGAGCGCGCACGGCGTCGCCGGTGATCGGATCGCGGGCCGGGTCGGTGTTCCGGGCCCAACGACCGAGCAGGTCATGCGGATCGTCACTCACGGGGTCACCTCCATCTGTCGGCGGAGCTTCCTCAGACCTCGGTCGGCGTGGTTGCGAACGCTCGAGTCCGAGATCCCCAGCAGCTCGGCCACCTCGGGGATCGGCCACCGGCACCCGTGCACCAGGTAGACGGCCACCCGCTGCCGCTTCGTCAGCCGGGCGAGCAGTGCCACCAGTGCCGGCTCGACCGTGGGCTCACCGTCAGGTCCGGCGAGGTCGTCGGGAAGGCATTCCCCGATCGGGCGGTCGAAGCGCAGGCGACTCCGAGCGACGGTGTAGAGGTAGCCGGCAGGGTTCTCCATAGCGGCCACCCGGTCCCAGTGCTGCCAGACGTAGACGAGGCCGTCCGTGGTCGCCTGACGAGCGGCATCCGTGCCGGCCAGCGGTACCAGTGCCCGGCGCACGCGATCCTGCGCGTCGACGACGAACGCGTCGAACTCCCGTGCCGCCGCGTCCGTCGTCACTGCCTCTCCCCGCGTGTCGATACCCCGTAAAGGGTGCCGCAGGCGCCGATCCGCCACAGGGGATCTCGACGCCCGTCATCGGACGGCGAACTCGGGGCGTCAGCCCTCGCGCGCCGCCCACCACTGGTCGAGGCGGCGGTAGGCCTCCTCCTCGCCGAGGGGGCCCTCGTCGAGGCGCAGCTGCAGGAGGTGGTCGAGGGCCTCGCCGACCCAGCGCCCCGGCTCGACGCCGAGGTGGGCCATCACCTGGGTGCCGTCGAGGTCGGGCCGCATCGCCGCCAGTTCCTCTTGCTCTTGCAGCACCGCGATGCGCTCCTCCAGCTCGTCCATGCGGCGGGACAGGCGCTCGGCCTTGCGCTGGTTGCGGGTGGTGCAGTCGCAGCGGGTCAGCTCGATGAGCTCGGGCAGGAGGGCGCCGGCGTCGCGCACGAAGCGGCGCACGGCGGCGTCGGTCCAGCCCATGGCGTAGGTGTGGAAGCGCAGGTGCAGGTAGACGAGCTGCACGATGTCGTCGGTCTCGTCGTTGGGGTAGCGCAGCGCGGTGAGCCGCTCGCGGGCCATGCGGGCGCCCACCACCTCGTGGTGGTGGAAGCTCACCCCGCCGTTGGCGAACGAGCGGGTCTTGGGCTTGCCGACGTCGTGGAGCAGCGCGGCGAGGCGCACCCGCTTGTTGGGTCGGCCCTCGGCGTCGAGGCGGCGGGTCTTGGCCACCACCGCGATGGTGTGGGCGAGCACGTCCTTGTGGTGGTGGATCGGGTCCTGCTCGAGGCGCATCGCCGGCAGCTCGGGCAGGAACTCCTGGGCCAGGCCGGTGTCCACCAGGAACCACAGCCCGGCGGAGGGGTCCTCGACGACCATGAGCTTGTCCAGCTCGAGGCGCAGGCGCTCGGGGGCGACGATCTCGAGGCGGGGCGCGAGGGCCTTCACCGCGGCGATGAGCTCGCCGTCGGGCACCAGGCCGTAGCCGGCGAGGAAGCGGGCGGCGCGCAGCATGCGCAGGGGATCGTCGGAGAAGGACTCCTCGGGCGCCAGCGGCGTGCGCAGGCGGCGGTGCACCAGCAGGTCGACCATGCCGTCGAAGGGGTCGACCAGCTCCAGGTCGGGCAGGGACAGCGCCATGGCGTTGACGGTGAAGTCGCGGCGCGACAGGTCGGCCTCGATGGCGTCGCTGAACTCCACGTCGGGCTTGCGGGAGTCCGGGCGGTAGGCCTCGGCCCGGTGGGTGGTGATCTCGAACTCGCGGTCGCCCTGCTTCGCCCCGATGGTGCCGAAGCGCTCGCCCTGGGTCCACACCGCGTCGGCCCAGCCCCGCAGGATGGCCTTGGTCTGCTCGGGGAGCGCGTCGGTGGTCAGGTCGATGTCGACGTCGGGCAGCGGCGAGCCCAGCAGCAGGTCGCGCACGACCCCGCCCACGAGGTAGAGCCGATGGCCGGCGGCGGTGAAGCGCTCGGCGAGGGGGGCGACGTCGTCGAGGACCGGCTGGAGGGCCGGTCGCAAGGGCTCGGGGATGGTGGCCGGCGGGGTGTTCACGGGCAGATGTTCATGGGCAGGACTCACGGGACGTCGGGGCGGTCGAGGGGCGCGGCGAGGTCGGCCTCGATGGCGCGACGCTCGGCCACGGCGCGCACCACGGTGTGGCCGGGGCCGCCAGAGGTGGCGGGCTCGGGGCGAAGGTCGACGCCGGCCATGGCTCCGAGGCAGGCCGTGGTCGAACGCGACAGCGCACCGAGGTCGTAGCCGCCCTCGAGGAACACGAGGCGCCGGGCCGCCGGCACGAAGGCGAGGAGGTCGGCGGTGAGGTCGGCGAAGTCGCCCGAGGCCAGGGAGAGCCCCGCGAGGGGGTCGTCGCGGTGGGCGTCGAAGCCTGCGGAGAGCAGCACCCAGGTGGGTGCCCACGTGTCCACGAGGGGGGCGAGGACCTCGTCCACCCCGGCGCGCAGCACGTCGCCGGTGGCGCCCGCGGGCAGTGGGAAGTTGATGGTGGCCCCGGCGCCGGCACCCGCACCCGTCTCGTCGAGCGCTCCGGTGCCGGGGTACAGCGGCCACTCGTGGAACGACACGTAGACCACGCGGGGATCCCCGTAGAAGATGTCCTGGGTGCCGTTGCCGTGGTGGACGTCGTAGTCCACCACGAGGACGCGCTCACCGCGGTCGGCGAGGGCGGCGGCGGCCACGGCCACGTTGTTGAACAGGCAGAAGCCCATGGCCTGCGCGGGCCGCGCGTGGTGGCCGGGAGGGCGCACCGCGCAAAAGGCGCTGTCCGCCCCGGCGTCACCCCGGTCGAGGGCCTCGATGGCGGTGAGGCCGGCGCCGGCGGCCAGCAGGGCGGCGTCCCAGGACTCCGGGACCGCCGAGGTGTCGCCGTCGAGGTAGCCGCCGCCCTGGGCGCAGAACGCCTCGATGCGGTCGATGAAGCGAGCGGGGTGGACCCGTTCGAGGTCGGCCCGGGTGGCGGGGCGGGGCGTGAGGTCGACCAGCGCCTCGCCGAGACCGGCTGCCTCGGCACCGGCGAGCACCGCCTGCAGGCGTTGGGGGCGCTCCGGGTGGCCCGGGCCGGTGTCGTGGCGCGCGAAGGCCGGGTGCGTCGCGAACAGGACGGTCATGGTGACGTCCACGGTACCGCCCGGCCTTCCCCCACCCCTCGCCCCCAACAGGCCCGAGCCCCCGTGCGCCGACGCGCGCCGTGGGGTCCGCGCCCCTGCGGCCATCACCCCGGTCGTATCCTCGGAGGTCGTGCCCCGCCCCCCGTCCCGCTCTGCCGCGCCCCGCCTTCGGGCCGGCCTGGTGCGGGACCGCGACCGAGGCGAGGTCCTCCACGGGGAGGGCCCACCGCTGCGCCTCGGACCGTGGCAGGGCGACCCACTCACGGCCTACGTCGTGCCCGTCCACAGCGGCACGCCGTGCGCCGCGGGCGACATCCGCCGGGCCCTCGAACTGCTCACCGAGCAGGGCTTCCGGTCGGTGGTCACGGCGGCGCTGGCGCCCCTCGACCAGGCGGCGTTCCTGGCCGTCGGCTTCGATGTGCGAGAACGCCTGCACCTGCTCGCTCGGGACCTCCCGCCCGCGCCGGCCCCGGCCGTGCCCCGGGATGTCGGCTTGCGACGGGGCCACGGCCAGGACCGCGACGTCGTCCTGGCCGTGGACCACCAGGCCTTCGAGCCGTTCTGGCAGCTCGATGGGCGGGGACTGGCCGATGCCATCGCCGCCACCCCCTCCGCGCGCTTTCGCGTCGCGGTCACCCAGCGAGGCCCCCGGTCCGAGCTCCTCGGCTACTCCGTCATCGGCCGGGCCGCTCACCGCGGCTACATCCAACGCCTCGCGGTGACCCCCGCCCGCCACCGGGCCGGCGTCGGTCGAGCACTCCTCGTCGACGGCCTCCGTTGGCTCGAGCGCCGACGGGTCCGCCGGGTGATGGTCAACACCCAAGAGCGGAACGCCGCTGCGCTGGGCCTGTACGAGCGCGCCGGCTTCGAACGTCAACCGGGGGGCCTTGCCGTGCTCTCCCGCTCCCTCGGCGAGCCGACGTGACCGGGGCGGGCGTCGCCCGGGCCGTGCTCGCCCTCCTCCTCACGGCCACGACGACGGCCCTCGGGGTGATCGGCGTCACCCCCACACCCGCCCGCGCCCAGGACGACCCCCCCGACGCCGTCCGTGACGACGGCGCTCCGCGGCTGCGTCTCGAAGGCCAGACCACCTGGGTGGCCCCGGATGGTCGCTACGTCGTGCGGGTCCGGGCGAGCGGTGACGTCCCCGACGGCGCCGTCGTCACGGCAGACATCCACGAGGCCACGGGATCGCGCAACGAGTTCGCCCAGCAGATCACCGGCGGGAACCTGGGCGAGGTCGTGGGCCAGAGCGGGTCTCAAGTGCTGCCCAGCCAGGGCGTGCCGCGGGCCGAGGTGCGCTTCGCCACCGGCGGCGAGCCGGACGCGACCGAGGTCGACGCCGAGCTCGATGAGTCGGGGGTGTATCCCGTCGACGTGCGCCTGATGGTCGGCGATGTGATCCTCGACCGGCTGGTCACCCACCTGGTGCGCCTGCCCGGCCCCGCGAGCGAGGCACCCCCCCTCCAGGTCGCCGTCGTCGTGCCCGTCGACAGCGGCCCCGGCATCGCTCCGAGTGGGCGCCGGCGCACCGACCCCCTCGGCGAGGAACGCGTCACCACGCTGCTCGACGCCCTCACCTCGCACCCGGACCTCCCCCTGACGGTCGTGCCCACCCCGGACACCGTGGTCGAGCTCACGGGCACCGCCAAGCTCAACCGCCTGCGGCGCGCCATCGACGGCCGCCAGGTGGTGTCCTCCCAGTACGTGCCCATCGACCTCGCCGCCTGGGTGGCCGCCGGGCTCGACGAGGACATCACCCGACAGACCGCGGCGGGCGAGGAGGCCCTGGCGGAACGGCTCGTCGAGCGGCCCGACCGCCGTACCGCGGTCGCCGACGCGACCCTGACCCCCACGGCGCTGACCCGCCTCGAAGAGCTCGGCGCCGACCAGGTCGTCATCCCGTCCGTGGCGCTGGCGCCCGTCGATCCCACGGCCTTCCCCACCACGGTGGCCCAGCCCTTCGGGGTGGTGGACAGCGAGGGCCAGGTCGCCCGCGCCGTCACCAGCGATGCCGCCCTGGCCTCCCACGTCGACGAGACCGGCGACGCCGTCCTCGACGCCACCAACCTCCTCACGGATCTGGCCGTGCTGTGGTTCGACCGCCCGGCACAGGCACGCGGGGTCGCCGTCACCCTGCCCCGCGTCTGGGACCCGTCGTCGACCTTCCTCGACACCTTGTTGTCGGGCCTCGCCGCAGGCGGCATCCTCACCCCCGCCACCGTCGACGAGCTCTTCGCCCGGGTGCCCGACGCGACCGCCGGTGGGGCCGAGGACCCCGCTGGCCCGCTGCTCGTACGCACCCTCGCCCCTCCGCCCAGCCCGTCGCTCGGCAACTACCCCGACGTGCTTCCTCTGACCCGCCTCACCACCGAGGGCTTCGCCAGCTTCGCCGGGCGGGACAACCCCGTGGTCGCCTCGATGCAGCGGCGACTCCTGGTCTCGGGGTCGGACGACCTCGAACGGTCGCAGCGCCGCGCCTACCTCGACGTCATCAGTCGCCAGATCGACCGTGCCGCATCATCGGTGGTCGCGCCCGAGACCGGCAACGTCACCCTCGCGTCGCGCGACGGCCGCATCCCTCTCAACCTCAGCAACGAGAACCTGTACGACGTCACGGTCCGCCTGCGCTTCGACAGCGAGAAGCTCACCTTCCCGGACGGCGACACGGTCATCGTGCACCTCCCCGCCAGCACCGTGACCTCCCTGGACGTCGACGTGCGCGCCCGCAGTTCCGGCACGTTCCCGCTGCGCATGGTCATCACCTCTCCCGACGAGATCGTGGTGGTCTCCCGTTCGCGCTTCACCGTGCGCTCCACCGCGGTCTCGGGGGTGGGGCTCGTGCTCTCGGTGGGCGCCGGCCTCTTCCTGGCCCTGTGGTGGGCGAGCCACTTCCGCCGGGTGCGGCGCGCCCGCAAGCTCGTCGAGCTCGGCGCGGCCACCGGGCAGTCGGCCCAGCCCATGGTCGAGAAGCCAACCCAGGCGGAGGGCGCCGACGCGTAGGAGTAACCTCGAGGTTCGCGCTGGCGTCGAAGGTTCTGGTCGCGCGCAACGGCGCGGCAGCCAGACCGGCAGCAGACCCGGCATCGTGGTCGGTGCCCACCAGGGGCATCGACAGAGGAGGCGCAAGGCCACCATGAGCATTCGAATCGTCACCGACAGCGCCTGTGACCTGCCGGACGACCTCGTCGAGCGGTACGGCATCGAGATCGTGCCCCTCAACATCCGCTTCGGTGACGAGGAGTACGTCGACCGCTTCGAGCTGGACGTCCAGGCGTTCTACGACAAGCTGGCCAGCCACGACGCCCTGCCCGAGACCTCGGCCCCTGCGCCGGGTCGCTTCCAGGAGGCCTTCGAGAAGCAGGCCGCAGCCGGTGCCGACACCGTCCTGTGCATCAACCTCGCGTCCGGCCTCTCCGCCACCATGGAGTCGGCGCAGCAGGCCGCCAAGAACGTCGACGTGGACGTACGCGTCATCGACACCCAGACGGTCAGTGGCGCCATCGGCCTTGCGTGCATCGAGGCCGCGGAGGCGGCCGCCGCCGGCAAGAGCGCCGACGAGATCGTGGCCGACCTCACGGAGAAGGCCGACCGCACCCACATCTTCGGGGCCCTCAACACCCTCGAGAACCTCAAGAAGGGGGGTCGCATCGGTGGTGCCCAGGCCCTCGTCGGCAACATGTTGGCCATCAAGCCGATCCTCGAGATCAGCCACGGCAAGGTGGCGGAGGCCTCGAAGCAGCGCACCCGCAAGAAGGCGTTGGGGTGGCTCCGGGATCGCGCGCTGGCCGACGACGTCGAGGACCTCGTCGTGCTCAACGGCCTCGCCGCCGACTTCGACGAGTTCGTCGACATGCTCGCTCCGAAGTACACCCGCGAGGACCTGTTCCTCGGCACCATCGGCCCGGTCATCGGCACCCACGCCGGGCCCGGCGTCATCGGCATCGGGTTTCGCGCCAAGGCCTGACGAGGGCTGACCAGTCCCAGGGTGGGCACCCCCTCCTGGGTAGCGTGGGGGCGTCGTGTCCGACTCCCCCCACCCTCCGCGCCCGTCTGCTCGCGCCGACCTCGCAGGCACGCTGTTGGCCGGCCGCTACCGCTTCGAGCGCCTCATCGCCACGGGTGGCATGGCCCAGGTCTGGGAGGCCACCGACCTGGTGCTCGACCGACGCGTGGCGGTGAAGCTCCTGCATGCCCACCTTGCCGACGACACCACCTTCGTCGAGCGCTTCCGCCGAGAGGCCATCGCGGCCGCCCGCCTCGCCCACCCCTCCATCGTGTCCATCTTCGACACGTACTCCGGGGATGGCAACGAGGCCATTGTCATGGAGTTGGTGGACGGGATCACCCTCCGTCAAGAGCTCGACCGCCGCCACCGCCTGCCCCCGGCCGACGCCGTGCGCATCGGCGTTGCCGTGGCCGATGCGCTCGCGGTCGCGCACCAGTCGCGCCTCGTGCACCGCGACATCAAGCCGGCCAACATCCTGCTCTGTCAGGACGACCGGGTGATGGTCGCCGACTTCGGCATCGCGAAGCTCGACGAGGGGGGTGACCACACCAAAGAGGGGACCATGCTCGGGACCGCCAAGTACCTGGCCCCAGAACAGGTGGAAGGCCGGCCCGTCGACGCCCGCACCGATGTCTACGCCCTGGGCATCGTCCTGTACGAGATGCTCTGTGGCCGACCGCCCTTCGACGCGGAGACCGACGCCGCCACCGCCCTTGCCCGTCTCACCACAGAGCCGCCGAGGCCCCGGCAGATCACGCCCGACCTACCGCGAGACCTCGACGACGTGGTCATGCGGGCCATGGCCCGAGACCCGGACCAGCGCTTCGCCACGGCTGCGGAGCTGCGTGCCGCGCTCCAGGCCGCCGACCTGGGCCTGCCCGGACCCGTCGGCCACGGCGACGACACGGCGATCACCACCCGCACCCCGCCGAGGGGGACGCCCGCCGTGCTCGCTCCGGCGAATCCAGCCGGGTCGGGGACCAAGGGCGGTGCTTCTGCCGGCGGGCAGGCCGTCGAACGCGAGCGCAGTGTCCTGCTGCCTGCCCTCGTCGTGGTCTTCGTGGCCATCGCGCTCGCCGTGGCGGGCGTGCTCATCGGCAACACGCTGGCCGACGGTGGGCTCATGGGCGGGCGCGACGCGACGACCACCACCCAGGCGCCCGCCGACGAGAGCTCACCGGTCGTGATCACCACCGCCACCCCCTTCGATCCCGAGGTCGGTGATGGCGAGAACGATGCCGCTGCGCCACGGGCCATCGACGACGACCCTGCCAGCTCATGGGTCACCTCGACGTACAACTCCAGCAACTTCGGCGGGCTCAAAGAAGGTGTCGGGCTGATCCTGACCCTCGACCAGGCCGCCGCCCTCGAATCCCTCACGGCCAACTCGCCCACCGGTGGGTGGACCGCCGACGTGTTCGTGGCCGACGAACCGGCCGGGACCCTTCCCGAGTGGGGCGAGCCGGTGGTCCAAGGCCAGCCCTTCGGCGAGGGCGAGACCGTCGTGGACCTCGACGGCGCGACTGGTGACCAGGTGCTCCTCTGGATCACGGCGCTACCCGACGGGGGCAACGTGGCCATCGCCGACCTGACCGTCACGGCCTCGTGACCGGGGTCGGTCCGACGCCAGGCCCCGAAGCCGACGACGGCGTGCTCGTCGCCGCCGCGCAGGCCGGCGACACGGTCGCCCTCGACGCCCTCCTGCGCCGCCACTACGACCGGGTACACGCCCTCTGCCGCCGCCTGGCGGGCAACGCCGCTGACGCCGACGACGCCACCCAGGAGGCCGTGATGGCCATCGTCCGGGGCCTCCCGCGCTTCGACGGCCGCGCCAGGTTCAGCACGTGGTCCTACCGGGTGGCCACCAACGCCTGCCTCGACGAGCTGCGGCGGCGAGGCCGGCGGCCGGTGCCCACGGCGCCGGAGCCCGACGACCGCGGCGCCGCCACCCACCCACTGGACCGCTCCCCCGCGCTGGCCGACGCCGTGGCTGATCGCCTCGAGGTGGACGCCGCCCTGGCCACCCTGCCTCCCGAGTTCCGGGCCGCCGTGGTGCTCCGCGACCTGTGCCAGCTCGACTATGCGGAGATCGCCGAGACCCTCGGCATCCCACCGGGCACCGTGCGCTCCAGGATCGCACGAGGCCGAGCCGCCCTGGCCGAACGCCTTGGCGACGCCGCCGGGAACCCGGCGGCCGCCCCGGGACGTCCTAGGAACGAACCATGAACTTCCCCGATGCGACTGCCGACGACCTGCTCGTCTCCGCCGTGCTCGACGGCGTGGCCTCGCCTGACGACGCGGCGAGGGTCGCCGGCGATCCCGCGCTCGCCGCCCGTCTCTCGCAGTTCCGTGCCGCGGCTCGAGCGGTCGGCGGCCCGGTGCCCCTCGTCGACCCCGTCGTGCGCGACGTCCACCTGGCCCGAGCCTTGGCCGAAGCGGTGGCCCCGAAGGCGCCCCGCATCGCCGATGCACCACCACTGCCCGCTCCCCCACCGCCACCGCTCTCGGACCTCGCGGCGGCCCGCTCGCGCCGTCATCGCCGTGTCGCGCCCGCGATCCTCTCGGTCGCCGCGGCGCTGGTCTTGGTGGTCGCCGTCGGTGCGCTCCTCGTGCGCCAGGACGACTCGACCGATTCCTCGTCGAGCGACGAGGTCGCCACCGCCACCGCGCCCAACGCGGCCGAGTCGAACGAGGGCGGCGCCGACGCCGCCGACGCCGCCGACGCCGAGCAGTCCGCCGCTGGCACGCCCAGCACCTTGGCGACCGACGGCTCCGCCACCTCGGCCGCGACCGACGTCGATCCCACACTGCCCTCCCTCGGCACCTTCACCAAAGCCGGCGACCTCGCCGCACGCGTCCAGGGCGATCTCGTGGTCGACGCCAATCCCCCGCAGCGGGCCACCGACGAGGCCTGCCTCGATGACTTCGGCACCGACGTGGTGCTCCTCGGTCGAGCAACCGTGGGCGACGACGAGGGCCTGGTGTACGTCGAGTCCTCGCCCGGGCCCGCCCGCCGCCTCTGGTTCGTCGACCCGACGGCCCTCGCCGCCGACGGCACCTGTCGACAGATCGTCCCGGTGCAACTCCTCTGACACAAGTGTGTGTGTGTGATCGCTCCGCCCGCGGGGACCCCCGCGCCGCTGCTGGCGGCCCCCGCCCACGACGCCGGGGGGTCGCGCCGGCCCGATCGGCGCCGGCTCGGGGTGCCTTCCCACCGTTGACCGCTCCCTTCCCCTCGGTCGCTGCGTCTGGATAGGGTTGGCGCCCATGACGCAAGCGACCAGCGGGGGTCCGGCAGGCCCGCGCCCGACCGAGGACTGGCCCGCCAAGGCCGCCGACCAGATCGTCAACCTGGTCGACCAGATCCGGGACAAGACCACGGGACCCGCGATCCGTGCCGCCCGCGCCATGGTCTTCGGCTTCCTCGCTGCCATGCTCGCCACCGCGGCACTCGTCCTGTTGGTGGTCGGCCTGGTGCGCTTCGTCAACGTCTATGTTCCAGGCGGTGTCTGGGTGGCACACGCCATCGTCGGCTTGCTCTTCGTCGGCGTCGGGCTCTTGCTCTGGTCCAAGCGCCATGCCGCCGCCGGCGCCCCGGACTGACCGCCCGGCCGGCCGGCCGGAATAGCCCACCCCACGAGGGAGTTCGAGCGCACATGAGCAACACCGACCCGCGCAAGGTCATCATCATCGGATCCGGCCCGGCCGGGCTGACCGCGGCCATCTACACGGCTCGGGCCAACCTCGCCCCCCTCGTGATCGAGGGCGAGCCGTCCTCCACCAGCGACCAGCCCGGTGGTCAACTCATGTTGACCACCGACGTGGAGAACTTCCCCGGTTTCCCCGAGGGGATCATGGGGCCGGACCTCATGGCCCGCTTCCGAGAGCAGGCGGTGCGCTTCGGTGCCGACATCCTCACCGAGAAGGTGAGCCGAGTCGACTTCTCGGCTCGGCCCTTCGGTGTCTGGGTGGGAGACCCCCAGGCCCCTGAGCCCACCTACCGCGCTCATGCCGTCATCGTGTCCACTGGTGCGCGCTCGCTGATGCTCGGACTCGAAGCCGAGCAGCGCCTGCTCGGACACGGCCTGTCCACGTGCGCCACGTGCGACGGCTTCTTCTTCCGTGACCATGAGATCGCGGTGGTGGGAGGTGGCGACTCCGCGGTCGAGGAGGCCCTCTTCCTCACCAAGTTCGCCTCCAAGGTGACGCTCATCCACCGGCGCGACGAGCTCCGAGCATCGAAGATCATGCAGGAGCGCGCCTTCGCCAACCCGAAGGTCGACGTCCTCTGGAACCACGTCGTCGACGAGGTCCACGGCGAGCACACGGTCGAGGGCATCGAGGTCCGCAACGTGCTCACCGACGAGGTCACCACGCTCCCCGTGACCGGCGTCTTCGTAGCCATCGGGCACCAGCCGAACACCGACCTGTTCAAGGGCCAACTCCACATGGAGGACACCGGCTACCTGGTGACCGGGCCCGGGACCTACACGAACGTCGACGGGGTGTTCGCCTGTGGAGACGTCCAGGATCACACCTACCGTCAGGCCATCACCGCAGCGGGGTCGGGTTGCATGGCCGCGATCGACGCCGAGCGCTGGCTCGAGGCCGCCGCGCACGCGGGCGCCTGAGCGGGCCGCGCGCCAGCACCCTCACCTGGCCCCATCGGCTCGTGGATGACCCCGGTATCCCCGTCCTCCCAGAGCGTCGGCCCTACCATTCGGCCCCGGAGCATCGTGCGTCGAGCACGGTGGCGGTCCCGACGTCGGAGTGGTCGATGAAGAAGATGCAGCAACTACTCCCCGGCATGGTGCTCGGCGCGGCGCTCTACTTCCTCGTCACCAACCCCTCCGAGGCGGCGCAGTGGGTGGGCGATGCCGGCTCGTGGCTCGGCGACGTCTTCGACAGCCTGCTGGAATTCTTCAAGCAACTCGTCGAGTGAACCGTGGCCAAGCCCCGGTCCGAGAAGTACCTGTTGGCGGGCGAAACGGTCCACCTGCAAACCCGCCGCCACTGGGCCATCGTCTTGCGCCCGATGCTCGAAGCGGCCGGTGCGCTGCTGGTGACCTCCATTCTCTTCGGTTGGACGGGGAGCAACGTCGTGACCGGCGCCGGCTTCCTGTTCGTGATGTTCCTCGCCTTCCGGTTGTCCTGGCGGATCGCCGACTGGCGAGTCGCGAACCTGTACCTGACCGACTGGCGCATCTTCGAGATCAGCGGTCTCGTCACCCAGCGCATCGCGGCAATGCCCCTCCGCAAGATCACGGACCTCACCTACGAAACCCCGCCTTTCGGCCGGATCGTGGGATACGGCAGGTTCATCATCGAGACCGCGGGCCAGGACCAGGCGTTCTCCCGATTGGACTACATCCCCGACGCCCGTCGCCTGTATCAGTTGCTGTCGCACCTCACCCTCCATGGAGCAGCACCTTCGGAGGCGGGTGCCGACCCCACGGTCGACTCCTCCGAACCGCCCGATGACTCCGAAGGCTCCGAAGAGGGCGGTTCGCGCCAACGGGCTCGGGCCGTGGTCACCCGGCTGTTCGGAGGGGACTACGAATCAGGGAATGCCGGCACCCGGCGACCGGTTGACGACCAGTGACGCCCGATCACTACCCACAAGTCGTCGATCGGCACCCACCAGACCAAGGAAGGCTCCAATGGCCGCAGGCATCTCCACCCTCTCCGACGCCACGTTCACCGAGGAAATCGGCTCCGCCGACGGTCCCGTCCTGGTGGACTTCTGGGCCGAGTGGTGCGGTCCGTGCAAGATGATCGCGCCCATCCTCGAGGAGATCGCCGCGGAACACGGCGACAAGCTGTCGATCGCCAAGCTCAACGTCGACGACAGCCCCACCGCCGCCCGCAACTACCAGGTGATGAGCATCCCCACCCTGATCGTGTTCAAGGACGGAGAACCCGTGAAGCGTCTCGTGGGCGCCAAGGGCAAGGGTCAACTGCTCGAGGAGCTCAGCGAGTTCATCTGATCGGGCGCGGCCGCGCCGGTTTCACCGTTCCCCACTCGGTCCGCCGTCGCGCCGCACGCGGGGGACTCCTGGCCCCCGCCAGTAACCTCCGGCCGGTGGTCGACGGTCTTCCTCTGCGTCCGGGTGCATCGGGCGAACCGGTGCGCGACCTCCAGACGCGCCTGATGGCGGCGGGCTTCGACTGCACCGACGACGCCCTCGGTACCTACAGCGCCACCACCGAGGAAGCGGTCCGCCGGTTCCAGGCCCAACGGGGCCTGCACGTCGACGGGACGTGCGGCCAACAGACCTGGTCGGCCCTCGTGGAAGCCGGCTACCGCCTGGGCGACCGCTTGCTCTACCACCGCACGCCCCTGCTACGTGGCGACGACGTGCACGAGCTCCAGCAGCGGCTCGGGGCACTTGGCTTCGACGCCGGGCGCGTCGACGGGTTCTTCGGGCCGAACAGTGCGAAGGCACTCAAGGACTTCCAGCAGAACGTGGGGCTCACCTGCGACGGGATCTGCGGGCCCGACACCCTCACCGCCCTCCACCGCCTGGGAACCTCGGTCACCGGGGCCTCCCCTGGTGGCGCCGTCACGCCGACGGAGGCCGAGGTCCGAGAACGCGACCGGCTGCGGCGCGCCCAACGGGGCTTGGCCGGCCAACGAGTGGTGGTCGCCGAGTTCGGCGGCCTGGACGCGCTGGCCTCGGCACTCGCCCGCGCCCTCCAGGACGAAGGCGCGGTGGTGGTGGCGCTGCACCACCCTGACGGCTCGGTGCTCGCCGCCGATGCCAACGCCTTCGAGGCCGAGGCCTACGTCGGGTTGTCGCTTCGTCCGGGCCCGGACTGCACGGTGTCCTTCTACGCCTCACCGGGTTTCGAGTCGGTCGGGGGCCGGCGCCTCGCCGAGCGCACCTGCGCCGAGATCGATCGTACGTTCGGGACCGAGACCTCCACGGTTCGAGGCATGCGCCTCCCGGTGCTGCGCGAAACCTCGATGCCTGCCATCCAGCTCGAGATCGGTCGACCTCGCCTCGCGGTAGAGGGCGCGGCCGAGCTCGTCGCCGCCCTGGCGCGAGCGGTGGTGGCCTGGGTCGCGGCCCCGCTCGAGGGTTGAGCATCGTGACGTGGCGTCCTGCGAGCGTTGCCTCGTCGGTCTGACCCCTACTCCCCGGGCCTGACCAGGGAAGACGTCGGCGGCATCGTCGCGTTGGGCGAACGTTGACCACAGGGTTTGCCACAGGTGTGGAAAACCCTCACGCGCGAGGCGCGGCCTCAGATCACAACCCTCAAGGAAGAGTTGAGGGTTGAGGGTCGTCGCTGGGTCGCCCGTGCACCATGGCCCGATAGATCCGCTCGAGGTCTTCGAGGGTCGCGAAGTCGATGACCACCCGGCCTTTGCGCGCTCCCATGCTCACCGCGACCCGGGTGTCGAGGTGGCGAGCCAGCAACTCCTCGAGCTCGAGCAGACCGGCGGGACGAAGTGCGGGGCCGGGAGCCTTGTGGGCCCCGCCCTCCTCGGCCTCTCCCCCGCCTTCTCGCCGGCGAACCGCCTCCTCCACTTCACGCACCGACAAGCCCGCGGACACCGCCCGGCGAGCCAGACCCTCCTGGAAGGCCCGGTCCGGGGTCCCCAGCAGGGCACGCGCGTGGCCCGCGGTGAGCTGGTCCTCGGCCACCAGCTTCTGAATGGACGGGGGCAGTTGGAACAGCCGCAGCGTATTGGCCACCGCCGAGCGGCTCTTGCCCACCCGCTCGGCCAGGCGTTCCTGTGTGAGGTTGAAGTCCTCCATCAGCTGCTGGTAGGCAGCGGCCTCCTCCAGGGGGTTCAGGTCTTGGCGGTGCAAGTTCTCCACGACGGCCTGTTCCAGGGAATCGAGGTCGTCGACCTCACGTACGATGGCCGGTACCGATGGAAGCCCCGCCCGTTTGGCAGCCCGCCAGCGGCGTTCGCCGGCGATGAGCTCGAATCGGGCGGGGTCCTCGGTCGGGCGCACCAGGATCGGCTGGAGGATGCCAAGGGCCCGAACCGAGGCGGTGAGCGAAGCCAGCGCCTCCTCGTCGAAGTGCTCGCGCGGCTGGAACTGGCTTGGTTCGATCTGACCCGTGGGGATCTCTCGTAGCGCGGTGCCCTCGCCGGAGGCAGGTACGTCGGTCGGGATGAGCGCCCCCAACCCACGTCCCAGACCGCCTTTGCGTGTGGCCACTGCTCCTCCTTCGCCGTTCGCGGCGATCAGGCCCGCACGGCCTCGAGGCCAGAGACCTCGGCTGCCAGCAGGCGGTACTTGCGGGCCCCCTTCGACGAGGGGTCGAACGAGGTGATGGGCAGACCGTAGGACGGAGCCTCTGAGAGGCGCACCGTGCGAGGGATCATCACCTTTGCGACTTTGTCGCCGAAGTGGGTCCGGACCTCCTTGGCCACGTCGCCCGCCAAGGTCGTACGGCCGTCGTACATCACCAGAACGATGGTGCTCACCTCGAGCCGGGGGTTCAGGTTGCGTTGGACGAGTTCGACGTTGCGGAGGAGTTGTCCCAGACCTTCCAGTGCGTAGTACTCACACTGAATCGGCACCAACACCTCGCTGGCCGCGGCGAGACCATTGACGGTGAGCAGTCCGAGTGACGGGGGGCAGTCGATCAGCACGTAGTCGAAGTCATCGATGACCTGGGCGATGGCGTTGGCCAGCCGCTGTTCCCGGCTCATCACCGACACGAGCTCGATCTCGGCGCCGGCGAGGTCCAGGCTGGAGGGAGCGACGAAGAGGTTCCGGACGGAGGTCGCCTCGAGGCAGTCCTCCATCCGGGCATCGGCCAGGAGCACGTCGTACATCGACAGGTTGAGGTCGCGGATGTTGATGCCCAGACCCGTGCTGGCGTTGCCCTGCGGGTCGAGGTCGACAACAAGGGTGCGCAAGCCGAGCTCGGCCAGACAGGCTCCGAGGTTGATGGCGGTGGTGGTCTTGCCCACGCCACCCTTCTGGTTGGCCACCGCGATGACACGGGGCAGGGTCCTGGGCTCCATAGCGGCGCCATCCTGGTGGCTGGCCGCCCTTGGGTCAAGGACCCTCCCTGTTCCACGTGAAACATCGATGGCTGCGAACGGGCGGGAGGCAACGCTCAGAAGAGTGCGTACGAGGACGGCAGCGTTCATCGCCCCCAGTGTTTCACGTGGAACGTCGCGACGCGAACCGATCGTGTTGAGAGGCTCCCCCGCACCCACCCGGGTTCCCGACGGTGCCGAGGCCTGTTTCACGTGAAACAGGCCTCGGCCGTCTGGTCGGTGATCTCGCTACCAGAGGGGCCGACGCGCGGCCCGGCCTGACTCCCGTGGGAAACCCGCGGGACACGGCTCCCGCAGACGCAGCGCCTGCAATCGGGGCGGGCCTTCACTGGTCGCCTCGGGCTCGAGGCCGAGCCCCGCGAGTGGCACCCGTGGCCATCGGTCCCCGGTTGGCTCGGGCGGTTCGCTCACCACCAGCCTGCCGCCGACACGGAGCAGGCCCGCCGCACACTCTGCCGTCACCGGCGGTGGGCCGAACGAACGAGCCGTGACCAAGTCGCATCGACCACGACGCTGCTCATCGTTGGCGACGTCCTCGGCACGCTGATGCAGCACCGTGATGCGATCCGAGGCCCCCATCGCCCGCACTGCCTCCACCAGGAACGCTGCTCGCCGTTCGCGTGACTCGATGAGCCACCACTGGGACTCCGGCCATCCCTCGGCCAGGACGAGCGCCGGTACACCGCCCCCGCTGCCCAGATCCGCCGCAAGGGTCGGCGGAACGTCGACCAGACGCGCGAAGGCCCGGGCGTGGTCGACGTGGGGGTCGACCGGGCCCGGGCCCAGGAAACCGAGCCGGTGCGACCGCTCCAGCACCTCCCGGAGTGGCGTCACCGAGAGCAGCGCTCAGTCAGCAGGAACGATGACCACTCGGCGGCGCGGCTCTTCGCCCTCTGACGTGGTGGAGATGCCGTCCAGCTCGTTGACCGCGTCGTGCACGATCTTCCGGTCGGCCGCGCCCATGGGCTCCAACGACCGGGCCACGCCCGACTCCTGCACCTCGGCAGCCACCTGTCGGGTGAAGCGCTCGAGCGCCTCCTTGCGACGCTGCCGGTAGCCGCCGACGTCGACGCGCACCCGGCCGTGGTGGGTACCACTGGCCCGACGCTGAACCACCGTGCGCGACAGCTCTTGGATCGCCCAGAGGGTACGACCCTTCGGGCCGATGAGAAGGCCGAGGTCGTCCCCGACGAGGTCGAGCTCGACGGTGTCGTCGTCGACCTTCTCCTTGCGGATCTCGGCCTCGACCCCGAAGGCCTCCACCAGGCCGTCGAGGAATCCCTCGATGATCTCCGCCTGCTCGTCGACGGTCACGTCCTCGGTCATCGCCTGCTCCTTGGGGGTTGTGGTCTTCGTGGCCCGATCCGGGCTGCGGTCTTCGTTGGTGTCGGCAGCGGCCCGTGCACGGTCGCGGCCGCCACGGTTCCGGCCGCCTCGAGATCGCTCGGATCGAGACCCACCGCGCTCGCCCGAGGGATCCTCGGCTCCGCGTGGGGTGTCTGCCACCGCGACCCCGGCCGGCCGAGACTGGTCGGCCTCGTCCTGGGCACTTTGGGCAGCGGGGACCTCTGCACCCGTGTCCGTCGGAGCGCTCGTCTGTTCCGCCTTCGATTCGCCGCCGCGGCCACGGTTGCGGGTGTTGCGCTTCCGGTTCGGCTCGCCCGCGGAACCGGACCGGCGGCGCCGGTTGCCCCGCTCGGTCTTGGCTCGGGGTTGGCGCGGCTTGACCCGAGCGCGCACCCGGGCCTCACCCCGTGTGCGACCGAAGAGCCCCGTGCGGGGCTCCTCGAGCACCTCGAATTCGGCCTCTTGCTCGTCCACGCCCAATTGGTCCAGCGCGACATCCTTGGCTTGTTCCACCGTGCGTCCGGTGGTCTCGACCCATTCCACGACTACCTCTTCTTCTTCTTGCGGGGCTTCGGCTGCGGGAGCGGGGATCCTGCCGAGCTCGGCTTGTTGCCCGCTCCCTTGGCCGCTGATGTGGGTTTGCCGTTCGTACGGCTCGACCCTCGACCGTTGGTCGAGCTCGCGGGCCCCTTCGGCTTGCTCGACGACCCCGGCTCCTTCTTGGCTTTGGCGTCTTTGGCTTCCTCGCGCGCGTTGCGGGCGTTGGCCGCCTGGTCGGTCAACAGCGCTTTGATGCCGAAGCCCTTGGGCTTGTCCTCGGCGGGGGTGGTGTCCCGGGCGGTCACTTCGATGGGGTTGCCGTCGTCGTCCTTGCCGTAGATGTGGCGGCCGATGAACCACTGCTGACCGACCCGCCAGAAGTTGGAGACGACGAAGTAGAGGACGAGGGCGCCCTGGAGGGTGAACGAGATGAAGGCCATGAAGGCCGGCATGATCTTGAGCAACATCTGTTGCTGCTGGTTCACCTCAGAACCCGGGTTGCGACCGGACACCTGCTTCTGCTGGACGTAGCTGGAGATGAGCACCAGCACGATCATGAACAGGTAGGGGAGCGCGATCACGAAGCTGTCGCTCAACGCCTGGGCGGCGCTCTTGGCGAGGTCCACGCCGAACCACAGCATCTGGTCGGTGGCGTTCAGGGCCTTGAACAGCGCCGAGTCGTGGGAGAGGTGCTGGGGGACGAAGCACTGGTCGCCGACGGCCACGGACGGCTGGCACTTGCTGTCCACCTCCGTGGCGGTGGCGGTCGAGCCCACCAGGCCCCGCAGGGTGCGGAACAGCACGATGAACACGGGCATCTGCACCAGGAGGGGCAGGCAGCCGCCCAACGGGTTGATGTTGTTCTCCTTGTAGAACTTCATCAACTCTTCGTTGAGCTTCTGGCGATCGTCCTTGTACTCCTTCTGGAGCCGCTTCATCTCCGGCTGGAGGCGCTGCATGCGCATCATGGAGCGGGTGCTCTTGAGGGTGAGCGGAGTGAGAATGATCATCACACTCAAAGTGAGGAGGATGATGGCGCCGCCGTAGGACTCGCCGGTGAGCTCGAAGAAGAAGTTGAGGACGTTGGCAAAGGCGTCGAAGAACGCGTTGAACATCTAGATGGCCTTCCTGGACAGGGAAAAGGCGTGCAATTTACGTGGCTTTCCGTGGGGGGACGGGGTCGTAGCCGTGGCTGGCGAAGGGGTGGCACCGCAGCAGGCGGCGGGTGGCGAGCCACGAACCACGTGTCGCACCGTGGGCCTCGATGGCCTCGAGGGCGTAGGTGGAGCAGGTGGGGACGTAGCGACAGGGCGAGGGACGCCCCGCGAAGAGCTTCTGGTACGCCCGGATGCACCGGGTGAGCAGCGCCGACATCACCGCACCAACCGCTGGAGGGCGCTGCGCACGGCGACGTCGAGCTGGGCGTAGGTGCGCTCGGCGGCCTCGGGGCGCACGCTCACGAGGTAGGCACCGGGGCCGGGGGGCAGCGACGCCTCGGCGCCGGCCACCTCGGACAGGACGGCCCGCAGGCGTCGCTTGACGCGGTTGCGCACCACCGCGGGCCCCACCCGACGACCGACCGAATACGCGACGCGCGGCGGTGCCGAGCCGTCGGGGAGATGGGTGATGGTCACCGGACCCTCTCGGGCCCGTCGACCTCGCCGTCCCAGTTCGACGAACGTGGTCCGGTCACGGATGCGATGGAGCAGCGCGCTGGCTCAGGCCGACAGGCGGGCCCGGCCCTTGCGGCGCCGAGCCGAGATGATCCGACGACCGGCCTTCGTGGACATGCGGTGGCGGAAGCCGTGGCGCTTGGCCCGCTTCCGGACGTTCGGTTGGTAGGTCCGCTTCACTGGGTACCTTCTTTTCGGCGATCAGGCCCGGAGCCCGACGTTGGGGGAGAGTGGGGGAACAGGGCCGCGGCGTGGATGAACTGCCCGAACCGACTCATCGGGTCGCCGGCCTCGCAACCCGAGTGGGCCACAGGGTCGAAGGCGACACACGTTTTGACCACGCTAGAGGCGCGCGACCGTGAACGGCAAACCACCGCCGCCTCGCCGAGCGTCTCCGCGGCCACCCCGTGTGGTCCCGACGGCGGCGGAAACCCGAAAACCCCCCCTGACCAGGGATGACTCGTGCCCGATCGTCCCCGTTCGCAGAGGGGGAAACCCGGTGCTAGGTTGCCCGGACGCCTTCGTCACCGCTCGTTGCGGTGCGTGGTCGCACCGAAAAATGCAACGCCCGCCACCCCTGGTGCCGCCAAATCCCCCCTGGGGCGGGGAACATCCACCGTTGTTTTCCACAGGTGTGGATGGTCTTGTGGACGGCGAGTGAGATCGAGAACCGCGTTCAGTGAGAGGTTGACGGTGGGAGCAGTCGCAGACGGGGACCACGAAGCCACCACCGGATTCGTCTGGGAGCGCTGCGCCGCGATGCTTCGTCCCCAGGTCTCGGCGGCGGTGTGGTCCATGGCCTTCCAGGACGCCCGCCAGGTCGAGCTCACCGACGAGTGCCTCGTCCTCTCGGTCCCGAGCACCGTGGCCAAGGAGCGAATCGAGACCCGCTACCTGTCACTCGTGCACGACGCCCTTGCCGATGCCGGCCTGCCGGCCTACGAGGTGGAGCTGATCGTGGACGAGACCGCGGCCACGGTGGTCGACCTGTCCACCCACGATGGCGACGGTGGCCTCGACCTCACCCGGGCGGCGGGCGACCTCCACGGTGACGCGCTCCCGCTCCCCGACGAGCTCGACCCCACGGCGAGCCGCATCTCCGGCAGCTCCCCGGCCGACGTCAACCCCGAGCTGCACGCCCCCCGCCTGCAGCGGGACCGGGTCAACCCCCGCTACACGTTCGACGCCTTCGTCACCGGCTCGTCCAACCGCTTCTCCCACGCCGCCGCGTTCAAGGTCGCCGAGACGCCCGGGCTCTCCTACAACCCCTTGTTCATCTACGGCGAGAGCGGCCTCGGCAAGACCCACCTCCTCCACGCCATCGCCAATTACGTGCGCACCCACTACCCGACCTACCGCGTGCGCTACGTGTCCACCGAGACCTTCCTCAACCAATTCGTGTACTCGATCCGCTCCGGCTCGGCCGACGAGTTCAAGCGCCGGTACCGCGAGATCGAGGTCCTGCTCGTCGACGACATCCAGTTCATGGAGGGCAAGGAGCAGCTCCAGGAGGAGTTCTTCCACACCTTCAACCAGCTCCACGAGAGCGGCAACCAGATCGTGCTCTCCTCGGATCGGCCGCCCGACGCCATCTCCACCCTCGAGGTACGCCTGCGCAGCCGCTTCAAGATGGGGTTGATCACCGACATCCAGCCGCCCGAGCTCGAAACCCGCCTCGCCATCCTCGGCAAGAAGGCCGAGCAGGAGAGCGTGCACATCCCCGAGGACGTCCTCGAGTTCATCGCGGCCAACATCACCGCCAACATCCGAGAGCTCGAGGGTGCGCTGAACCGCGTGGCTGCCTTCTCGACCCTCAACGACGAGCCTCTCTCCGCCGCGCTCGCCGAGAGGGTCCTCGCGCCCATCCTCGGCGACCGGGAGCAGCGGGCCATCACGCCCGTGGCCATCCTCGAGGCCACGTCCCGCATGTTCGACTTCAGCGTCGAGGACATCTGCGGCCAGAGCCGGCGCCGACCTCTCGTCACCGCCCGCCAGATCGGCATGTACGTCTGTCGCGAGCTCACCGATCTCAGCTACCCGGCCATCGCCGAGGTCTTCGGCGGCCGTGACCACACCACCGTCATCCACGCCGTGCGCAAGATCGAGACGCTCATGAAGGAGCGTCGCCAGATCTACGACCAGGTGACGGAACTCATCGAAACCATCAAGGCCGGCGAGTGACCATGGTTCGCCACGACCAGGTGACGGAGACCCGAAGCCAATCCGAGACCATCAAGGCGGGGGAGTGACGCGGCCCACACCGCGCCACCCCGCCACGA
>CAYYDZ010000018.1:0-9565 GCA_964470715.1 uncultured Microthrixaceae bacterium | reverse complement strand
CGAGACCATCAAGGCGGGGGAGTGACGCGGCCCACACCGCGCCACCCCGCCACGACAAGGTCCACCGCCCCTGTGGGCAGCGCGGGGATGACCGGTGGATGACCACCTGGTTTCCCCCAGGCAACACGCCGGCACCACCGCCTGCCGCGCGAAGGCCACCATCCCTGGGGAAGGCCCGCGCGCCCCGATACCGTCCGCCACCTGCGGGAACGAGTCATGATCCACAATCCACACCCCTTACTACTGTCATCACCAGATAGCTCAATTCCGCCGGTTCCGTTCCGATGGGAGGACCAACTGTGAAGTTTCGTTGTGAGCGTGACGTCCTCACCGAGGCCGTCAGCACCGCCGGTCGAGCCGCCGCGAGCCGAGGCGGAGCCCTTCCCGTGCTCTCCGGTGTCCGCATCGAGCTCGCGGGGAACCGCCTCACCCTGACTGGCAGTGACCTGGATCTGACCATCTCGGTTTCGGTCACCGTCAACGGCGATTCCGACGGCATGGCCGTGATCCCGGCGAAGCTGGCGTCGGACATCGTGCGATCCCTGGAGCCTGGCGCCGTGAGCTTCGAGGTCGTGGAGGACGAGGCCCGTATCACCTCTGGTCGTTCCGACTTCTCCCTTCGGCTCATCCCTGCCGACGAGTTCCCCCACCTCGCCGAGCCCGGTGGCGACGCCGTCACCCTGTCGGCCTCCGAGTTCTCCGCCGCGCTCCACCAGGTCGTCCCGGCCGCGTCGGCCGACGACTCGCGTCCCATCCTCACCGGCGTCCTCCTTGCCGCCGAGGAGTCGGGCCTGCGCCTCGTCGCCACCGACTCGTACCGCCTCGCGGTGCGCGACCTCCCGGGCACCTCGGTGTTGGCCGAGGGCCAGAGCGTCTTGGTCCCCTCCCGCGCCCTCGGCGAGCTGGGTCGCCTCCTCGGCGACGCCGAGGAGGTCACCCTGCGCCTCGGCGAGCGCGACGCCTCGTTCGAGATCGACGACGTCCGCCTCAGCACCCGCCTCATCGAGGGCGAGTTCCCCAACTACCGGGGCCTCATCCCCGCCAGCCACCCGAACCGGCTGACCGTCGGTCGCGAAGTGCTGCTCGACGCCGTCCGCCGGGTGCGGCTGATGGCGCGTGAGTCCACGCCCGTGCGGATGGTCATGAAGCCCGACGCCCTCGAGCTGCTCGCCGTCACCCAGGACGTCGGCCAGGCGCACGAAGAGCTGGATGCCTCGTTCGACGGCACCGAGCTGACCGTGGCCTTCAACCCCGAGTTCCTCATCCAGGGCGCCGAGGTCACCTCGGGCGACGAGATCACCCTCGAGACCATCGACGCCCTCAAGCCGGCCCTGTTGCGCTCGCCGGACAGCCCGGACTTCCTCTACCTCCTGATGCCCGTCCGGGTCTCCTGAGCCCTGTGTTCGCCCGGCGCACACCGACGCACCGTTGCGGGTGCGCCCCTTTGGCGTTGGCAACACCTGCCAGTACCCAGCAGGCCAGGGGGTCGTAGCACTTGCAGTTGCGCCGGCTGTGGCTGACCGACTTCCGCAGCTACGAGTCCGCCGAGGTCGACGTCGCCCCCGGGCTGACCGCAGTGGTGGGGGACAACGGCCAGGGCAAGACCAACCTGCTCGAGGCGGTGGCCTACCTGGCCACCCTGTCGTCGTTCCGCGGCGCGCCGACCGAGGCGCTCGTTCGCCAAGGCGCGACGTCGGCGGTGATCCGGGCCGACCTCACCCGTGACGACCGCGAGTTGCTGCTCGAGGCCGAGATCGTCCCCGGCGGCCGCTCGCGGGTGCAGATCAACCGCCAACGGGTGCACCGCCACCGAGACCTGCTCGGCGCGCTCCGGGTGTCGGTCTTCGCACCGGACGACCTCGCTCTGGTCAAGGCCGGCCCGGCCGGGCGCCGCCGCTTCCTCGACGACGTGCTGGTGGCGCTCTCGCCGAAGAACGACGAGGTCCGCACCGAGGTCGACCGTGTGCTGCGCCAGCGCAACGCCCTCTTGAAGCAGGCGGCCGGTCGGCTCAGCACCGAGGTCGAGCTGACCCTCGACGTGTGGGACGACAAGCTCGCCGCCGCCGGCAGCATGCTCGGTGAGCGCCGCGCCGCCCTCCTCGACGACCTCGCGCCCTACCTGCACACGGCCTACGCCGACCTGGCCGGCGCGCCGATCCCGGTCGAGGCCCGCTACGAGTCGGCCTGGTGGGGGAGCGAGGGCGGCCTTGCCGCCGCACTGGCGGCCGCACGCGAGGAGGAGCTGCGCCGGCGCCTGACCCTGGTGGGCCCCCACCGCGACGAGGTCGGCTTCTCCATCGACGGCCTCCCCGCCCGCACCCACGCGTCGCAGGGGGAGCAGCGCTCGCTGGCCCTCGCCCTGCGCCTCGCCGCCCACCGCCTGGTGGCCGATGCCACCGGCACGCCCCCCGTCCTGCTGCTCGACGACGTGTTCTCCGAGCTCGACCCTGCCCGTTGCGACGCCCTCGTGACCCACCTGCTCGCCGGCGGCGCCCAGACCATCGTCACCACGGCCGGAGCGCTGCCGCCGTCGGCCCACCCCGAGACGGTCCTGCGTATCGCCGACGGCGTGCTCACCCGGGGCTGAGCGGCGCCCTCACCCCGGAGTGTCCCTGTTGGCGGCGATGTCGGCGCAGCCCACGACCAGGGTGCGCCGTCCGGGCCCTCGGTTGCTCCGCCCGCCTCGTCTCGGCGCCACATTCCCGATGTGTCGGCGAAGGCGGCGTAAGAATTCGTCCATGACGAACGGGCTGCGGGTGGGGACCGCGGATTCGCGGCGGCCGTCGCGCTCCAACCTGACGGGGACGGCGCACCGGGCCCGGTGGGTGGCCGCCCCGGTCGCGCTGGTGCTGGCGTTGACGACGGCGTCGTGTTCGGGCGGGAGCAGCGACGGCGCGGACCAGGCGCCTTCGACGCTGCCGACGTCTGTGTCCGCGCCGCCCACCACCGCGGCGCCGCTCCCCTTCGAGCCCGCCCCGGTGACCTGGGAGGACTGCGACCCCGACTACCAGTGCGCCACCCTCACGGTCCCGCTCGACTGGACCGACCCCGAGGGGGCGACCACCGACATCGCCATGGTGCGGGTGCCGGCGGCCGACCCCGCGCGCCGGCTGGGATCGCTCTGGGTCAACCCGGGTGGCCCTGGGGGCACCGGCATCGGCTTCGCCCTGGTCGGCACGTTCCCCGACCCGGTCGCCGAGCGCTTCGACCTCATCGGCTGGGACCCCCGGGGCGTGGGTCGCAGCTCGGACCTGGAATGCGGCGACTCGGTCAGCGCCTGGCTCCAGGCCGACCCGAGCCCGGACGACCGGGACGAGCGGCGGGCGCTGAACCGCACGGCGCGTTCCGTCGCCGCCGAGTGCGAGGCCGAGGACGGCGACACGCTGCCCTTCCTGGGCGCCGACAACGAGGCCCGTGATCTCGAGGCCATGCGGATCGCCGTCGGCGAGGAACGCGTCAACTACCTCGGCTACTCGTACGGCACCCTGATCGGGGCCCGCTACGCCGCGCAGTTCCCCACCCACGTCCGGGCCATGGTGCTCGACGGCGTGGTCGACCCCACCCGTGACCACGAAGCGTCCTACCTGGCCCAGGCCGCCGGCTACGAGCGCGGCCTCGACGCGATCTTCGCGTCGTGCCTCGACGACCCGCGGTGCCCGGTGGACGACCCCCAGGCCGCCTTCGACGCCGTCGCCGCCGCGGTGGAGCACGAGCGCCTGCCCGGTGGCGAGCACGGCCTCGGGCCGGCCGAGTTCGGTCGGGCCTCCTTCTTCGCCACGTACGGCGAGGACCAGTGGGCCGGGTACCTCCAGGGCCTGGCCGATGCGATGGCGGGTGACGGCACCGCCCTGGCCCAGCAGGCCGCCGACTATGACCTGGTGTCGCCCTACACGTCGTACGCCGCGATCTGGTGTGCCGACACGCCCCACCCGGTGGGCGCCCGCGAGTGGGACGCCTTCGTCGATCGGGTGGTGGCCGTGGCCCCACGCATCGGCGCGGTCGAGGCCAACGAGTTGCGCCCATGCGCGTTCTGGCCGGCTGAGCCCAATCGGTCCATGGACCCGGTCGTCGCGCCGGGGTCGTCGCCCATCCTGGTGGTGGCCAACACCGGGGACTACGTCACCGTCATCGGCGAGGCCCGCAACGTGGCCGACACCCTCGAAGACGGCCACCTCCTCACCGTCGAGGCCGATCAGCACACGAGCGGCGGGATCCCCTGCGCCGACGCGGCAGTGGGGCGCTACCTCGTCACCGTCGAGCCCCCGACCGAGGACTGCTGACCGAGACCTGGTGAGAACGGATGCCGCGAGGCCTCGACGGCGCCGTCACACCGGGCTGAGCGGCGGCCCGTCGTCGCGGCACTGCACCAGCAGGGTCGTCGTGAAGGCGAGGACCGGCTCGCCCCGTGCCTGCGCGCGGCGCGCTCGGGCTCAGCCGGCCGGCGCCGGCGGGAGGAGTGCCTCGCCCTCGGCCATGAGGCGGCGGATCTCGGCCATGACCGTCTCCGCGTTGGCGGCGTGATCCTCGCCGTGGAGCCACATCGGCTCATCGGCGACGTTGACCACCACCAGGCGCCGGCGGCGGAACGGGTTCATCCGGGGGAGCGGGCGGCCGGCGGGCCAGACGTGTTGGGTGCCGACCAGCCCGGCGGGCAGCACGGGCACCGCCGCGCCGATGGCCAGACGGGAGATCCCGGTCTTGGCCGGTCCCGTGGTGAGGGGCTGGTCGGGGTCCCAGTGAAGCTTCCCCTCGGGCATGATCAGCAGCGGGATGTCGTGGCGCAGCGCGTCGATGGCGGCGTCGAGCGCGTGGCCCGCGTCGCCCCGGTCGACGGGGATGGCCCCGATGGCCCGGCACACGAGCCCCATGAAGCGCCTCTCGAAGTACTCCCGGGCGATGAGCACTCGGACGTAGCGCCGGAAGTGGTGGAGGGCGATCAGGCCGGCGACCACGTCGAAGAGGCTGCGGTGGTTGGCGGCGACGATGCCCACCTCGAGGTCGGGCGCGCAGGCGCCGCCGACCACCTCGTAGCGCACGAACGGCGCGGTGGCGGCCTTGCAGAAGCGAGCGATCCAGCGCAGCCGGGACTCGGGGGTCCTCACGGGCCAACCGGTGTCGTCTCGTGAGCACCCACGGTCACCACGTTGCCCGGTCGCCACCCGATGGGCCAGCCGGGGCCTCGGCGGTCCAGTGCCGCGGGGCCCGGTCGGGGCCGGGGAGGTCGGTCCCGCCGGCTGTCGCACCCCGTCGCTAGGGTGGGAACGTGAGTCAGCCGCGGCCCCTCGTGGACGGGATCGACCACGTGCTCGCCGGGCTCGGTGCACCCTCGGTGGACGCCACCGCGTCGGTCCTCGACGCTTGGCCCGAGGCCGTCGGCGTCGATCTCGCGACCCACTGCGCAGCCCGCTCCATCGGGCGTGGCTGCCTCGTCGTCAGCGTGGACGACCCCGCGTTCGCCGAGCGCCTGGCATGGTCCGAACGCCAGGTGCTGGCCCGGCTCGACGCGCTCGTGGGCGCCGGCGTGGTCGACCGTCTGGACGTGCGCGTCCGGCGCTGACGCCTGCGTCAGACGCTGGTCGGCGCGCCCATCGACGAGGACCTCTCAGGACCGCGCGGACGGTCCCGACCATCAGCCGATCCGGGGGGTCCCGCTGGTAGAATCAGGGGTCCGTGGACGCCCGATTTCCGACCTGCGCTCTCGCTGCGGTCGACGCCGGTGCCCCCTTCCCCCGCCTCTCGTCCCTCCTTCGCGAAAGGGCCCCGCGTGGCCGATAGCACCGCAGTGACATCGTCGTACTCCGCCAAGGACATCACCGTTCTCGAGGGCCTCGAGGCCGTGCGCAAGCGCCCGGGCATGTACATCGGCTCGACGGGTCCCAGCGGCCTGCACCACCTCGTCTACGAGGTCGTCGACAACGCCGTCGACGAGGCCATGGCGGGCTACTGCGACCGCATCGACGTCACCATCCTGGCCGACGGCGGCTGCGAGGTCCGCGACAACGGGCGTGGCATCCCCGTCGACAGCAGCCCGAAGTTCAAGGGCAAGTCGGCCGCCGAGGTCGTGCTGACCGTCCTGCACGCCGGCGGCAAGTTCGGTGACAGCGGCTACAAGGTGTCCGGTGGCCTCCACGGCGTGGGCATCTCGGTGGTCAACGCCCTCTCCGAGCGCCTCGAGCTCGAGATCGACCTCGGGGGCAAGCGCCACTCCATGGACTTCGCCAAGGGCGGCAAGGTCCAGACCAAGCTCACGGTCACGGGCGACGCCCCCCGCGGGCGCACCGGCACCACCGTGCGCTTCTGGCCCGACCCCACCATCTTCGAGGAGATCGACTTCTCCACCCGGGTGCTGCTCGAGCGGTTCCAGATGATGGCGTTCCTGAACAAGGGCCTCGAGATCCGGGTCAAGGACGAGCGCCCCGACGCCATGATCGAGCCGACCACCTTCAAGTACGCCGGCGGCATCATCGACTTCGTCAAGCACAACAACCGCTCCAAGGACGCGCTGTTCACCAAGGTCGGCTACTTCGAGCAGTCCGAGGAGGACCAGGAGGTCGAGATCGCCTTCCAGTGGAACACCGGGTACAACACCGACGGCATCCACAGCTTCGCCAACGGCATCAACACCATCGAGGGCGGCATGCACGAGGAGGGCTTCAAGAAGGCCCTCACCAACGTGGTCAACCGCTACGGCGAGGCCAAGGGCCTCGTGAAGGAGAAGGACGGGCGCCTCCAGGGCGAGGACATCCGCGAGGGCCTCACCGCGATCATCTCGGTGCGCCTGCGCGAGCCCCAGTTCGAGGGCCAGACCAAGGGCAAGCTCGGCAACGTGTCGATCCGCTCGCTGGTCGAGCGAGCCACCAACGAGAAGCTCACCGACTTCTTCGAGGAGCACCCCACCGAGGCGAACAAGATCGTCAAGAAGGCGTCGGCCGCGGCCACCGCCCGCCGCGCCGCGCAAGAGGCCCGCAAGGCCACCCGGCGCAAGTCCGCCCTCGAGGGCGCGGGCATGCCCGACAAGCTGAGGGACTGCTCGTCGCGCAACCGGGACGAGACCGAGCTGTTCATCGTGGAGGGCGACTCGGCCGGTGGCCCCGCCACCCAGGCCCGCGACCCCCGGGTCCAGGCGGTGCTGCCCATCCGGGGCAAGATCCTCAACGTCGAGCGGGCCCGCATCGACCGCATGCTGAAGAACAACGAGATCCAGGCCCTGATCTCGGCCATCGGCGCCGGCGTGGGCGAGGAGTTCGACGCGGAGAAGATCCGCTACGACAAGGTCATCATCCTCTGCGACGCCGACGTCGACGGCAGCCACATCCGCACCCTGCTGCTCACCTTCTTCTTCCGCCAGATGAAGCCGCTGGTGGAGGAGGGCCACGTCTACATCGGCCAGCCCCCGCTGTACTCCACGGTGGTCGGCAAGGAGAAGGTGTACCTGAAAGACGATGCCGCCAAGGCCCAGTTCCAGGCCGACAACCCCACCCACAAGAAGGACTTCCAGCGCCTGAAGGGCCTGGGGGAGATGGACTGGGACGAGCTCCAGGAGACCACCATCGACCCCCAGAAGCGCACGTTGCTGAAGGTGGGCGTCGAGCAGGCGGCCATCGCCGACGAGGTGTTCTCGGTGCTCATGGGTGACGACGTGGAGAGCCGCAAGCACTTCATCCAGACCAACGCCACGGACGTGAGGTTCCTCGACATATGAGTGACGTCTCCGAATTCGAGGAGCAGTTCCAGCCCATCGAGATCCAAGAGGAGATGGAGCGGTCGTTCCTCGACTACTCCATGTCGGTCATCGTGTCGCGGGCCCTGCCCGACGCCCGCGACGGCCTGAAGCCGGTGCACCGCCGGATCCTCTGGGGCATGTACGACCTCGGCGCCCGGCCCGACCGGCCCACCATGAAGTGCGCCCGCGTCACCGGCGAGGTCATGGGCAAGTACCACCCTCACGGCGACAGCGCGATCTACGACGCGCTCGTGCGCATGGGCCAGTGGTTCTCGCTGCGCCACCCCCTCGTCCACCCCAAGGGGAATTTCGGTACACCTGATGATCCCCCAGCGGCCGCCAGGTACACCGAATGTAGGTTGGCCCCTATCGCCATGGACATGTTGGCGGGCATCGAAGAAGACACCGTCGACTTCATCGACAACTACTCGGGTGAGTTCACCGAGCCCGTCCTGTTGCCCTCGCGCTTCCCCAACCTGTTGGTCAACGGCAGCCAGGGCATCGCGGTGGGCATGGCCACCAACATCCCGCCCCACAACCTGGGCGAGGTGATCGACGCCACCGTCCACCTGCTGGCCAACCCCGACGCCACCCCCGACGAGCTCATGGAGTTCGTCAAGGGCCCCGACTTCCCGACCGGCGGGATCATGATGGGCCGCCAGGGCATCATCGACGCCTACCGCACCGGGCGCGGCTCCATCCGCATCCGGGCGGTGGCCGAGATCGAGGAAGGCCGCACCAACGACACCGTCATCGTCACCAAGCTCCCGTACCAGGTGAGCCCCAGCTCGGTGCTCCTGAAGATCAAGGAGCTGGTGGACGCCGGCGAGCTCGACGGCATCGCCGCCATCAACAACGCCTCGTCCGGCGACGCCATCCGCCTCGAGATCAAGCTCAAGCGCGACGCGCCGGCGCTGGTGGTGCTGAACAACCTCTACAAGCGCACCCCGCTGCAGACGAGCTTCGGCGTGAACACCGTCGCCCTCATCGACGGAGTGCCCCGCACCCTGAACCTGCGCGACGCGCTGCTGGCCTACGTCGACCACCAGGTCGACGTCATCCGCCGGCGCTCCGAGTTCCGCCTGGCCGAGGCCAAGCGCCGCGAGCACATCGTCGAGGGCCTGGTGAAGGCGCTCGACATGATCGACGCCATCATCGCCCTCATCCGGGGGTCGGCCGACCGCCCCGAGGCCCGCGCCGGCCTGATGGGCGAGGGCTTCGAGTTCAGCGAGATCCAGGCCAACCACATCCTCGACATGACCCTCGGTCGCCTCACCCGCCTCGGCCGCGCCGAGCTCGAGGAGGAGCTGGCCAAGCTGCGCGAGACCATCGCCGAGCTCGAGGCCATCCTCGCCGACGAGGGCAAGTTGCGGGCGGTCATCCGCGACGAGCTGGGCGAGGTCCGCGAGGCCCACGCCACGCCTCGCCAGACCGCCATCACCTACGACGTCGGCGACATCGACATCGAGGACCTCATCGACGACGAGGAGCTCGTCGTCACCATGACCGCCAAGGGCTACATCAAGACGGTGGCGGCCGGCGCCTTCCGCACGCAAGGCCGGGGTGGTCGGGGTGTGGCCGGCACCAAGCTGCGCGACGAGGACTACGTCACCCACGTGATCCACACCACCGCGCACGCCTACCTGCTGCTGTTCTCCAACCGCGGCAAGGTGTACCGCCTCAAGGCCCACGAGATCCCCATGAAGGAGCGCACCGCCCGCGGCACCGCGGTGGTGAACCTGCTCCCGCTCCAGCCGGGCGAGACCATCCAGGCCATCATCGACACGCGCGACTACGAGACCAGCCGGTTCCTGTTCTTCGCCACCAAGCAGGGCCAGGTCA
>CAYYDZ010000017.1:27972-33250 GCA_964470715.1 uncultured Microthrixaceae bacterium | reverse complement strand
CCGGCGCCGGCCGGGACCGTCAGAAGTAGTAGGGGAAGTCGGACCAGTCCGGCGGGCGTCGCTCGAGGAACGCGTCGCGGCCCTCGACGGCCTCGTCGGTCATGTAGGCGAGGCGGGTGGCCTCGCCGGCGAAGACCTGTTGGCCCACCAGGCCGTCGTCGATCAGGTTGAAGGAGAACTTCAACATGCGTTGGGCGGTCGGGCTCTTGGCGTTGACCAGCGCCGCCCAGCGCAGCCCTTCGGCCTCGAGCTCGTCATGGTCGACCACGGCGTTGACCGCCCCCATGCGGTGGGCGTCGTCGGCCGAGTACTCCTGGCCGAGGAAGAAGATCTCGCGGGCGAACTTCTGCCCGACCTGGCGGGCCAGGTAGGCCGACCCGAAGCCGCCGTCGAAGCTGCCCACGTCGGCGTCGGTCTGTTTGAAGCGGGCGTGCTGGCGGCTGGCCAGGCTGAGGTCGCACACGACGTGGAGGCTGTGGCCGCCGCCGGCGGCCCACCCGTTGACGAGGCAGATGACCACCTTGGGCATGAAGCGGATGAGGCGCTGCACCTCGAGGATGTGCAGGCGCCCCGACTGTGCGGGATCGATGGTGTCGGCGGTCTCGCCCTCGGCGTACCGGTAGCCGTCGCGCCCTCGGATGCGCTGGTCGCCCCCCGAGCAGAACGCCCACACGCCGTCCTTGGGCGAGGGCCCGTTGCCGGTCAGCAGGACGCAGCCCACGTCGGGGCTCATGCGGGCGTGGTCGAGGGCCCGGTAGAGCTCGTCCACCGTGTGGGGGCGGAAGGCGTTGCGCACCTCGGGGCGACCGAAGGCGATGCGCACCGTGCCCTGGTCGACGGCCCGGTGGTAGGTGATGTCGGTGAAGTCGAAGCCCTCGACCTCCCGCCACGCGGCCGCGTCGAACGTCTCGGAGACCATGGCCCCTTCCTAGCGCACCCGCCGGCGCCGCCCCTCGCCCTCCGACCCCCCGACCGATCCATTTGGAGGAATTAGCAGTCACATGTGACTGCTGTTTCCTCCAATGTCATCCCTGGGGTGCCGATCGGGAGGATCGTGGGGCGTCGGTTCGGGACTCGTCGGGCGTGGGCGGCCCTCGTCGTCGCGATCGTCGCCTCCCTCGTCGGCGTCTCGCCGACGGCCCCGGCGTCGGCGGCGGTGCCGGCGCTGCGGGCGGAGGCGGTGGTGACGGGAGGCAACCACTCCTGCGCCCTGATGGAGGACGATTCGACCCGGTGCTGGGGTTTGGGACTGCTCTCCCTCGGCTACCCCGGCCACGGCTCGGTCGGGGACGACGAGGTGCCGGCGGAGGTCGGCCCCCTCGACCTCGGAGCGGGCCGGCGGGTCGTGTCCCTGGGGGCTGGGATCTCCCACACCTGTGCGGTGCTCGACGACGGCGTGGTGCGCTGCTGGGGCCAGGACGAGGACGGCAAGCTCGGCAACAGCACCGCCCCCGAGCAGGGTGACCCCGCCACCGCGCCGCCGGTCGATCTCGGGCCTGCCGCCGTGTCCGTCGACGCCAGCATCGACCACAGCTGCGCGGTGCTCGTGGGTGGGTCCCTGCGGTGCTGGGGCCGGTCTCGCTCCGGCGACCTCGGCCTCGCGAGCACCCTCACCGTCGGCGACGACGAAGCCGTGAGCTCAGTGCCCCCGATCGACCTCGGCGCCGGCCGGACGGTCACCTCGGTGGCAGTCGGCCTCGCCCACACCTGCGCACTGCTCGATGACGGAACGGTCCGCTGCTGGGGCGAAGCCTCTTCGGGCGCACTCGGACTCGGGAACCTCGACGACATCGGCGACGACGAGCACCCCGGCGACGTGCCCGCAGTGGACCTCGGGCCGGGTCGGACTGCGGTGGCCCTCGCCGCCGGCTACTTCCACACGTGCGCAATGCTGGACGACGGAGCAGTGCGGTGCTGGGGCTGGGGTGAGTACGGGGCGCTAGGCACGGCCAGCACCGCCATCGTGGGCGACGACGAGTCCCCTGCGGCGGTGCCGCCGGTTGATCTCGGCGCCGGTCGGGTCGCTGTCGCGATCGGGGCGGGCGGTTCGCACACCTGCGCTGTGCTCGACGACGGCTCGTTGCGTTGCTGGGGGCAGAACGACAAGGGGCAGCTCGGATACGCCAGCACCGCCACCGTCGGAGACGACGAGTCGCCCGCCTCGGTCGGACCGGTCGACCTCGGAGCGGGGCGCACGGCCGTGGCCGTTGACGCCGGTGAACGGCACACGTGCGCCGTCCTCGACGATGGGTCAGTGCGGTGTTGGGGGGAGGGCCGCGCCGGAATCCTCGGCTACGGGAACACCGCCGACATCGGTGACGACGAGGCGCCCGGCACGGCGGGCCCGGTCGACCTCGGGTCGGCGTCGATCGCCGAGCTCGCCGTCTCGGTCACGGTCGAGCCCGCCGAGGCGCACGTCGGCGAGACGGTCGACGTCCACGTCACGGTCCGCAACACGGGTGGCGTGCCCCTCACCGGCGTGGCCATCGCGCTGCCGTCGGCCCCGGGTTGCGCCGGCCCGACCTCCGACCTCGGCATCCGAGCATCGACCACGGTCGACTGCACGCGTGCGCTGACCGAGTCCGACCTCGGCCCCCTCGCACTCGCGCCGACGGCCACGAGCGAGCAGACCCCGGACCCGGTCGCCGCCGACCCCGTCATCGTCAGCGTGCTGGACGCGCCGAGCGGGCTCGAGGGGACCGTGCGGGACTCCGTGTCGGGAGATCCGGTGCCGGGAGCGTTCGTGGCCGCGCTGCGCACGAGCGACTACCGCCTCGAAGGGGGCGCCGTCGCCGACGATCGTGGCCGCTACCGGGTCGAGGTCGATCCCGGTCAGTACCTGCTCTACCTCCTCGATCCCACCGGCGGGCACACCGCAGCGATCGCCGACAACCCGACGGTGCGGGTGGTGGCCGCACATGAGCTGGGTCTCGCCGACGTCGCCATGACCCCCACGCGCGGTGCCATCGAGGGGGTGGTCACCGGCGACGACACCGGCCGACCGGTGCCCGGCGCCCTCGCCCTCGTGCTCGATCGCGGCGGAATGGTCGAGCGGGTCAGCACCGCCGACCTGTCCGGCCGCTACGCCGTGGAAGGTCTTCGTCAGGGCGACCACCTCGTCGGTTTCGTGGACCCGAACGGCGTGCGCCAGATCCGCTTCCACGCCGGCTCGACCTCGGTACCCGGCGCCACCCCGGTGGCGGTCGTCGCGGGCGGGCGCACCACCGTCGACGCCCCGCTGCCTCGTCAGGACAGCGAAGGCGCATGGGACGCAGTCACGGGGACGATCCGCGAAGTGGGGACGGGCGTCCCGCTCCCGGGGACGGTCGTCGTGGCCCTGCGTGCATCCGACTACCGCTTCGTCCGCGCCACCACCGCCGACGGCGCCGGCCGGTACCGGCTGGTGCTCCCTCCCGTGCCGCACGTGCTGGCCTTCCTCGACCCCGAGGGTCGCCATGGTTCCCAGTGGTTCGACGGCCGCCCCACCACCGCGCTGGGCGAGGCGGACCCGATCGCACCGCCGGCGGTCGCCGATGCGGCCCTGGCGCCGAGGCTCGGCTCGATCCAGGGGGTGATCACGGACGATCCCGCGGGCACGCCGGTGCCCGGGGCCTGGGCGGTCGCCATCGGCCCGACCGGCGTGGGCGGCGCGGCCGCGACGGACCAGGACGGCGTCTACGCGATCGACGACCTGACCCCGGGGACCTACCGCGTCACCGTCGTGGACCCCAACGGTGGCCGGGCCCAGGAATACGTCGACGGCCAGGTGGACTACGCCAGCGCCGACCTGATCGAGGTCGCCGCCGGTCGGTCGGCCTCCGCGGACGCCGCCATCGCCCGGCCCGACGTCCCACTGGCCATGGGAGGCGTCGGCAACGCCATCGGCAACGACCCCGAGCAGTGGTCGAGCCCCGGCTACGAGCGGCCCTACTTCTGGTTGAACGTGGCGGGCCCACGGGCAACGAAGGTCAACGGCGACCGGTACACCGCGGGCGACTGCTCAGGGAGCTACTCCGGCTGCGCGGGCGGCGCCAACCTGGACTACGCCGAGGAGGGCTACGTCTACCGGGTGTCGGTGGGCGAGGAAGCAGCTGCCGAGGACCTCCACGTCCAGGTCTTCGACCCGGCCTTCACCGACGTGGGCAACACCTGCGCCACGGGTGGGAACCTGCCGAGAGCCGGCACGACCTGGACGGCGCAGGCCGCACGTCTGGTGACCCAAGGAGCACCGCCGGACGCGGTGACACGGTACGCCGCCGGCAACAACCAGTGGTGCGTGGCCGACGCCGACTACGGCGGGAACGACGTGGAGACCACCTACCTCGTGCGGGGCCCCGACGGCACCCCGGAGGCGCCCCTCGACAACCCCGTGGTGTGCGCCGTCACCTTCGGCGACTACGACGAGTCCGTCTACCCACTGCTCGACCAGGCGGACGGCTACCGCGACGGGCCCATCGGACCGGAGCACCTGCGCTTCGTCGACCACTTCCGCCGGTGGGCCGACGTCTGCCGGGTCCCCGCCGCCCAGGTCGTCGCCGGCGACTACCTGCTCCAGGTGACCACGACCGCCGACCAGTCGAACCCGCCGGCGAGCCTCAGCCTCTTCGACCCGACCGTGGCGACGGGTGGCCACAACAAGTACGCCGTGCGGGCCGGCGCTGGCACACCGGGCGCAGCCGGGTTCGCCGACGGCGTCCGGGTGGCGGCGGACGGGCGCCTGCCCATCTATGTCAACCAGGCGGGTGCAGGCACGACCACCGGGGTCTCCCTCGCCCGGGTGCCGAGCCGCTACGCGGGGCGCACGCTGGAGCTCGAGTTGTTCGACGTGGCCGACGGCGCCAACGCCACCCTCACCATCGCCGCGCCACCGGATCGCACCGGCTCACCGCTGCCGCCGTGCACCTTCACCCGGGACGCCCCGACGCCCGTGGCGACAACGAGCGCCACGTGCACCCTCGCCGGCCTCACGAACGCGCTCTACAACGGCCGCACCCTCACCGCCAGGGTGCCCCTGCCGGCCGACTACCGCTGCGAGACCCGCAGCGACGACGGCTGCCGCTTCCGCCTGCGCCTCGACTTCGGCGCCGGTGCCCCCACCGACCAGACCACCTGGACCGCCCGCATCCGCTGACCGCCTCGGCGCCGCTCGCTCGGGGTCCAGCGCGATGTGCCTGGCGACAACCATGTGGTCCCAGAGTGAGGGTTGTGGCCGGGGACCCCGTCGCTCAGGCGGGGATGCCGTAGCGGGCGGCGAGCTGGTCGGCCTTGGCCCGGAAGC
>CAYYDZ010000017.1:3466-27872 GCA_964470715.1 uncultured Microthrixaceae bacterium | reverse complement strand
GGGTCATCCCTTCCTCATCGGCCCGTGTGGACCGCTCGTTGACCGGACCGGCGGCCTCCCGTCGGCGGATCGCTCCCGGCTACCGTGGCGAACGACCGGCGCGGCAGCACAGGGGAGAGAGGGATGGCCAGGTTGGGGCGTACGGTGCGAGCGCACCCGGTGCTGCTCGCGAGCGCCTTCGTCCTGGTGGCGGTCGTGGCCGGGGCCACCTGGCTCTACCTGAGCACGTTCCAGGTCGACGCCGCGGTCGTCTCCTACACCGTCCCCGACGCCCCCCGCCTCGAGGTCAACCGGCCGGGCCAGGTCGTCTACCGCCTCGACGCCACGCGGTCCGAGGTCTCCTACCGCGTGGAGGAGCGCCTCGCCGGCACCACCCACCACGCCACCGGCACGACCAAGGGCATCGCCGGGGACATCCGGGTCGACCACCGGGACCCCTCGCGCACCCGGGTGGGTGACGTCGTGGTCAACGTCGAGCAGCTGACCTCTGACGAGGCGCTGCGGGACCGGCGCCTGCGCCACGACTACCTGCAGTCCGACGAGTACCCCCTGGCCACCCTGCACACGACGTCGATCGACGGTCTCCCCGATGAGGTGGTCGAGGGCCGGGCCGAGGAGGTCGAGCTCTCGGGTGAGCTGACCGTGCGCGAGACGACCGTCCCCGTCACCGTCCCGGCCACGGTCACCCTCGACGGTGACGAGCTGCGCATCGACGCGCAGACGACCGTGCTCCTGTCCGACCTCGGGATCGGGCCCATCCGCATGGCGGGCTTCGTCGAGAGCGGGGACGAGGTCGAGCTCACCTTCGCCCTCACCGCGGTGGACGCCACCGAGCTCCCCGATCCCGCGTCCGTGGCCACCGCCCCCGCCTCCGAGGCGGACCAAGGAGCCGATCCCGCGGACGCCCCGTCCTTCGCCGGCGAGGTGCAGCCCATCCTCGAGCAGTCCTGCGCGTCCTGTCACCAGACGGGGGAGGCGGGCTCGTCGGTCTGGAAGCTCGAGACCGCGGCCGACGCCCAGGAGGTGGCCAGCGGCCTCGCCTTGGCGGTGCGCTCGCGCTACATGCCGCCGTGGCCGGCCTCGCGCCAGAGCGTCGAGTTCGACCACTCGGCCCGTCTGTCCCGAGACCAGATCGACGCCCTCGGTGAGTGGGCCGATGCCGGGGCACCGCTCGACGTCGAGCCGACGGAGCCGGTCGAGGCGCCCGCCGACGACCGGCTGCACGCCCGCGTCGACGCCCGCCTGCGCGCCGACGAGCCCTACGAGGGCTCGACCGCGCTGCCCAACGACTACCGCTGCATCGTGATGGACCCGGCGCTCGACGAGGACGTGGCCGTCACGGGCTACGAGTTCGTGCCCGACCAGACCGAGTTCGTGCACCACGCCCTCGTGTACCGGATGGCCGCCGACGCACGGGAGAGCGTCGAGGCCCTCGACGAGGCCGACCCCGGCACCGGCTACCAGTGCTTCGGCGGGGTGGGAGCGTCCTCGCCGACCGAGGGCGGGCCCCGCCTGGTCATGGGCTGGGCGCCCGGCCAGCCCGCCAGCCTGCTCCCCGACGGGGTCGCCATGCCCCTGAAGGCGGGGGAGTTCTTCGTCACCCAGATCCACTACCACTTCGGACATGCGGCACCGCCGGACCGGTCCAGCCTCGTGCTCCAGCTCGACCGCACGGATCCCGAGGAGTACGCCGCCGCCGAGGTGACGACCTACCTCGCGCCGGCGGAGGTCCCCTGCGGGCCCACCGAGTCGGGGCCGCTCTGCGACCGCGACGCCGCGCTCGACGAGCTCGACGCCGAGTACGGCGGCGCCCGCCGCGTCGCCGACGGCCTCCACTTCGAGTGCGGCACGACCGTGGAGGAGCTGGCCGTCCTCGACGGCAGCATCGCCCGCTCGTCGTGCGACCACCGGGTGCGACGGACCGGGGAGATCCTCTCCGTCCTCGGGCACGAGCACGAGCTCGGTGCGTCGTTCCGCATGACCCTGAACCCCGACACCCCGGACGAGCAGGTGCTCCTCGACATCCCGCGGTGGGACTTCGACTGGCAGTTCAACTACCGCCCGGCCGACCGCATCGTGCTCGACGAGGACGACGTCATCCGTGTCGAGTGCAGCTGGGACCGCAACCTGGTCGACCCGGCGGGCGAGCCCCGGTACGTCACCTGGGCCGAGGGCACCGAGGACGAGATGTGCTACTCGACGGTGGTCACCATCGCCCCGCCCGAGGGTGACCCGCCCGACGGTGCCCCGATAGCGGTCGACTGACCTCCCGGGTGCGCCCCGGCAGGACCGCGGTCAGGTGGTGGTGACGGAGAAGACGTGGTGGGCCCAGGGGCCGACGTCGAGGTACAGGCCCGGGTCGCACAGGTCGTCGCCCGCACGCTCGTAGCAGGCGGGACCGAGCCGGTCGTCGAGCACCACAGGAACGCCGCGCAGCTCGGGGTGGGGGAGCGGCACGTAGCCCTGCGCCCAGTGGTCGGACAGGTTCACGGCGGCGAGCAGGCCGAGCGCGCCGGTGGCCGCGTCGCTCCACCCGAAGGCCAGCAGGTCCCGATGGCTCGGGTTGCCCGCCCACGCCTCGGTGGGGGCGAGGAGCGCCCACCCGCCGTCGTGCACCAGGGGGTCGCCGAGCACGGCGAGCAGCGCGTCGTAGAAGGCGGCCAGCTCGGGCCGGTCCTGCTCGACCGGCGCCCGGCAGAGGTGCATGGGGACGTGGGTGGTCCAGCCCTCGCGCTGGCCGTGCTGGAGGAAGCGCAGCCCCGGGACGAGGTGGGTGGCGACGGCGGCGGCCCGGTGGCGGTCGCCCGTGCCGAAGACCGTGGCGGCGCGGGGCTCGTCGTGGTTCTCGAGGAACCGGGCCGCGCCCGCCTGCTCGCCGGGGTCGCCGCGGAGGTGCTCGACGACGCCTCCGGGGTCGCCCACCAGGCGGTCGTACAGTGCCTTGTCGTAGGTGAGGTCGAAGCCCTGCGCCCGCAGATCGGGCTCTCGTCCCCAGTACACCTCGGCCAGGAACGTGAAGCCGGGGTGCCGGCTGCGCACGGCGTCGATGGCCCTGGGCCAGAACGGGTCGGCCGGCCGCCCCCAGGTGCGCTCGAAGACGTCGGGCAGCAACAGCATGGCCATGTCGCAGCGCAGGCCGTCGCCGTGCGAGGCCGCGGCGAGGAGCTGCTCGCGCATGGCGGCCTGGAGGGCGGGCGACGAGTAGTCGAGCTGGAGGGTGTCGGTCCACCCCGGGAAGAAGGGGTCGCGCCCGTGGGCGAGGACGCGCTCGTCGCCCCCGGCGGTGACGCGGGTCCAGTTGCCCGGAGCGGCGTCGAGGTCGTCCTCGGTCCCCGCCACGAAGCGCTCGGGGTGCAGCGCCACCCAGGGGTGGTCGAGGGCGGTGTGGTTCGGGACGAAGTCGAGCATCAGGGCCACGCCCCGGTCGGCCAGGCGGGCGCGCAGGCGCGCCAGCGCGGCGTCGCCGCCGAGGCGGTCGTGCACCCGGTACCCGGTGACGGCGAAGCAGGACCCGCAGATGTCGGCGTCGACGAGGTCCGGCAGGGTCGACCGGCACTCGGCCCGGATGGCGGGCTCGGCCCGAGAGACCTCGGCGCTCGCCGCGCCGGTCTGCCAGACGCCCAGGAGGTACAGCCAGTGGACCTGTGAGGGCAGGACGCGGTCGAGCTCGTGGTCGTCGACGGCGTCGAGGGTGGCGTCCGGGCCGAGCGAGCGGACGAAGGTGCGGGCGTTCAGCTGGAACAGCACCGGGAACCGTTGTCCCGCGCCGGCGGGCGGGCCCACGTCAGCCCTCCAGGCCGAAGGCGAGCAGGTCGAGCGGCTCGGCCGACAGCGGCGGGTCGAGCAGGAGGTCCAGGAGGAGCGCGGTCCAGCCCGTCTGATGGGAGGCGCCGAGCCCGGCGCCGTCGTCGCCGTGGAAGTACTCGAAGAAGAGCAGGTGATCCCAGGCCGGGTCGTGCTGGAGGCGGTCGACGCCGCCGTACACGGGGCGCCGGCCGTTCGCATCGCGCCGGAAGATGTCGGTCAGGCGATCGGCGAGGTCCTGGGCGATCTGGCGGAGGGTGCGCTGGACGCCCGACCCCGTCGGGTACTCGACGGTGAAGTCCTCACCCAGGAAGTCGTGGAAGCGCACGAGCGAGCGGATCACCAGGTAGTTCATCGGGAACCAGACCGGCCCCCGCCAGTTCGAGTTGCCGCCGTACATCGGCGTGGTGGACTCGGCCGGCTCGTAGTCGACCGCGTACTGCTCGCCGTCGACGCTGACGACGTACGGGTTCGACAGGTACCGCTTCGACAGCGAGCGCAGGCCGTAGGGGGACAGGAACGTGCCCTCGTCGAAGAGGACGGCCAACGAGCGCCGCAACTGCTCGGGGCTGACGACGCTGACGAGGACGCTCGTGTCGTCACCCTCGCCGCGGACCCGTCCGAGGGCGACCAGCTCGGAAGGGTCTTCCTGCTCCCGTTCGAAGATGCGGGCGAGGCGGCGGGCGATGGCGGGCCGGCCCCGGGCCAGCGACCCGTGGACCGCGGCCGAGGAGAACAGCGGGACGGCACCGCCGATGCTCTCCACCCCGACCTGCTCCTCCCCGTCGGGCGTGAGCATCCGGTCGTAGAAGAAGCCACGCTCCGCGTCGTAGATGCCCGAGCGGTTGATGGCTCGGGCGATGGCGGCGAACCGCTCGAAATACGTGATGACGAGGTCGTCGTAGACCTCGTCGTCCCGGGCCAGGTGGACGGCCATGGCCAGGAGGTTGAGGGTGTTGAAGGCCATCCATGCCGAGCCGTCGGCCTGCTCCAGCGTCGCTCCCTCGGGGAGGTGGGAACGGTCGATGGGGCTGATGTTGTCGAGGCCCAGGAAACCACCGCCGAAGAGGTTGTTGCCGTCGGCGTCCTGTCGGTTCAGCCACCACATGAAGTTGAGCGAGAGCTTGTGGAATGCCCGCTCGATGAAGTCGAGATCGCGGTCGCCGTCGATGTGGAAGACCCGCAATGCGGCGAACGCGTGCACCGGGGGGTTGACGTCGTCGAAGCTCCACTCGTAGGCGGGAAGCGCGCCGTTCGGGTGGAGGAACCACTCCCGGAGCAAGACGAGGAGTTGGTACTTGGCGAAGGCCGGATCGAGGTGGGCCCAAGGCACGGCGTGGAAGGCGAGGTCCCACGCCGCGAACCACGGGTACTCCCAGGCATCGGGCATGGCCAGTACGTCGTCGGCGTCGAGGTGGCGCCACCCGGCGTTTCGGCCCTTCGCGCGGCCGGGCGGTGGCGCCGGCTGGCCAGGGTCGCCGTCGAGCCATCGGGCCACGCGGTAGGGGTAGTACTGCTTGGTCCACACGAGGCCGGCGGCCAGTTGGCGGGCGATCGCCGCCACCTCGGCGGTGGCCCCCTCGGGGAGCAGGGCGGCGTGGTACTCGTCGGCCTCGCGCCGGCGTTCGGTGAGCACCCGGTCGAACGCGGCGCCGGCCCACGTCTGGCCGTCGTCGTCCCGGGCGTCCTCCTCGACGGCGCGCAGTCGCAGGCGGAGCTCCACGCTCGCGCCGGGCGCCGCCGACACCCGGTACCACCAGGCCGCCTTCGTGCCGATCTGGTCGGGGTTGACCGTCGGCGCGCCGGTCACGACGTGGTCGTTGATGGCGTCTTTGGGGTGGGCGGTCGTCGCGTCCGTTCCGAAGACACGGGCGGCGTTGGTCTCGTTGTCGCAGAAGAGCGCCTCGGGTCGGGCGCCCTCCGCGGTGTCGTCGGCCAGCAGCTCGTAGCGGCCGAGGGTGGGGTGGGTGGCCCGGATGGCGGCCCCGTCGAGCTCGAGTTGGGGGACGTCGGGCTCGTCGTCGGTCCACGCCCAGGTGTTGCGGAACCAGAGGGTGGGCAACACGTGCAGCTCGGCCGTGTCGGGGCCGTGGTTGGTGGCCACGATCCGCATGACGACGTCGGTGGCCTCCGCCTTGGCGTAGGTGACCTCGACCGACCAGTAGCGGTCCTCGTCGAACGCCCCGGTGTCGAGCAGTTCGTACTCCGGGTCGTGGAACCCGCGGCGGCCGTTCTCCTCGACGAGATCGGCATAGGGGAACGCGCACTGGGGGTAGTGGTAGCGCCAGCGCAGCCACGAGTGGCTCGGCACGGCGTCGACGTACCACCAGTACTCCTTGGCGTCCTCGCCGTGGTTCCCTTCAGGACCCGTCAGGCCGAAGATGCGCTCCTTGAGGATGGGGTCGACACCGTTCCAGAGCGCGAGGGAGAGGCACAGGCGCTGGCGCAGGTCGGACAGGCCGGCGAGGCCGTCCTCGTTCCACCGGTACGCGCGGGAGCGGGCGTGGTCGTGGGGGAACGAGGCCCAGGCGTCGCCGTCGGCGCTGTAGTCCTCGCGCACGGTGCCCCAGGAGCGCTCGGAGAGGTACGGTCCCCACTCGTACCACTCACTGGCACCGAAGAGATCCCCTTCGGGTGAGTCGACGGCCGCCAGGCGCTCGTGCTCGGCCGTGCGCGGGCGATCGGGGCGATCCATGGCACCCACGCTAGTGACCGTCGATGGGGGCTGAGCTGGGTTGGTCGTCCCGTCGAGCGGCGTTCACCTGGCCGTCACGGCCGCGGGCGCTACCTGCTGCTTCGGGTGATGCCGGCAGCCCTGAGCGTCGACGCGGGCACGCCGATCTCGCGCCAGGCGGCGTAGCTGATGCCTTTTCGCTCGCTGTAGGGCTTGGCCGCGGCGAGGAACTCGGCCTCGATGCCGGCCAGGTCCACGGTCTCCTCGTCCGCGGCGAGCTCGGCCTCGAGATCGAGGCGCTCCTGGCTCAGCTGCAGGCGCTTGACGGGGTCGGCGGTCTCGAGCAGGGCCTCGACGGCCTCGAGGCGCTTGGCCACGGACTCACGGGTGCGCTTTCGCCCTCGCTTGGGCTTCGAGCTCTCCAGTGCTTCGAGGTAGTGGCGCACGGCTCTGCCCTGTGCCCGCCCCTCGGCGAGGGCGGCCTTGTGGGTGTCGGACATCGTGCGGTTCGTCGTGTTGGTGCTCGCCATGGGCGATGACTGTACACCGGTGTCTAGTAGAGAATTGGCATTGTCCAGGCCACTTCGTCGTGCGTGGCAGACTGAGGACCGAAGTTCGCCCCTGGCGGTGTCGACTGGCCGGGCGCATACACGGGCTGTGGGAGGTTCGGGCGATCACGATCGAGCGGAGAACGGGCGGATGACGCGCGGCAAGGACAGTCGACGGCGGCTCCTCGAGGCCGGCATGGAGCTCCTCGCAGAATCGAGCCGGGGGGACTTGAGTCGCGTGCTCACCACCGGCGCGGTGGCCGAGCGAGCGGGCTTGCACCGCCAGACCTTCTACCTGCATTGGGAAAGCCAAAGCGAGTTCGTCGATGACTTCATCGACTACGTCATGGACCCCTCGGTGAGCTCACAGTCCGAACGACTCGCGAAGCTCGCCGAGCAGATGCCCGACCTCGAGGACGACCCGGCGGCCGAGGTCCGCGACCGGAACAACGAGACCTTCTCGCACTGGACCGACGACCCCGTCCACATCGCTCGGATGGCGCTGTGGGCGCTGCACGCGAAGGACGCGCGCGTGGCCGAGAAGCTGCGCGACCTCTATCGGACGAACGATCAGAACACGGCAGCGGCCTACAAGGCCATCGGGGACCAATGGGGGATCGAGCCGCGGCCCCCGTTCACCTACGAGACGGTCGGCCTGCTGTTCAACGCCTTGCGCGACGGACTGCTGCTTCACCTCAGCATCGACGCGTCCTCGGTCCCGCCGTCGTTCGTCGGCGACGTCACACTCGCCCTCAGCTGGGCGGTCACCCGGCGCACGGGGGATCCCGACGACGTCGCGAGCCTCGACGAGAAGTTCCGCCGCGACCGCGCACCGTCGTCTGGCGCCGAGGAGCGGGGCCCGGACGTCCCGGGCGACGGCGACGACGAAGGGTGTGCCGAGGCCAGTTGAGCGCCCGGTCAGCCGAGATCAGCCGAGCGCGCACACCAAGGTGCCGGCGACCTGCTGCAATTCCGCCTCGCTGACCGGGCCCCCCGCCGGCAGGGCCTCGGTGGCGTCGACGCGAGCCGCGAATCGCACCGCGTCGATCCGCGTGGGGTCGGCCACCGACGCGGCGGTGACGGTCCGCCGCCCGGATGCGCCCTGGCCGGCGAGCGTCACCCGGGCCTCGATCGACGCCCGACCGCCGGGGGCCAGCGGGTCGGTCCGGTAGGTCCCGGCGACCACCGCGGCGGTGACGTCGCCGCCGCCGTCGATGTAGCGAACCCGCAGGCCCGGGAGAGACCCCTGGCCTTGTACGAGGAACGAATCCGTCTCTGGGCCGCCGTTCTGCACCCGGAGGGTGAAGGTGGTGGGGGAACCTGCGGAGGTGGCGGTGTCCACCTGCTGGCCGTCACCGCCGGCGTCCACCACGTCCCATCCCGTCCAGGCGCCGAGGGCGCCGACCCGGACCTGGGCGTCGGGTTGCGCCGGCTCGTCCGGGCACCCCCTGGTGCGGAAGGTCCACGAGGCCGGCGTCACCGGCTCGCCCCGGGCGTCGAGGAGAGCGTTGGTCACGTCGACCCGGTAGTCGGTGCACGGCGACAGGTCGGTGGCGGGTTGGAAGTCGATGACGTGACCTCCCGGGTCGGCGCCGTAGGGCACCCGGGCGGGAAAGCCGGTCAGCGGAGCCACAGGTTCCCCCGTGACCAGGTCGGTGAGCGTCATCGTCGCGGGGTCGAGCTCGTTGACGATCGAGCTCGGCTCGTCGAGGTCGGCCCGGTACGACAGCGTGGTGCTCAACACGGCGGTGATGCGCGTCCGGGCCCTGCCGGCGTGCGGTCCGGCGCCGAAGGAGCCGCCCGACCAGCCTCGGAACGGGATGCCGGTCTCGCCGTCAGTAGGAAAGGTCACGGCGACGCGGGCCGGGCCCTGCCGGCGCAAGAGGAAGTCCCACAGGTCGTCCCAGTTGGCCGCGATCGCCTTGGCGGCGAAGCGGACCCCGCCGGGGGCCGTGACCATGTGCGCCGCCATCCACGGCATGCGGGCGGTGACCTGGTCGTGGTACTGCGCGGTCATGCGGGGCTCCACGGCGCGCACGACGCCGATGGCGGCGTTGCCGGCGGAGAGCTGGGTGCGAGTGACGTCGGTGCGTCCGATGGAAGCGAACACGCCGACCAGGCGGGACGTGGCCGGCCACGCGGGCAGGTCGGTGGGACTCGTGGACCGGCGATGGTCGCCGATCGCGATCGTGTCCATCTTCCCCTCGATGCCGACCGCGTCGAGGCCGGCTACCTCGTCGTCCTCGCCTCGGTCGGCGGCGTTGGGCTCGAAGAGCCAGTCCCACACCTCGTCGCCGATGCCGTGGGCCACGGCGCCGAAGAGGAGGGCGATGCGGGCGGCGCACGGTCCGCGGGCGGCGCGGAGGTCGCCGCACGACGGGTCCCGGCGGATCTGGCGCGCGTAGGCGTAGGAGAACCGCGGCCAGTGGGCCTCCTCGCCGTAGGTGAGCCCGGGGGCGTAGCCGCTGTCGGGGAAGTGCGCGCCGCTCTGGAGCTGGAGTGCGTTGGCCTGGAGCAGGGCCTGCAGGTCCGGGTCGGTGACCCGAGGGACAGCCTGCATGGCCATCCAGGTGTGGGTGGTCACGCCGGCGGCCCCGGCACGCCCCACCAGCCCGCCGAGGGCGGCGAAGAGCACCAGGCCGCCGACGAGCGCCACTGGGATCCTGCGCCTCATCACGCCTCCTCCTGGCGGCCGTGATCTGGCCCCCTCCGCAGGGGCGACACCGTACCGGGCGGCGAGGATGCCATCTCGCGAGCAGCCGTCGGCTCGGAGACCCACGGTCTCGGGACCTTCGGCCCTAGTGGCGGTCCCTGACGTGCGCGGCAATGGCGCCAACGTCTACGGGAGGTCAATGCCATGGGTGGTCCCGACACGTATCCGAACCTGCCGGACACCTCGCCGGTCGGTCAGCCGCTGGACTGGGCGTGGTTGCGGGGTGCCCGCAGCGAGTGGGGGGTGCACCCCAAGCCCAGCGCCCGGGGCCTGACGATGATGGACATCGCCGTCGGGAGCTACGGCGAGGTCCCCGAGCACCCGGCCCACCGGTCGATGGCCCCTCGGGGCGCCGACGTCGACCCGGACACGCCCGACATGGGCTACATCCTCAACGACAAGACCGACGTGTGGGCCGTGAACGTCCGAGAGCTCTACGAGGAGGCGGTCGCCCGCCAGTGGTCGGCCACCCGTGACATCCCGTGGAGCGAGCTCGAGGAGCTGCCGTCCGACATCGAGCACGCCATGTGCCAGCTCTGCACGTCGCTGACCGAGGTCGAGATGATCGCCGCCGACCTGCCCGCCAAGTGGATGTGGCGCATGAACCACGACTTCATCGAAGCCAAGATGTTCCTCTGCACCCAGATCATGGACGAGGCCCGCCACGCCGAGGTGTTCCGCAAGCGGGCCCTGGCCAACGGCGGCGGGTTGCTGAAGTCCCGGGCCGGGCCGGCCAGCCTGCTGCGCACCATCATCGAGGCCAAGACCTACACGCAGGCCACCGCCCTGCTGCACCTGCTCGGTGAGGGCTTCATCCTCGACCTGTTCCGCCAGGGCGAGCTGCTGGCGCCCGGCCCGGTCGAGAAGAAGATGTTCCGCATGGCCATGCAGGACGAGGCCCGCCACGTCGCCTACGGCACGATGCACATCCGCTACGCCATCGAGCAGGACCCCGACGTGGCCGACGAGATCCACGAGGCCCTCGACGTCGGCGAGGCCGCCCTCGTCGAGCTGGGCACCTCGCCCGACCTCGGCACCGCCCTCGCCCTGCTGCTGGCCGGCGGCGCCGACGACGTGGAGGAGAAGGGGTTCCCGCTCCAGGGCGAGCTCGTGCGCAAGCAGTTCACGTCGTACCTGTCCCGGTGCGAGCGGGCCGGTCTGAACCGCCTCGAGCGCACGACGTTGCCCCTGGACCTCCTCGGCATCACGAGCGACGACCTCGTGGGTGTCGGGGCCTGAGGGGGCGGTCGTGAGCGGACACGCACCGGTCGACACCGTCGCCTTCTTCGAGGGCCTCGCCGCCGAGATGAACGCCCACCCCGAGCGCTACGAGGTGCTCGGCGACTGCGACCTGGTCCTCGGCATCGTGATGGCGCGCGACGGCGAGGACGCCTTCCGGGCGCGCCTCACCTTCGAGGGCATCGCCTGCCTCGACGTGAGCGAGGCCGAGGCGGGCGACGAGGCATTGGCCGACTGCTGGCTGGAGGGCCCCTTCGATGCCTGGCAGGCCATGGTCGACGACATCGTCGAGCACGGTCGAGCCACGGGTCGTCACACGCTCAACAGCCTCACCCTCGTGGGCGAGTCGATCCGCCTGCGGGGAAGCGACGTCATGGGGATCGACAAGTTCTCCCGGTTCAACCAGAGCCTGCAGGAGTTCTTCGACGGAGCCGCCGCCACGCCCGCCGTGCGGGCGGGTGGCTGAGAGAGGACGGATCATGGATGCCCCCACGTGCGAGCACTGCGGCCAGCCCGTCACCCGGGCCCTCGACCTGCCCTACGGCTGGTGGGAGTGGGACGGGAAGGGGTACGCGCTGAAGACGGCCTCGACCCGCGTCGATGTGGCCCCCTGGGTCCACTGGGACTGCATGGGCGAACTGCGGCCCTTCCACCCGCAGGACGCGGTGGCCGGGTGAGCCGGGGCGAGGGGCGAACATGAGCTTCAAGGTCCTCGACGACTGCATCGGTTGCGGCGCCTGCGAGTTCTCGTGCCCGACGTCGGCACTGAGCAAGACCGACTCGTTCCTCGGCACCTTCGTCATCGACCCCTACCTCTGCAACGACTGCGAGGAGTGTGTCGACAAGTGCCCGGTGCAGGTGATCGTGGCCGATCCCGAGTGGCCGGTGTGCTCCGGCCGGGGCTGCCCCCTCACCTCGAAGCGCATGGCCGACGTCGACTGCGCCTTCTGGCAGGACCGCTGCCCGGACTGCGGCAGCACCCTGTGGCGCCACGACGGCGAGGCCTGGTCCTGCCCGCAGTGCGGCATGGGCGCCAAGGTGCGGTGTCCCAAGACCCACCACCTCGAGCCCGTCGCGCTGATCCCCCGCCCCGCCGGTTGAGGCGCCAGGGCCGCCCGTAGGCTGGAGCCACTCGCCCCGCCCCTCCGTGCAAGGAGCAGCCCCCAATGGCCCAGGCCCAGCCCTTCACCGTGCCGGTCGCCACCCTCGATGCCGACACCCGTGCCGCCTTCATGGTGCGGGTGTACCAGCACCTCGTGGCTGCCCTCGTGGCCTTCGTCGCCTTCGAGACGCTCCTGTTCGCCACGGGCGCTGCCCGCGGCATCTACGACCTCGTGGCGGGCAGCGGCGGCGCCTGGCTCCTCGTGCTCGGCGGCTTCATGGTGGTCAACTGGATGGCCACCGCCGCGGCGCACGACCTCGCCAACCCCGGCCGGCAGTACGGCGGGCTCTTCGCCCTCGCCGGCGCCGAGGCGCTGATCTTCGCCCCCTTCCTCTACTACGTGTTCAACGTCGAGGGCGGCGGCGCGGTCACCGTCGGCGCCGCCGCGGTCGTGACCGTGCTCGGATTCGCCGGACTCACCGCGATCGGCCTGTTCACCCGCCGTGACCTGTCGTTCATGCGGCCACTGATCATGTGGGCCGCGGTCATGTCGTTGGTGCTCATCGTGGCCGCGCTGCTCTTCGGCTTCGAGCTCGGCGTGTGGTTCTCGGTCGCCATGGTCGCGCTCGCCGGCGGGGCCATCCTCTACCAGACCCAGGCCATCCTGCGGACCTACCCCGACGGCGCCCACGTGGGTGCGGCGGTCCAGTTGTTCGCCTCGATGATGCTGCTGTTCTGGTACGTCTTGCGCATCTTCGCCCGTCGCTGACGTGTGTCTCATCCGTCCCCGCTGATACCCTGGGGGGTATGTGCAGACCAGCGACGTGTTCCGAGTGCGGCAAGGCGACCTACGCAGGCTGCGGCCAGCATGTCGAGCAGGTGCTCGGCGGCGTACCCCAGTCCGAGCGCTGCGTGTGCGCCACCCACCAGCCCCTGACCCTCTGGCAGAAGCTCCGCGGCGCCAAGGCCGGCGCCTGATCCCGGCCGACTGACGGCCACACCGCCCGCCCCGTCAGCGGCTCGGGTGGCCGACGCCGGTGGAGGTCATCACCGAGATCGTCCGCTGCCACGACGGGTCCTCGGGTGCGACCTCCCGGATGGCGAAGGTGGAGAGGTCGACCGAGGTCGGCGTGAGGGCGATGTCGGTGCGCCACCTCGCGGCGCCAGGGTCGCGGACGGCGCGCACCCGCACGATCACGCCGTCGCTCGTCTCGGGCTCGGTCATGTTCGACAGGAAGTTGCCGAGGCCGAAGACCACCGGGACCCCGTGGAGGCGCATGACGGGCTGGACCACGTGGGCGTGGTGGCCGACGATCAGGTCGAAGGCGCCGCTGGCGGTGAGTTGCTCGGCCAACTGCATCTGCTCGGCGGTCACCTCGTGTTGGCGCTCGACCCCCCAGTGCAGGCTGGCCACCACCAGGTCGGCCCCGGCCTGGCGTGCCGCCTGCCCGGCGGCGATCAGCGACGTCGGGTCCAGCGTGCGGACCCGCCAGGGGACATCGGGCGTGTAGCCGTTGAAGCCGTAGGCGCCGGCCACGTGGCCGACGGTCACCCCCGAACTCGTCTGGTAGAGCACCGGGTCGAGGGCCTCCTCCGCCGATCGGGCGCTGCCCGAGTGGCCCAGCTGGTTCTGGTCGAGCACATCGAGGGTGGCCACCACGCCCTCGGGTTGCTGGTCGAGCGTGTGGTTCGACGCGGTCGAGCACCCGTCGTAGCCGGCCGTGGCGGCGGCGTCGGCCAGCTCACGCGGCCCACTGAAGACCGGGTAGCTCGAGATGACCGAGTCGTCGGCCGACAGGGGCACCTCGAGGTGGCACAGGGCCAGGTCGGCCATGGCGAGACGGGGGGCGACGTCGGTGAACATCGGTCGGAAGTCGTAGGCGGTGCCGGAGGCAGCGCCGGCGGCGCGGGCCTGATCGTCCACCGCGGTGTGGGGGAGCAGGTCGCCGGTGAAGACCAGGGTCACCCGGTCAGGCCGGGGTGGCGTGGTGGTCGACGTCGTGCTCGCAGTGGTCGTCGCGGCGGGCACGGTCGTCGTGGCGGCCTCATCGGCGACGGCGCCGGGGGCGTCGATCGGGGTGGCGCTGCATGCGCCGCCGAGCGCCGACGCGACGACGCACGCGGTGATGAAGAGGGTTCGACGGGCGGCCACGACCACAGTGTGGGCGAGTGCGGTGGTATCGACCCGGGCCGAAGGTCCCGACCCGGGTACCTCGGTCCCCGGCCTCAGGCACGTCGATGAGCCCGGGCATCGTCGCCGGCGGCTCACGGGAGCGGCGCCTGACCGGTCGGGCCGGCTTCGGTGGGAAGGCAGGTGGCACAGAAGTCGTCGCCGAAGGGGGTGAGGTGGATCGAGCGTCGGACGGTCCGAGGGGCTCGCCCCGCCCGCTTCAACGCCTCCACCACTTCGGGCTGCACCTCGACGACCTGGTAGCGGCCGGGTTCGACGGTCTCGCGGGAGAACCAGATGAGGCCCAGGCGCTCGAGGTTGTTCAGGTAGGACTGGGTGCGGTCCGGGTGGCGCACACCGGCCTGGATCCCGATCATCGACAGGCCACCCACCACGAGCTCGGAGCCCACGCCGAAGGGACGGTTGGTGCGCACGTCCACCGAGGGCTGGGGGCCCTCGATGCACAGGAAGCGCAGCATCCGCGCCTCGTCGGGGGAGAGCTCGTCGAGGATGTGGGCGAAGGCGGGGTGGGTGTCGTCGTCGAGGCGCACGTCGGCCGAGCGGTGCAGCAGATCGGCCCCCTTGGCCCGGAGCTCCTCGGTGGTGGCGGGCCGCTCCGAGCCACGTCGTGCGGTGCGACCGGCGGCCGGGTCGGCGTCGGCGTCCTCGAGGCCGAGCGAGCGGGCCACCATCGTCCACGCCTCGTGGCCGGCCTCGCGCACGACCGGGATGGGGGACTCGCCTTCGGCCACCGCGCCGACGATCTCCTCACCGGTGCTCAGGGTCTCGTTGGCCATCCACGCCAGGGTGCGGAACCCCGCCCGCAGGCCGATGCGGGCCAGGCCGGGCAGCGCCTCGTAGAGCGTGGGGTCCGGGGGCGCGTCGGCGCCCGGCTGGTCCGCCGGTGCGTCGTCGGGGCGGTCGGTCGGATCGTCGTTCACGTCACACCCCGAAGATGGCCAGGTGGAGGAGGCCGGCGCCGAAGCCGAGCACCGCGCCGTGCAGGAAGAGCAGCCACTCGTCCTGCTTGATGGCCGAGCGCAGCAGCTCGCTGAACTCGGCGGGTGGGAGACGCCGCATCTGGGTGGCGACGAAGGCGCAGACCCGCTCGGCCTGCTGGCGGTTGAAGGCCTCGTCCGAGAAGGCAGCGGCGAAGTCGGTGGCCTCCGAGGCCACCGAGTCGCGGATGCGGTCGTAGCGGCGGGTGCCGATGGCCACCCGCACGGCGCCCTGGGCCGGGCCGAGGGCCTTGTCCACCGCCGGCCGCAGGGTGGTCTCGAGCATCTGGTAGGTGCGGTCGCTGCGGGGCCCGTACAGCAACTCGTTGCCGACGTTCTCGAGGTTGATGACGTCGTCGGCGATCATGCGGGCGAACACGTCGCTGACCTCGGGCTGGCGCTTCATGAACAGGCCTTGGAACGTGAACGGGCCGATCCGGTGGGGCTCGACCGGCTCGAAGATCATGGTGATGCCGAGGTAGTTGACGACGTAGCCGATGATCACGCCGCCGACCGGCAGCACCCACCAGTAGGGGAAGGCCGCGACGATGAACACGAGGACGATGCCCAGGGGGACGCCCAGGTAGAAGCCGAAGTTCTGGATGAAGCGCAGCTCACGGCGGCCTACCTCGCGCAGCATGTCGTTCATCTTCTCGGGGTGCGCCTGGAAGTAGCGGATCACCATGAGCTTGGCGTCGATGAGTTGGTCGATGTGCTCGCCGATCTGGTCGGTGATCTGGCGGACGATGGTGGGCAGCTCCTTGCGTACCCGGGCGTGCAGGGCGTCCTTGACCCCGGGTGGCAAGTCGCGCCAGAGCTGCGGGTGCTCGCGCTCCATGATGTGGTCGACGACGTCGTCGATCTCGCTCTGGGCGGTGGCCACGAGGTGATCGGCCATCTTGTCCGGTTCGAGCTGGTGGTAGAAGTCCGAGATGCTGCCGACCTTGGCCAGCGCCTTGTCGACCGAGATGCTGGCCATCTTGTCGACCCGGGACGGCACGATGCCCTGCCAGCCCAGTCGGCCGTCGTCGGAGATGGCGGGGATCACCTGCACCCGGCGGGGGAGCAGGGGGTACAGCAGCTTCAGCCCCGGCAGGCGGAACCCGTGGAAGCGCAGCGGCTGGAAGAGCATCACGACGCCGGACCAGTTGGTGATGTAGCCGATCGCCCCGGTGAACAGGGGAATGGTGATCAGGTCGACCAGGAAGTCGTGGCTGGTCACGTCGATGGCCAACACGTGCACCAGTGTGACCGGTCGTGGTCTGCTGGGCCGATGACCGACGTGCTGATGGTGTCGCACACCCACTGGGACCGGGAGTGGTACCGGACCTTCGAGGCCTTCCGGGCCCGCCTCGTCGACACCGTCGACCGGGTGCTCGACCTCCTCGCCGCCGACCCCGGCTGGAAGTTCCTGCTCGACGGTCAGGCCATCGTCGTCGAGGACTACCTCTTGGTGCGACCTGGGCGCCGCGCCGAGCTCGAGGCGGCCGTGGCCGCGGGACGCCTCGGGGTCGGCCCGTGGTACGTGCAGCCCGACTCGCTGCTGCCCAGCGGCGAGTCCCACGTGCGCAACCTCCTGGAAGGGCGCCGGGTGGCCCGCGCCGCCGGTGCCTGCTCCGAGGTCGCCTACACGCCCGACTCGTTCGGCCATCCCGCCCAGCTGCCGGCGATCTTCGCCGGGTTCGGCCTCGGTCCCTTCGTGTACTGGCGGGGCAACGGCAACGAGATCGACGAGCTCGGCCCCGTCTACCGCTGGGTGGCACCGAGTGGCGACGCCGTGACCGCCTACCACCTCGGTCGGGGCTACTTCGCGGCCGCCTACCTCCCCCGGGATCCCGAGGAGGCCGTCGACGGCCTGTTGGGCGTGCTCGAACGACTCGGTCCCATCGAGCGGGCGCCGGTGGTGCTGATGAACGGCATCGACCACTGCCTCCCCGACGCCCACACGGGCGCCGTGGCCGTTGCCCTGGAGGCCCGCCTCGGGCGACCGGTCACCCGTGGTCTCCTCGACGATCTACGGGGCAGTGTCGACGAGTCCGACCGGTCGTCGTTCCGCGGGGCGCTGGTGGGCGCTCGCATCGCCAACCTCCTGCCGGGGGTCTGGTCGACCCGCCTCGGCCTCAAGCTCGCGGACCGCCGGGCGGAACGAGCGCTGGTGGGGTGGGCCGAGCCGTGGTCTGCCCTCGGCCCCCTGCTGGGCACGCCCGACGAACGCCCCTCGCTGCGCGCCGCGTGGCGGGCGCTGCTGCCCAACCAGGCCCACGATTCCATCTGCGGGTGTTCCCAGGACGAGGTGCACCGCCAGATGCAGGGGCGGTACGCGACCGCCACCGAACTGGCCGACCAGACCACCGCCCGGGTGCTCGAGCGGCTCGCCGGCCTCGGCCCCGAGCGGGCCACGCCGTGGTCCACCGAGCTGGACCTCGCCGTGTTCAACCCCTCGCCGGTGTCGCGCACCGACGTGGTGCGGATCGCCCTCGACGGCCACCCCGTCTACCGCCTGTCGGACATGGGGGGCGACATCCACCCGCTGACCCTCCTCGACGGCACCGCCATGGGCTACGAGATCGACGGGGCGCCGGCCCGGGTCGTCCCCGCGGTCGACCCGGCCCGCATGCGCATGTGGGAGGGGATGCCCGGCGTCGACCTCGAGCTCGTCGTGGCCGACGTGCCCGCCTTCGGCTGGCGTCGGGTGCACCTCGCGCCGAGCGAGCCCCACCCCGACGAGCTGGACGACGGTCGCGCCATCGCTTCCGGGGACCTCACGGTGACCGCGGCCGACGACGGCACCCTCACGGTGGTGGCCGGCGGGCGGACCTTCGCCGGCCTCGGGGCGCTGGAGGACCTGGGCGACCGGGGCGACACGTACGACTTCGATCCGGTGCCCGGCGATGCGGACGCCGGCGCGTCCCCAGCGTCGGTGGTCGTCACCCGCCACCGGCACCCGTCCGGGTTGCAGCGCCTCGTGGTCGTGCGCACCCTGTCCGTCCCCGCCGGCCTGACCGAGGCCCGGGACGCCCGGCGCGACGACACGGTGCCGGTCACGGTCACGGTCGAGGCCCGGGTCGCGCCGGGGGTCGACCGGGTGGACCTCCAGGTCCAGGTGGTGAACCCCGCCGAGGACCACCGCCTGCGGCTCTGCTTCCCGACCGGGGAGGCGGTGACGAGCTACCGGGCCGCCACCACCTTCGACGTCGCCGAGCGCTCCACCGACCCGGTCGACGACGAGGGGTGGGAGCACCCGGCCCCCGCCACCTTCGCCCACCAGGGCTGGATCGAGGCCCACGGGCTGGTCGTCGGCGCGCCGGGCCTCCCCGAGGCCGAGGTGACCGCCGACGGCGTGATCAAGGTGACGCTGCTCCGATCGGTCGGCTGGTTGGCCCGCCTCGACCCGACGACCCGTCCCGTCCCGGCCGGGCCGGGGCTGGCCACGCCGGAGGCGCAGTGCCCCGACGGGATCACGGCCCACCTGAGCCTCCGGGTGGTGCGCGGGGACGCCGGTGCGTCCCACCTCGCCGCGACCACCGCGAGCGACGAGCTCGGATTGCGCGCCGTCCCCGCCGGCGACGACCCCCTGCTCGAGCCGGGCCACAGCCTCGTGGCGGTCGAGCCGACTGGGGTGCTGCTCTCGGCCCTGAAGCCCGCCGACGATGGTGACGGCCTCGTGGTCCGCCTGGCCAACCCGGGCTCGGGCGAGGTCACCGCGGTCATCGCTTTCGGCGTGCCCGTCGGGGCGGCCGAGTCGGTGCGCCTCGACGAGACCCCCGACGGCGGGGTCGTCGACGTCGATGTCCGCGGCGCTCGTGTGGCCGTCACGGTGGGCCCCCACGGGCTGCGCAGCGCCCGCGTGCGGCTGGGCTGAGCGGGATCAGCTCGGGAGGGGCACCTGCCAGATCACGACCGTCCCGCCCGCGGGCCCAGGTTCGAGGTCGGCCCCACCGCCGTGCGCGGCCGCCCGTTCGCGGAGGTTGCGCAGTCCGTTGCCACGGGGCGCATCGGGGTCGACGCCCACCCCGTCGTCGGCGATGGTGACGGTCACGACGTCGGTCACGGCGATGCGCACGTCGACCGTCGAGGCGCGTGCGTGGCGGGCGATGTTGGACAGGGACTCCCGGAGCACGGAGACCACGTCGTCGGCGAGCACGCCGCCGACGAGGGTGTCGACCGGTCCGTCGAAGGTGAGGCGCGGCTCGTGGCCGATGGCCCGACCGACTTCCTCGACCACGGCCAGGGCCCGGCGGCGGACGTTGTCGGTCGAGGCCCGCTGGGTCTCGAGGCCGAAGATGACCGTGCGGATGTGGCGGGCGATGTCGTCCAGTTGGTCGACGGCGGCGGCGACGCGGTCATGCGCCCTGGGTTCGTCGATGAGGCGCGCCGCTCCCTGCAGGGTGAGCCCGGTCGCGAAGACGCCCTGGACGACCGTGTCGTGCAGGTCGCGGGCGATGCGGTCGCGGTCCTCGAGCAGGGCGACGTCCTGGAGGCGCGCCCGTTGGTGCTCGTGGTGCACGACCAGGCTGGCCTGGCCGGCGAACGAGCCGACGATCTCCTGGGCGAAGCTGTCGAAGAGTCGGGTGTCCGCGCGGCGGGCGACCACAAGGGTGCCGAAGGGCCCGTCGCCGGCCTGCAGGGGAACGAAGAGGGCGGGGCCCAGATCACCCAGGCGTTGGAACGGTCCCGATCGGGGGTCGTTGGACACGTCCTCGAGCAGTACCGGCTCACCGCTGCTGAGCACCTGTCCGCTGATGCTCGCGTTCCGGCTGAAGGTGGTGTGGTGGAGGCGCTCCGCCCCCTCCCCGACGGCGATGTCGATGCGGAGGCGCTCGCCGCCCGGCACGGGCAGGGCGATGGCGGCGAGGTCGGCGTCCGCCAACGCCAGGGCGCTCGCTGCGATCTCGCCGAGGATGTCGTCGCGACCCGCGCCGTCCAGCAGTGCCTGCGCGACCTGCTGGAAGGCCGCCAGGGTGGCCTGGCGGCGCTCGGTCTCGGCGTGGAGGCGGGCGTTGTCGATGGCGACGGCGGCGGCGGCGGAAAGCGCCTGCACGAGCTCCTGGTCGATGTCGGTGAAGGCCTCGGCCGTCGTCTTGTCGGTGAGGTAGAGGTTGCCGAAGACGCGGTCGCGGATGCGGATCGGTACGCCGAGGAACGATGTCATCGGCGGGTGGTTCGGGGGGAAGCCGGCGCTCTCGGGATCCTCGTGGAGGTCGGCGATCCGGCGGCTGGTGGCGTCGGTGATGATGGCGCCGAGGAGGCCGAGCCCTTTGGGGAGGGCGCCGATGGCCCGGTGGGTGTCGTCGTCGACGCCCACGGTGATGAACTCGGCCAGCCTGGTCCCGGACTCGTCGACCACCCCGAGGGCGCCGTACCGGGCGTCGACCAGCGCCACCGCCGCCTCGGTGATGCGGTGCAGGGTGGCAGCGAGGTCGAGGTCGGACCCGACCGTGAGGACGGCGTCGAGCAGCCCGCGCAGGCGGCGCGGGCCGACGTGCGGACTCGGTGGCTCCCTGTCGTCGCTCGGGGTCATCTCACGCGGTCACTGCCGGGGACGGTGAGGCCATGTTCCTCCCAGGCGCGTCGTCGGCGATGCGTTATCGGACGTGCGCCGCCCCGCGCCGCCGACTCTAACCCGTTGGCTTGACTTCTCGCTGGCGCCTGTCGCCGCGCGACCCGTGGCAATCCCAGGGTCGTCCCGTGGTCAGCGAACGATCGTTCGCCAGCGTCGTGGGCATGGCACGGCGTCGTGGGTCAGCCGGCGTCGCCGTACTGGCCGACGACGTCGTCCACGTAGAGGGCCAGCCGGTCCGACACCCGGTCCAGCGTGGCGCGGGGCAGGTCGCGCTCGGCGAGGGTGTCGGCGAAGAGCTCCACGAACCGGGAGAACTGGCGGCCGCTGATGTGGCGGCGGGCGTGGGCGGCGCGCAGGTCGGCGTCGGCCACGTGGTCGGGGCTGCCGAAGGCCACCCCGAGGAACTCCTCCTGCATGCGCACGAGCCGCTCCACGTCGACGCCGGCGAAGACCGGGCCGAGGTCGGGGTCGGCCACGAGGCGGGCATAGAAGGCCTCGACGATCTCGTCGAGCGCCGCGGCGCCGCCGATGGCCTCCAGCAGGTTGGCGTTCTCGGTCATGGCCTCCAGGCAACGCCGTCGGGGGCCTCGGGGCAAGAGCAGAAGGTCCCTCTCGCGGCGGCGGTTGGACCCCCACGGTGACGGCCCGGTCCCGGGAGGGCGCCCGTTGCCCCTAGGGTGGAGGCCATCAAACGTGCTCTCGGCAAGATCGTCGTTCGACTCTTCCGCTACCGCATCGTCGGCGATCCGCCCCACGACCCGGTCTGCGTGATGGTCGCGGCCCCCCACACCTCCAACTGGGACTTCATCCTCATGTTGGCCATGGCCTGGGCCACCGGGGTGCGCCCGATGTGGCTCGGCAAGAAGGAGATGTTCGCCGGTCCGGCCGGCTGGCTGTTCCGCCGGCTCGGCGGCGTGGCCGTCGACCGCGAGAACCCTGCGGGTCTCGTCGACTCGCTGGTGACCCGCGCCGGCGACGGCTCGCCGGTGGCCATCCTCATCCCGCCGGAGGGGACGCGGGCCAAGTCCTCTCACTGGAAGTCGGGCTTCCGCCGCATCGCCCTGGGGGCGGACGTGCCGGTGGTACTGAGCTTCCTCGATGGCCCCACCCGAACTGGTGGCTACGGGCCCAGCATGCGCATGACCGACGACGTCGTCGCCGACATGAACCAGATCCGCGCGTTCTACGCCGACAAGCACGGCATGAAGCCCGGCCTGTTCACGCCGCCGCAGCTACCCGAAGAAGCCGCCGTCCGCGACGTCGCCTGAGCGGCATCCTCCGGCGCGGCGCCTCGCGGGTCGCCCGTGACGATCGGCCCTTTCGGACGGGCACCGCGCCCGCGATGATCCAGTCGTGACGTTCTCGATGATCCGGCCGGCCGTGCGGCCGGTGCTCGAACTGCTGGGCCGCGACCTGCGCGCGACGGCCCTCGCCCAGGCCGCAAGCGCCGGGTTGCCTCACGGCAGCCCGGACGTGTCGGTGGTGCGGGCCGACGAGATCGACGCGCTCCCGGCCGCCGTGCAGCGCTACCTCGGGTTCATGCGCGTGGTCGGCGCGCCGCGGGTGTGGTCGTTCGCCGCCCGCTTCCAGGGGCGCTTCAACCTCCAGGGACGGGGCTGGATGCCCGCAGAGGCGTGGCAGTACAACTGCGCTCACCCGGTCGCCCGCATCTTCCACATGCGCCTCGACCTGGCGGGCGTCGTGCCCATGGTCGGACGGGACACCCTGCTGGACGGGGAGGGCCGCATGGTCGGCCGCCTCCTCGGGGTGGTGCCGGTGGCCAACGGCACCGGCCCGGAGTACGACGTCGGCGAGCTGACCACGTGGCTGAACGACGCCCTGGTGCTGGCTCCGTCGATGCTCCTGTCCCAGCAGGTGGTGTGGCACGAGGTCGACGACGACACCTTCGACGTGGCCCTGACCCATGGCTCCCACACCGTCCGCGCTCGCGTCTGGCTCGACGAGTCCGGTGCCATCCGGGACTTCTCCAGCCGGGACCGCTGGGCGGCCATGCCGGGAGGCCTGGTGCAGGCCGAGTGGACCACGCCCTTCGACGGCTGGGTGCTCGCCGCCGGCCACCGCCTCCCCCTCAGTGGCAAGGCGATCTGGCACCTCGACGACGGCCCGCTGACCTACGTCGAGGGTGCCTTCGTGCCCGGGAGCGTCGCCGTCAACCTGCGCCCGTGACCACGTCGCGACCGGACGTGTCAGGTGTCACGCAGTGGGGCGGAACCCGACGCGGGCGGCGCGCCGTCTGACGGGCATGTCTTCTCCGATCGCCTTCGACGACACCCAGTTCGACCTCGACCTGTCCGACCACCTCGACCAGTTCTCCGACGGCCCCGAGGTCGCCCCCGCTGCTGGCGGTCACGGTGACCTCGTCGACGACCAACGGGGCGTCGACGACTTCGACGGCGTGGTTCCCGTCGGCGACCCCTGGGGTGTGCCGGCCGACGAGGCCGTGCCGGCCGATCCGGTTCCCGAGCCCGAGCCCGAGCCGGTGGCGGCGGTCGAGGCGCCGGCCGACGCCGCCACGGTCGAGGACGTGTCCGTCCCGTGGGTCCCCGAGGGAGGGAATGCTGCCGCCGTCGTGGGCTGGGTCGAGGCGCCGGCCGACGCCGCCACGGTCGAGGACGTCCCCGTCCCGTGGGTCCCGGCCGAGGGTGGCACCGCCACCTGGGCCGCCGCGGTCGCCCGGGCGGTGGACCCGCCCACCCAGGTCCACTCGGTGTTCGCGGTCACCCCGCCCCAGGGGACGCCCGCCGTGGTGGTGCCGGCCGTCCCGCCGGCGCCGCCGGTCGACGCGCCCCAGGCGGCTCGTGGCCGTCGCCGCGGGGTGGCCGTGCTCGCCGCAGTGGTGGCCGCCGGCCTCGTGGCGGGCGGCGCCGGCCTGGCCATCGCCACCAACGGGGGCGGCGATGACGGCGAGGTCGCCGTTGCCGATGCTCCCGGCCAGAGCCTGGCCCTGCCCCCCGCCGGCGCCGAGGCCGACAAGCCCGACGACGCGCCGGACGACGCTGTCGTCCCGCCGGTCGCCGACGCTGACGAGGCCGCCCACGCTGACGGGGTCGCCCCGGCCACCGAGGCGGTCCAGACGTTCCTCGCGGTGCGAGGGACCGACGCCGAGCGGGCCGTGAGCAGCCAGGGTGGCCGGGCTGAGCTCGACGCCGCGGTCGCCACCATTGGGCGGGCGGTGCCCCAGGGCGCCCCCGCCTGCTCGGCGGGCGTCGACGCCGGCACCTTCACCTGCGTGCTCGACACCGACCAGGGGCCGATCACCTTCACCGTCGGCCCCGACGCCGACGACCCCCAGACCAGCGGCTTCGAGGTCATCGGCGCCACCGTCGGCTGACCCGACGGGACCCTCCGGTCTCCCCACCCGGCGCAGGGCACAACGGCGTGCCCTGCGCCGTGGCGCGTTCGGGTGGCGATGCACCCTGGCGGCCGAATCCCTGGGCCGGGTGCTGGTTGCCGGGCGTCGGGAGGTTGGTTGCCAGGTGCCGGTTGCCAGGTGCCGGTTGCCGGTTGCCGGTTGCCGGTTGCCGGTTGCCGGTTGCCGGTTGCCGGTTGCCCGGTTGCCGGGCGTCGGAGATTG
>CAYYDZ010000017.1:0-3366 GCA_964470715.1 uncultured Microthrixaceae bacterium | reverse complement strand
CCGGTTGCCGGGCGTCGGAGATTGGTGGCCGGGTTTCGGGGTTGCGGGGTTGCGGGGGCGCCGAGGTGGTGGGGCGTGTCGTCTCTCCGGGAGATGACGCTGGTCGGGCACCCCGGGCCGGATGCCCTCAGGGGCCGCCGCCGGTGGGCGGGTCGTCGCCGATCGGGGGACCCGTGCCCTTGAGTCGGTTGCCGCCACCGCACTGGCAGCGGAGGTTGCCGATGGCGGTGGGACCGCCGCGGGAGCGAGGGACGATGTGGTCGATCTGGCAGTGACGACCGGGCACGGCGCAGCCGGGGTCGCGGCACTCGCGGTCGCGGATGATCACGGCTTCGCGGAGGAGGCCGGTGGCGTAGGGGCGGCGGGTGCCGAAGTCGAGGATCTCGCCGTCGGGTCCGAAGACGACGCGGCGGAGCTCGCCGGCGATGCCGAGCCCGAGCGCCTGGGAGGGCGCGATCGGGGTGAAGTCCTCGAGCTCGCACAGGGTGTCCGGCCGGAGGTGGGCGAAGCCCGGAGCGAAGGGATCCGGCGCATGCCACCAGTCGGGCAGGGCACCGTGGCGGCGTGTCGTCGGCGGCCCGGCGTAGGGCTCACGGGCGCGGTCCGGCTCCTCGTCGGACGGCAGTGTTGGGAACCCGCCGATCGAGCCACCGCAGGTCGGGCACGAACCGTCTGGACCTGGATCGGGGTCGTCGGGGTCGAGGCCGAGCAGTCGGGCGAGCGCCGGCGGGAGCTGGCAGGTGCATCGGCCGAGGTCGGCGAGGGTGGCGGCGGCTTCGGCGCACAGGGTGTGCCAGCCCATCATCACGTTGAGCACCCATCGGGGCCCGTTCGCCGGCGCGCCGTGGGCCCGCGACCGACGTGCCATCTCCACGAACGCGTCGGCCCGGCGTTGCTTGGCGGTGCGGCGGAGGTCCCGCTTGGTGGCGTGCTCGCCGACCCGGGCCCGGGCCTCGGCCCAGTCCGCCTCGAACAGCTCCTGTTCGATGCGGGTGAACTCGTCGAGGAACTCGGTGCCGCCGAGCGGGTCGAGCCAGGCGTCGAGTCGCACCAGGTCGTCGAAGGTCCGCGACGCGTGGCCCTCGCGGCGCTGTTCAGCGTCGCGGGCGCGCCGCTCGGACTTGTCGGGCTGAACGAACGAACGCCAGTCGCGCACCTTGCGGTCGAACTCGTCGAAGTCGAGGGTCTCGGCCGCCGCCACCAGGTCGGCCTCGGCGCCGGCGAACTCGTCGATCACGTCGCGGGTGCGCGCCCGCACGAGCACCGCCACGTGCTCGGCGCCAATGCGGCCGGCCGCGAAGGCGGCTTCGGTGAGGGGCATCTCGCGCAGGGCTCGGGCCTGCTGGGCCTGGTGCTTCACGTGGCGGGTGTTGGCCTTGGTCTTGGCGCCGACCCACGTGGCCGCCGAGGGATGCCCCTCGACGCGGTGCTGGCCGGTGGCGTCGAACGCACCGAGGACCAGCGTCTTGGCCGCCGCCACCATCCGCTCCGCCGCCACGACCTGTTCGAGCGCGTCGCCCAACACCGGCCCGGGTCGACCCGCCCACGGATGGGCGAGCACCTGTGCGGCGGCGTCGCGCAGGACGGCCAGCGCCGAGAACCCGGCATCACCGGGCGCGCCACCTGGCGGCTCATCGTCCACCTCGTTCGCTTGCAGCTCGATCACCGACACGGCACCACTCCCTGCTCGGGCTGCCCGGGAACACGCCGACTCCGGCGCCCGGGACCACACGATTCGACTGGCTTGGGGAAGTGGCAGCCGGCCCTGCACGACGGTCTCCCGCCCCAGCGGCTGCAAGCTGGTTCGGTCACCTTAGTCGAACACACGTTCGAGTACAACCGGAGAGGCGGAGATCTCGTGCTCCGCGTCGGTGACGCTGTTGGTCAGCGCACCAGCACCGGGCGGGCGAACGTCGTGTTGTCGATGATCGTGTCGGCGAGCGCATGGGGGTCGACCTCGTCGATGTAGAGGTCCTCGCCGACCTGGTAGCGGTCGCGGTGGAGGCGCTCGGCCTCCGCTCGGCCCTCGAGGGCGACGTCGCGAGCGATGCCCCGGGCGAGCGCCGCGTCCCGGTCCACCTCCACCCAGATGCGGTGGTCCCAGAACTCGTCGTACTCGGGGCGCATGCCGAAGACCGAGTCCACGATCAACACGGCGTCGTCTGGTGCGGTCACCGTCGTCGTCCGATGGTCTTCGCCGGTCAGCGGGTCGTGGGCGCACAGCACGACGACGCCGGATCCTGTCGGGCCGGCGGGGTCCAGGAGGAGGTCGCGGGCGCTGGCGACGTCGGGCGTGTTGCGGTAGTAGCCCTCACCGCTCACCCGGTCGTAGCCGTGTCGGCGGGCGTCGGCCCAGGTCCGCTTGAAGTCGTCCAGGCTCGCTCGCAGCGTCGGTCGGTCACGGGCTCGCACCACCGCGGCGAGCTCGTCGGCCAGCGTCGTCTTCCCACTGCCGGTGCGCCCGTCGACGATCACGCGGAGCCGGCCGGGCGAGCGGGCCAGCACCCGGTCGACGACCTCGGCGAGCACTCGGGCCCGGTCGTCGGACGCGGGCGGTGGGGCCGGGGACTTCCATGTCGAGACCGACTCGAAGGCGGCGGCGCCCACGGCGACAGGATGGCAGACGCTCGCCGCGGGTGATCAGGCCGCAGTGGCTACCGGCCCGACAGGCGCCCACCAAGGCCTGCACGAAACCATCGGCATCACCGGCCACCACGACCTGGTGCGGGGTTGGTCCTCACAACGGCGTGACCGTTCGACTGCCAGAACGAGGGGAGCGCGTGGGTCAGGCGCCGGCGAGGCGGGTGCGGGGGCCGGCGTAGACCAACCGGCTGGGCAACTCGTGACCGACGAGCTCCTCGGCGAGGCGGGCGGCGTCGAGCAGAGGCTCCAAGGTGATGCCCGTCATCACGCCGAGGTCGTCGAAGAGCGCCACGGCCGCCTCGGTGGCGACGTTGCCGGCGGCGCCGGCCGCGAAGGGGGAGCCGCCGAGACCGCCCACCGAGCAGTCGAAGCGGGCCACGCCGGCCTGCCAGCCGGCGTAGAGGTTGAGCAGGCCGGTGTCACGGGTGTCGTGCAGGTGCAGGCCGACGTCGGTGCCGGTGCGCTCCAGCAGCGCCTCGACCAGGCGGGGCGTGGCCATGCCCGTGGTGTCGGCGAGGGTGAGGGCGGCGGTGCCCGTGTCGAGCACCCGCCGGCACAGCGCGTCCACCTCGCTCGCGGGCAGGTCGCCCTCGTAGGGCGAACCGAAGGCGCACGACACCACGGTGTCCACCGGCACGTCGGCCTCGGCGGCCAGCGCCGCGATGGCCGCGATGGCGGCGACGGACTCGTCGATGCTCATGCGCACGTTGCGCTCGTTGTAGG
>CAYYDZ010000016.1:0-33298 GCA_964470715.1 uncultured Microthrixaceae bacterium | reverse complement strand
GCAGGGTGGCGAACTCGTCGCCGTCGACGGGGTACAGCCCGCAGAACACCATCGGCTTCGGGTCCCGGTAGCCCTCGAGGGCATCCTCGGCGCCCCGAACCGCGGTGGTGACGGTCTCGCCGGAACGGGCCTCGCCGACGTCCTTGATCCCGGCGATGAGGTACCCGACCTCGCCGGCGCCGAGCGACGCGACCGGCGTCGGGTCGGGTGAGCGGACGCCGACCTCGTCGGCCTCGTGGGTGGACCCGGCCTGGAGGAAGCGCAGCTTGGCTCCGGACGACAACACGCCGTGCATCACCCGGATCGAGCTGACCACGCCCCGGTACTGGTCGAAGTGCGAGTCGAAGATCAGCCCCTGGAGGGGTGCGTCGAGGTCGCCCTTCGGGGCCGGCACCCGCTCGACGACGGCGTCGAGCAGCTCGCGCACGCCCTGGCCGGTCTTGGCGCTGATGGGCAGGATCTCCTCGGCGGGCAGGCCGAGGACCTTCTCGATCTCCTCCGCGTAGCGCTCGGGCTCCGCGGCGGGTAGATCGATCTTGTTCAGGGCGGCCACGATCTCGAGGTCGTTCTCGAGGGCGAGGTAGCAGTTGGCCAGGGTCTGGGCCTCGATGCCCTGGGCGGCGTCCACCAGCAGGATCACGCCCTCGCAGGCGGCCAGCGACCGGCTGACCTCGTAGCCGAAGTCGACGTGGCCAGGGGTGTCGATGAGGTTCAGGACGTAGTCGCCGTACTGGAGGCGGACGCTCTGGAGCTTGATGGTGATGCCCCGCTCGCGCTCGAGGTCCATCGAATCGAGGTACTGCGCCCGCATGTCACGGGCCTCGACGGCCCCGCAGATCTCGAGCATGCGATCGGCCAACGTGCTCTTGCCGTGGTCGATGTGGGCGATGATGGCGATGTTCCGGAGGCGCGACTGGTCCATGGGCAGATCCGGACGCTACCAACCCCCCGGGGCGAAACGTGCCTTCGGGACCACTCCCCCGCTATCCTGATCCGGCTCTCCGTACAGACCAGAGGACATTCCCCCCGTGGCCAACATCGCCAGCCAGATCAAGCGCAACAAGCAGAACGAGAAGCGGCGCATCCGCAACAAGGCCGTCCGCTCCGAGCTGCGCACCCGCGTGAAGGCGGCCGAGTCCGCCGCGGCGGAGGGGGCCGAGGACATCGTCGAGGCCACCCGCCTCGCCATGAAGCGCATCGACAAGGCGGCCGCCAAGGGCGTCATCCACAAGAACGAGGCCTCTCGGCGCAAGTCCCGCCTGGCCAAGCGCCTCGCCAAGGCGAGCGCCGAGGCCTGAGCCTCCGGCTGCGCCTCAGCGCCGGCTGAGCCGGGCGAGGCGCGCCACCAGCACCTCCATCACCAGCTCGGGTGGCCACGCCTTGGCCCCCCGCAGGTCGAGGTCGGCGCGTGCCAACAGGTGCACGGCCTGGCGCAGGCGGTCGGTGCCGAGCTTGCGGCCCTGATCCAGGGCCTTGCGGGCCGGGAAGCTCGAGCCCTTCATCCCGAGCAGCTCGGCCGCCCCCTTCTCGCCGTTCACGGCGGCGCCGTCGAGGCGGACCATGCGGCCGTAGTGCCCGTGCAGGCTGGCCATGACCTGGAGGGCGTGCTTGTCGCCGGCACCCAGGGTGCGGTGCAGCTTGTCGAGGGCGAGCGGGATCTTGCCCTGGTCGATGGCGTCGGTGAGCTCCCACGGCGGCACCGAGCCGGCCTCACCCAGGTACGGCGCCACGTCGTCGGCACCCAGCTGCGTCCCCGGGCCGAAGGCGCCCTCGAGCGTCGCCAGCAGGCCCGCCAGGCGCTCCACGTCGTCGGCGAGGCGGTCGCTGACGAGAGCCTTGGCGTCACGGTCGAGGCGGACCCCGGCGTCGGCGAGTTGCGACTCGACCCAGTTCTTGCGGTCGGCGGGACGAGCCAGGGTCGTGTTGGTGACGGCGCCGCCGACCGCGGTGAGCGCGTCCACGAGCTTCTTGGGCACCGTGCCGGTCCGACTCTTGTCGGCGAGTCCCGGCTCCCAGACGAGCACCAGCGAGGAGGTGGGCGCCGGGTCGGCCAGGTAGGTGAGCAGGGCGGTCAGGTCGTCGAGCTTCGGGAACCGGGCCAGGTTGCGGATGACCACGATGCGGCGTTCGGTGAGGAAGGGCAGGGTCTGGGCGGCATCGACCGCGGCGGCGAGCTCGAAGTCGTCGCCGGCGTACTCGTCGACCAGCAGGCCGCGGTCGCCGTCGCCCACCAGCGCGGTCACCGCTCGGCGCACCTCGTCGCCCACCAGGATGGGGTCGTCCCCGCGGATGAGCTGGAGCGTGGGCTCGTCGGCCATCAGCGCGCTCCTCGACCCGGCGCGGCGTTGCCGCCGCCGTCGTACGCGGCGCCGTCCCGGGCGGCCAGCACCGCGGCCATCACGTCCGCCACCCGGCGGGAGCCCCGCACGTCGTGCGCTCGCAGGATGCGGCACCCCAGGCCGATGCCGAGGGCGTGGGCGGCGAGGCTCGCCTCGCGGCGATCGGTGACCTCGGTCCCCACCAGCGCGCCGAGGAAGCGCTTGTTGGACGCCGACAGGAAGACCGGGTAGCCGAGGGCGACGAGCGCGTCGGAGGCCCGGAGCAGCTCGAGCGACTGGGGTTCGCTCTTGCCCAGGTCGAGGCCGGCATCGACCATGATCCGCTCGCGGGGGATGCCGGCGGCTTCGGCGCGGCCGGCCCGATCGGCCAGGAAGGCACAGACGTCGGGGACGAGGTCGTCGTACTCGGGGTTCGGGTCGGGGACCCGGGGAGCCAGCCGGATGTGGGTGGCGACCACCGAGGCGCCCGCCTCGGCAGCTGCGGGGAGGTAGTCGGGGTCGGCGAAGCCGCTGATGTCGTTGCCGACCACGGCGCCGGCGGCATATGCGGCCCGAGCCACCGAGGCGCGCCAGGTGTCGACCGACAGGGGAACGTCGAAGCGGGCGGCGAGGGCCTCGACGGCCGGGAGCACGCGATCCAGCTCCTCCTGCTCGGTGACCTCGTCACCGGGGCCCGCCTTCACCCCGCCGACGTCGAGGAAGTCGGCGCCTTCGTCGACCAGGGCCTCCGCCTTGGCCAGGAACGCATCGAAGTCCCAGTAACCGCCCTGGTCGAAGAACGAGTCGGGCGTGCGGTTCAAGATGCCCATCACGAGGGCCCGGTAGCGGATGTCGTAGGGGTGGGGGCCGAGCGCGAGGAGCACGGCGGCCGACGCTACACCGGCCCCCCGACGTCACCCGAGGTGGAGCCGACGTCGATCTCGACCCGGCTCGGGGTGACCTGCAACCGACCCACGAGCGAACCGACGACGATCTCGGACCCGTCCGCCGGCGTCACCGCACCGTCCACGCCGGCGTCGACGGGAGCGATGACGATGGCCTCGCCGTAGCGCCGGCGAAGGTCGGCCACGACCCTGTGGAAGGCGCCCGCCGACGAACGGCACACGACCACGTCGACGTGGACCACGCCCGCCTCGCGCAGCCCTTGGAGGAGGTCGCCCTCGTCCACCCGTCCGCCGATCACGACCAGCACCCGGCCGTGAGAGCGCCACAGCTCACCGTCGCCGCCGACGACCAGGTGGGTCGGCGGCACACCGAAGCGCAGCTCGATGCCCGGGAGGAGCAGCCCGACCAGGAGGGCGGCGACGGCCAGCCGAGTCCAACCACGACGCCCCCGCGCGCGGGCGATGAGGGCACCCGCGCCGGCACTCACGACCGCCAGGAGGCCGAGGGGACCCAACTGACCGAGGGGCAGGGCGACCGAGGCCCGGGCCACCCCGGCGATCCATCCCACCAGGAGGCGGGTGGGGACGTGGAGCACCTCGGCCAGGGCGGGCGCCACGCCGGCGACCAGGCCGGCCGTCATGCCCCAGGTGCTGATCGGCCCCGCCGCCGGCACCGCGACGAGGTTGGCCACGGGGGCCACCACCGGAAGGCCACCGAAGCCGGCGAGCAGGACGGGGGCGACGCCGAGCTGCGCGGCCAGGCCGACAGCCATGGGGAGGACCAGCCACCGGGGCCCGGGGAGGGCACGGACGAGGGCGGGCGACAAGACGGCGATGCCGGTGGCGGCCGCCACCGACAGCCGGAAGCCCAGGGCCCCGACGAGGAGTGGGTCGGCCAGGACCAGGCCGGCGACCGCCAGTGCGAGGACCCGCACGCTCGACGCGTCCCGACCCCAGGTCGTGGCCAGGGTGGCCAGTGCCGCCATCGCCGTCGCCCTGAGGACCGACGGCTCGAATCGGGTGAGCAGGGCGAAGAAGGCCAGGAGCGCGACGGTGGTCACCCACCGGCTGCGCAGCGGCAGACGCCGCAGGACGGGGCCGGCCACGGCGAGCACGAAGGCGACGTTCTGCCCGGACACGGCCAGGAGATGGGTGAGCCCGGCGCCCCGGAAGTCGTCGGTGACGAGGTCGGATCGGCCCCGGTCGTCGCCGAGCACGAAGCCGAGGAACAGGGTGCGGGTGTCCTCGGGCAACGACGCCGCGCCGCGCACGAGGGTGCGGCGCAGCCCGTTGGCGACCCGGGTGACGGGATGGCCGGGCGCAGAGGCGCCCACGGCGTCGATCTCGATGCGTCCGGCGAGATGGCGTGCCACCTGCCAGGGCTCGGCCCTGGGAATCGGCGCGATGCGCCCCTCGACCTCGATGCGCTCACCGCTCAGGCGGGGCACGAGAGCCCCGGCGGCGCCGCCGCGGGCCCAGCCCTCGAGGTGGCGCCCCGCCACCCGCACCTCGACGTGCTGGCCCGATGCCGTGGGTACCGGATCGGTCAGGAGCGTGACCCAGCCCCGGTAGATCTCGGTGGCGGGTGGGTCGAGGCCCGCGTGGGCGGCTGCCCCGAGGGTGTTGGCCAGGAGGAAGGCGGCGAAGCACAAGAGCAGCGGCCGGCGCAGGGCCACCGCCCCCGCCGTGACCACCGCGACGACGGTCCACGGGACCCGATGGGCGAGGACCGCGCCCGCCCACACGAGCGCCGCCAGCGCGACCGCACCACCATCGGAGAGTCCGGCCGGTCGGGCCCGGAGGCCTCTACCATCGCCGGGGTGACGTCGAGTCCAGGACGGCGAGGCAGCGGGCCGTCCGGTGGCGCCGTCGTCGCCCGGCCCGGCCAGATCCGCCGCCTCGGACCCGTCGCCGCGCTGCTCCTTCCGGCGACCCTCGTGGTGCTCGCCGGGCTGTTGTTCTACGGGTATCCGTGCGAGGGTTCTGCCTGCGTCCGGCCCACGCTGACCGCGTACCTGCTCCTGCTGCTGGCCGCGCCCACGTCGCTGCTCGCGGGCCTGCCCTGGTTCCTCCACCCGTTGAACCTCATCGCGGCCGGGGGGACCAGCCTCGTGCTCTGGCTGGTCCTCGGGCGCTGGGCGGCGCGCCGGGCCACCGACGACGTCGACGCGACGTGGGGCTCCTACGCCGGGGAACTGGCGTTCATGCTCGCCGGCGTCTGGGGCGGCATCATCGTCGGCCTTTCCATCGTGGGGCTCTGGCTCTCGCACTGACGCTCACACCGTGACGCGATCGCGCAGCTCGGCCAGCTTGGCGTCGCCGATGCCCCGGACATCGAGCAGCTGGTCCACCGAGGTGAACGGGCCGTGCTCGGTGCGGTGGTCGATGATGGCTTGCGCCGTGGTCGGCCCGATCCCCGGAAGGGTGTCCAGCTCCTCGAGGGTGGCGGTGTTGAGGTTGACGGGGGCAGCAGGGAGGGCCGGGGTACCACCGCCACCCGTCCCCCCTCCCCCGGTGCCAGGCGCTCCGCTTCCGGCGACGCCGGACGGGGTGGCTCCGACTGCCACTGCCGGGACCGGTTGGCCCACCGCCGGCACGAAGACGCGCTCGCCGTCGGCCACCGGGGCGGCGAAGTTGATGCGGGCCCGGTCGGCCCGGTCCGTGAGGCCGCCGGCGGCGGCCACCACGTCGGCGATGCGGGCGCCCGTGGGGACCCGTTGGACGCCCGGCTGGCGCACTTCTCCGACGACGTCGACGACGAGCGGACCGAGGGACGTGGCCGTGGTGGCGACCGGGGGGAGGCTGAGGGTGGTCGAGGCCCGGGGCAGCGACAGCTCGGGGTCGGGCGCCGCCGGGCGTGGCCAAAGCAGGAGCACCCCCAGGACCGCGCCGACCGCGGCCACGGCGAGACCGGCCAGGCGCGGTCCCGAGAGCGGCGCCAGCCCGGCGGGCAGGCGATCGCGGAGTGTGCGGGGCGCGGGCGGGCGCGTGAGGTCGACGAAGCCGTCGGTGGGTGCGGACATGGGGCCTCCCGGCAGAGGTGGGGACTCGGGAGGGGAAGTGGGTGCGCCACTCCGAGGCGGCGCCGGCGCTCAGAAGAGCTGCGCGGTGAGGCGCCTACGGTACTCGGCCGTCCTCGGGTCGTCAGCCCCCATGACGTCGAGCAGGTCGACGAACTCCTGGCGGGCCTCGTCGTCGTCCTTCACCCGGCCGAGCAACTCGTCGAGGGTGGCGGTGAGCTCGTCGTCGGCGGGCGAGCCGGTGCGGGCGAGCGCGGCGATGCGGCGCGTCTCGGCGGTCTCGGGGATGCGGGCCAGCAGCGCCAATGCCTCCTGGGCGCGCTCGTCGCCGGCCTCCTCCTCCTGGGACACCAGCAGCTCGGCCAGCGCGAGGATGGCCGGCTCGTGCCCGGGGTCGAGCTCGAGGGCCCGACGCAGGGACGCCTCGTCGCCGGCAGCCACCAAGGCGTTCATCTCGTTCTCCGCCTGGGTGGGCAGAAGGCCTTGGATGAAGGCCGTCACGGCCTCGCGGCCTTGCGCACCGACGAAGCTGTCCACGACCTGGGCATCCTTGAGGGCGAAGACGGCCGGAATGCCCTGGACCTGGAATGCCTGGGCGACCTGCGGGTTCTCGTCGACGTTGACCTTGGCGAGGACGACCTTGCCGTCGGTGGCGTCGACCACCTCCTCGATCAGCGGGCCCAACTGCTGGCACGGCCCGCACCACGGCGCCCAGAGGTCGACGACCACGGGGTGCTCGTGGGAGCGCTCGAGGACTTCGGTTCCGAACGTGGCATCGGTGACGTCGACCATGGGCCCTTCAACGGCGGGGCCGGGGGTGACATTCCCGGTAGGTTGGCCCGCGTCCGCAGGACCCGACCGACAGGGGAAGTGCCGTGGGGAGCAACCGATGAGCCACGACGTCGAGGGAGTCGACGCCGAACGGGTCACCGAGTGGTTCGCCGTGCACGTCCCCGGGGCGAAGGCGCCCCTCACCTTCGACCTGATCGCCGGGGGCCACTCGAACCTCACCTACCGGGTCGGCGACGCCGCCGATGGGGCATGGGTCCTGCGGCGCCCCCCGCTGGGCCACGTCCTGGCCACCGCCCACGACATGGGGCGCGAGCACGCCGTCATCAGCGCCCTCGAACCCACGGACGTGCCGGTGCCGGTCACCCGGGGCCTGTGCACCGACGACGCCGTCAACGGCGCGCCCTTCTACGTCATGGACTTCGTCGACGGCACCGTCGTGCGCAACGCCGACATCGCCCGGGCCTCGTTCACCGAGGCCCAGCGGGCCACCGCGGGCCGCTCCATCATCGACGTCCTCGCCCGCATCCACGACGTCGATGTCGACGCCGTGGGCCTCGGCGAGCTCGGCCGCCGCGAGGACTACATCGCCCGGCAGCTCAAGCGCTGGCACGGCCAGTGGGAGAAGTCGAAGACCCGTGAGCTGCCCGTGGTCGAAGAGGTCCATGCCGGCTTGTCGGCCGCAATCCCCGCCCAGCCCCGCACCAGCATCGTGCACGGCGACTACCGCCTCGACAATTGCCTGCTGGGCGCCGACGGCGAGGTGGTCGCGGTGCTCGACTGGGAGATCTGCACCCTCGGCGACCCCCTCGCCGACGTCGGGCTCCTGATGGTCTACTGGCCCGAGCCGGGCGACGAGCACGAGATCCTGGCCAACGCGCCCACCACGGTGGACGGCTTCCCCCGACGCGCCGAGCTCCTCGACCGCTACGCGGACACCTCGGGCCTCGACCTCTCCGGCATCGACTACTACGTCGCGTTCGGCTACTGGAAGCTCGCCTGCATCGTCCAGGGCGTCTACGCCCGCTACGTCGGCGGCGCCATGGGCGAGGGCCGCAGCGGCCCCGAGTTCGACGTGTTCGCCCAGCAGGTCGAAGCCTTGGCGCGTGCGGCCGCCGCCGCCCTCGAGCGGACGGCCTGACGTCACGCCGATGGCCCTCTACGAGATCCACGAACGGCTCGACCTCGACGCCCCGGTCCTGATCATGGCCCTCGACGGCTGGATCGACGCCGGCGCAGGCGCGGCGCGGGCCACCAGCGCCCTCGACGACCTGCTCGACTCGGTGCTCCTCGCCTCGTTCGACACGGACGAACTGCTGGACCACCGGGCCCGGCGCCCGGTCATGGAGCTGGTCGACGGGGTCAACACCAGGTTGTCATGGCCCACCATCGAGCTGCGGGCCGCCACCGACGGGGCCGGCCACGACGTGCTGCTGCTCGTCGGCGCGGAGCCCGACCACACCTGGCGGGCCTTCGCCGCGGCGGCGGTCGACCTCGCCCTGGACTTCGGCACCCGCCTCGTGCTCGGCCTGGGCGCCTACCCCGCACCGGTCCCCCACACCCGCCCCACGCAGTTGGCGTCCACCGCCACCACCGCCGAGCTGGCCCAGCGCGTGGGCAACGCCGTCGGCGGCACCATCAACGTGCCCGCCGGCGTGCAGGCCGCCATCGAGCGCCAGTGCGCCGAGGTGGGCCTGCCCGCGGTCGGGCTGTGGGCGCAGGTCCCCCACTACGCGGCCGCCATGCCCTACCCCGCGGCCGCGGCGGCGCTCATCGACGGCGTGGCCGAGATCGGCGGCCTCGTCCTCGACAGCCAGGAGCTGCACGACGAGGCCACCTCGACCCGCCTCCGACTCGACGCCCTGGTGGCCGAGAGCGACGAGCACCGCGAGCTCGTGACCCAGCTCGAGGCGCATGTCGACGCCCAGGCCCGCGGCGAGTGGGTCGAGGGCGATGAAGACGCCCCCCTCGAGATGCAGTCGGGCGACGAGCTCGCGGCCGAGCTCGAGCGCTTCCTCCGCGATCAGGAGGGCTGAAGGCCCGCCGGCCGCGGCCGGCGGGCGCTGGGCTCAGCCCGCCGGCGACGGGTAGTCGGGCACCTCTTCGCCCGGTGGGGGCTCCTCGTAGATGGTCACCGAGCCCTCGGGGTCGAAGAGGGCCAGGGGCTCCTCCGGCCACTCGTCGGGCAGGTAGCGGGCGCCACCGTCGACGAATTCGTACATGCCGGCAGCGACGTCCCCGCGCTCGTCGGGGCCCTCGGCGTCGGGGTTCCACCAGACGAGGGTGGTGTCGTCGATGCCCAGCCAGTCCGTGTCCGGCCAGATGCCCTTGTCACCCCAGGAGAGCGAGGGCTGGGTGACCGCGGACGGCGTCGGCTCGGCAGCGAAGATCGTGTCCCGGAAGCCCTGGCGGGTCAGGTTCGGGCCCACGCCCTGGATCACGTTGTAGAAGGTGTTGAGCTGCGCCGAGAGCAGGGCCACGCTGTCGTCGGCCGCCGGCTCCTCGCCGAAGTACCACTCGTAGAGGAAGGCGCTGCCCTGGGTGGACGGGTCGACCTTGGCCGCACCGGTGCTGACACCCATCGCGTGGGCCCACTGCTGCTGGTCGTAGGTGCGGGCGAAGACGTTGGTGTCGACCAGGACCGACGCCGGCGTGATGATCCACTCCGGGAAGTAGTCCTGGGCGGTGGCCTCCCGGGTCAGCTCACGTGGTGCGACGGGATCACCCACGAAGATCACCGACGTGACGCCGGCGTCCTTCAGCTTGGCGATGACGCTGGCGGCCGTGGTCTGCAGCGTGACGGGGCTGTCGTAGGCGACCTTCTCGGCGAGGGTGATGCCCTGCTCGTCGAGGCGCTGTTCGAAGGTGTCGACGGCCTCGTCGGAGTTCTCGATCGAGTCGAGGTAGACGAGGCCGAACGAGCGCTCGGCGTCGGCGAGGTCCTCTCCCGCGAACTCGGCAGGTCGCCCCGCCAGCTGGGTCCCGAGGAATTCGGCCGTGTGGTACTGACCCTGCTCGTTGTTCATGGTGACGGTGAGGAGGTAGGGGTCGGTCTCCTCGTAGAACGACTGGGGCTGGGTCGGCCCGCACTGGAGGCAGGACACGCCCCGAGCGGCGAGCTCCTCCTCGAAGGCGGCGGTCAGCTGCGGGCCGTTCAGCACCATGAAGGGCTGGATGTCCTCGGCGATGGCGACCGCATCGGCCCGGGCGGCGATCTCGTCATCCGCGGTGCCCGTCGCCTCGTAGAACTCGAGGTCGACGGTGCGGCCGTAGCTCTCGGCGAAGTGGGCGAAGAACTCGTTGAAGCCCTCGAGCGTCGAGCGGGCATCCGCCGCGGTGTCATCGGAGATGCCCTCGCTGATGAAGTCGATGATCGGGTCGACGTCGGGGGGCAGGTACCAGACGAGCTTGATGCTGTCCTCGGTCACGCCCTGGTCGGTGGCTCCTCCGTTGTCACCCTCGAAGGGGGCGAAGCACTCGGGAGCGAAGTAGCTCGGGTAGGCGACCTGGCCGCGCTCGGTGTCGCACGTGTCGGGCCAGTCGACGTCGATGCCCTCGGCCTCCGCGACGCTGAAGGGCAGCACGCCCTCGGGAAGGTCGTCACTCGTGACCTCGCCCCCGGGCGCGGCCGTGGTCGACGTGGACGCCGACTCGTCGTCGTCGCCCCCACCGGTGAGGACCAGGGCCCCCACAGCGATGGCCACGACGGCGACGATGGCGACGAGCGGGCCCCATCGGCGCAGCTGGCCACCCGACCCGGACTTGCCCTCGTCGCTGCTCGACAGCATCGCGTACCCCCTGTTGGTGGCGCGACCCCCCGCGCCCTCGGGCGGGGAACCTATCGGACGGGAGCGGCCCCCGAGCGCGCCACGGCCACCTCGCTCGTCCCGAGGTACGAGTCCACGACCGCCGGGTCGCGCAGCACCTCGTCGGGATCGCCCTCCACGACGACCCGCCCCTGGTCCATGGCGACGAGTCGGTCGGCCACCGACCGCACGAGGGCGATGTCGTGCTCGATGATCACCAACCCCGCGCCCATCTCGTCGCGGATGCGCAGGAGGACCGGACCCAGCGCCTCGGTCTCGCGCTGCGCGATCCCGCTCGAAGGCTCGTCCAGCAAGATGACGGTGGGTCGGTGGGCCACCAGGCAGGCGAGGTCGACGATGCGCCGCGACCCGGTGGAGAGCTCACGGGTGAACTTGTTGCGGAACGCGCCGAGGCCCATCAGCTCGACGAGCTCGTCCACGCGGCGCTGGACGGACCGCTCGGCGTCGTACGCGTGGGGCAGGCGCAGGGCGGCGGAGACGGGGTCGCGGACCTCGACCCAGCGCTCGAGGGAGACCGCCAGGGTCTCGGCGACGGTCAGCGCCGGGAAGAGCCGCCCGTCCTGGAAGGACCGGCCGAGGCCGCGTCGCGCCCGCTCGTCGGGGCCGGTGCCCGTGAGGTCGTGGGTCCCGAGCAGCACCCGGCCCGAGGCGCCGGTGGTGAACCCCGAGATCAGGTCGAACACCGTCGTCTTGCCGGCGCCGTTGGGCCCGATGAGTCCGACGATCTCACCGGGGGCCACCACCAGATCGACGTCATCGACGGCCCGGATGCCTCCGAACGACACGCCGAGGCCCACCGTGGTCAGCGCCGCCGGCGCATCCGCCCCCGAACCGTCGGCGTGGGTGTCGCCGTCGCCATCCGTGTCCTCAGGCGCACGACGCGGCCGTGCCGCCAACGCCGGCGCGGTCCCGTCGCCCGTCGCCGTGTCGCTCCTCGCCGTGTCGCTCGTCGCCCCGTTCGTGGTCGCTCCCGGGCTCGCGGCGCCCGCGCCCTCCAGGAACACGGAGCGCAGCAGGTCGGGGCGCTCCAGCAGGTCCGCGGCGGGGCCGTGGAAGCGGATCTCGCCCTTCTCCATGAAGTAGGCCGTCTCCGCCAGGGTGAGGGCGAGGTTGACCGACTGCTCGACCAGGATCACCGTGGTGCCGGCGTCGCGCAGCTCGCCGATCACCGGGATCAGCTGCTCGACGATCACCGGCGCCAGGCCGAGGGTCAGCTCGTCGATCATCACCAGGCGGGGCTTCGTGCGCAGCGCCATGGCCAGGGCCAGCATCTGCTGTTGGCCGCCGGACAGGTTGGCGGCGGGATCGTCGAGGCGGTCCCGCAGGGCGGGGAAGCGCCCGAGGGCCTCGGTGGCGGACAGCGCATCGTCGTCGCCCCGGTGCAGCCAGCCCGCCACGTCGAGGTTCTCGGCGACGGTGAGGCTCGGGAAGACGCCGGCGCCGCCGGGCATGAGGACCACCCCGTGGCCGGCGACCTCGTCGGGCGGCGCGAAGGTCACTTCGCGGCCGTCGAAGATCACGGCGCCGCGGTCGGCGGGGACCAACCCGGCGATGGCCTTGAGCAGGGTGGACTTGCCGGCGCCGTTGGTGCCGAGCAGCGCCACCACCGCGCCCTCCTCCACGTCGAAGTCGACGTCGAAGAGCACCTGCACGCCGTCGTAGGCGACGTTGAGCTGGCGCACGAGAAGGATCTTGGAGTTGCCGTGGCGCCGCTCCCAGAGCGCTTCCGAGCGGGCCGCGGCCGTGGTCCACACCTGGAGGATGTCGCGTCCGATCACCTTGCCGGCGCCGGCGATGACGAGGCCACCCACCAGGAACACCGGGGTCATCACCGCCATGCCCTGGCGGATCCCCCAGTTGTCCCCCACCCAGCCGATGAGGGGCAGCACGATCAGGCCGGGCAGCACCCACAGCGACGCCACCGAGAACCCCATCGACCGGGCCCGGGGCGGGATGGCCAGCGAGAGGGCGGCGAGGACGCCCGGCCCGATGATGGCGAGGGAGGCCGAGATGAGGGCGTTGGTGACCACCGCGATCGCGAGGTTCGGCGCCATCGCGAAGCCGAGGCTGAGAACGGAGGTGACGAGGGCGACCACTGACACGAAGCGGAGCACGAGGCCCGGGTCCTTGGCGATGAGGCGGGTGCCCACCCGGGCGCCGATGATCAGGCCCGCGAACTGGAGGGGCTCGACCCCGGCGGCGACGAAGCCACGGGCCCGCTCGTCGAGGTTGAATACGTCGGCGTAGAGCAGCGAGGCCAGCGAGACGAAGCCGATCAGCGAGGCGGCGAGGAAGGGCAGGGCGTACCAGATGCGCCGGAGGGCCTCGATGCGCCACACCATGCGCCACGACTCGGCGAACGACGGCGGCTCCTCCTCGGTGGCGATGGCGTCCTCGGACGCCCCCATCGCCCGTCGTTCCTGGGCGCCGCGGACCGGCTCGTGGAGCCGGAAGGCCATGACCACGAACACGAAGGTGGGGATGGCGAAGAGGATGAACGGCGCCCGCCAGCCCCAGGCGTAGGCGATGACGCCGGCCAGCAACGGCCCGAGCATCTGGCCGACCACGTTGGCGGCCCGGTGCAGCGAGTAGACGCGGGGGCGCGCCTCGACGCTGTAGTAGTCGGCGATGAGGGAGTTGTGGGTGGGGTCCACCACGGCCTTGCCGATGCCCGAGCCGGCACGCACGACGGCGAGCATCACCACGGTCGTGGCGAGGCCCGTGAGCACCGAGAAGATGCCCCAGGAGATGGCGCCGATGATGGTGATGACCACCCGGTTGTGGCGGTCGGCGAGGTGGGCGATGGGCACCTGGAGGGCCAGGGCGCCGGCGAGCACGACGGCCACGAGGGCCAGGACCCCTTGGAGGTTCAGACCGAAGCTGGCCTGGATGTCTGGCAGCAGGACCCCGAAGGCGGTGCGGTCGAGCTCGTCCACGGCGTTGAGGCCGAACAGGACGACGATGGGGAACACCGGTCCCCCGCCGGTCACCTCGAACAGCCACGTCCCGGGGTGGGCGATGGCGGCGACCGTGGCCGAGAACCAGTTGCCCGAGCGCCCAGGTGCCGGGGTCGTGGCCGCCATCAGGCCACCACCTCATCGGGTGCGGGCGACGCGTCGGAAGAAGACTCGGACGGGGACTCGTCAGTGGGCTCCGGCGTCGGTTCGGGCGTGGCGGCCTCCGGTGCGGCGTCGGCCACGAGGCTGGGCACCAGCAGGCCGCGGCGCACGGCCACCCAGCGCAAGGCGGCGTCTCGACCGCGGAACCACAGGCCCCCCAGGCCGCTCGGCAGGACGAGTAGCACGAACAGCACGCCCACCGGGGCGGCCAGCGCCTGCCACTCGGTCGGCAGGAACCACTGCGCACCCCGCAGGAACAGGGCACCGAGGATGCCGCCGGCCAGCGTGCCGAGACCGCCGATCACCGTGGCGATGAACACGTTGACGCTCTCGAAGGGCCCGTAGAGCGCCGGCGTGAAGGCTTGCTGGTGCTCCAGCAGGAGCCCGCCGGCCACGGCCGCCACCGCCCCGGAAAGGGCGAAGGCGAGCAGCTTCACGCGGGTGGCATTCACCCCGAAGGCCTGCGCGGCCCGCTCGTTCTCCCGGAGGGCCAGCAACACCCGGCCGGTCCGGCTGGCCCGGACGCCCCGCAGGGCGACGAGCACCAACACCAGTACCGCCAGCACCAGGTAGTAGATGCGCGTCGGCGAGTCGAGGTCGATGCGGCCGAACAACGGTGGCCGCTCGATGCGCCCGCTCGGCACCCAGGCGAAGAAGTCCTGGTTCAGGAAGTACGACGACATGGCCACGGTGAACGCCAGCGTCGTGACCGCGAGGAACAGGCCGCGAAGGCGCAGAGCCGGCAGGCCGACGACCAGGGCGATGAGCGCGCCGGCGACCCCGGCGAGGGGTAGGGCGAGGGCGAGGTCGAGCCCCCAGTCCTGGGTCGCGACCGCGGTGACGGCGGCACCGGCCCCGACGAAGCCCATCTGGCCGAGCGACACCTGCCCCGCCCACCCGGTGAGGGTCACGACCGACAGGCCGACCAGGGCGAAGATGAGCACGGCCGACGCCTTGAGCGAGTCCTCCGTCCCAAGCAGGTGCGGAAGGGCCAGCGCACCGACGGCGAGGAGTCCGATCCCGAGGGCGCGCACGGCGCGGACCTCGGGGAGGTTCCGGACCTCGGGCGGGATGGGGCGGACGTCGTCGACCGCGCTCCAGCTCGAGGTCTCGTCCTGCTCGGCGCGCGTGGTCCCCCGTCGCTGCACCAGCAGTCCGACGAAGATGACGAGCCCGATGATGGGGTCGATGACCAGCGGGTTGTCGGCGTTCCAGTCGACCGCGATCTCGAGCACGCCGAGGGCGACGGCGGTGAGGGCGACTGCGGGCAGGTCGGTGAAGCGACCCAAGGTCAGGGCGGCGAGCGCGCTGAGCAGGATCGTGAAGGTGAAGGCCGAGCCGAAGGGCAGGCCGACGATGCCGGCCCGCAGGAACAGCGCGATGAACGAGAGCACCGTCGCCACCACCCACACCACCGTCTGGAGGCGGCGGACGGGGATGCCGAGGAGGTTGGCCCGGTCCGCGTTCTCGGCGCTGGCCCGCACCGCCACCCCGACGGCGGTGTAGCGCAGCCACAGGCCCACGGCGAGCATCGCCAGCGGGGCGATGACGAGCGCGAGCACGTCGTTGGCGGAGAACACGATGGGGCTGACGTCGAAGCGCAGCTCGACGGGGACGTCGATGCGGAAGGTGTTGGGTCGCTCCCCCCAGAGCTTGGGCAGCAGGAGTGCGCCGACGGCCAGGAGCTGGGAAAGGCCGATGGTCGCGACCGTGAGCACCAAGCGTGGGGCACGGGAGAACCGGCGGATGATTCCGAGCTCGACCACCAGCCCGAGCACCACGGCGGCGGCCAACCCCACCCCGAAGGCGAGGAACCAGTTGAGCCCGCTGAAGGTGATGAGCAGCACCGCGAGCGCGCCCGGCATGCCGCCGAGGTCGCTCTGGGCGAAGTTCAGGATCCGGTTGGCCCGGTAGATGAGGGCCATGCCCACCGCGATGAGCGCGCCGAGCAGGCCGATGATGACGCCCCGCAGGAAGACCCCGGCCGGGACGGGGAACACCACGACCTGGAGCAGGAGGAGGAGCAGCGCCGGCCCCGCGACCGCCCGGGCGCGCGCCGCCGCGGGGTGTCGTCCGATCCCCGCCCTCAGCGCGTCCACTCGATCCCGTCCCCCACGGTCTCGCCGGTCCCGGCCGGAACGGTAGCGTCACCGGCGCCCCGGCCCCGAGCAACGAAGGTGGACGACACGTGTTGGTGGATGGAGGACTCGGCTTCGACCTGACCGAGGCGGCGGACGCCGCCCGCGACGCGGAGGCGGTGGGCTACGACGGCGTCTGGACGGCCGAGACGAGTCACGACCCGTTCCTGCCGCTGCTCCTCGGCGCCGGCGCCACCGAGCGCATCGAGCTCGGCACCGGCATCGCCGTGGCCTTCGCCCGCAGCCCGATGACCCTCGCCAACACCGCCTACGACCTCCAGGCGTACTCGGGGGGCCGCCTGCTGCTCGGCCTCGGCTCGCAGATCAAGGCCCACATCACCAAGCGCTTCTCGATGCCGTGGTCGCACCCCGCGCCCCGCATGCGCGAGTTCATCCTGGCCATGCGGGCCATCTGGGAGGCGTGGGACACCGGCGACAAGCTCGACTTCCGCGGCGACTTCTACCAGCACACGCTGATGACGCCGTTCTTCAACCCGGGCCCGAACCCCCACGGTCAGCCCAAGGTGTTCCTGGCTGCGGTGGGCCAGCTCATGACCGAGGTCGCGGGTGAGACCGCCGACGGCATCCTCTGCCACGGCTTCACCACGGAGTCCTACCTGCGCGAGGTCACCGTGCCGGCGCTCGAGCGGGGCCTGGCCAAGCGTGACCGCACCCTCGCCGACGGGGGCTTCCAGCTCTCCCTCCCCGCCTTCGTCGTCACGGGCACGACCGAGGAGGAGGTGGCCCGTAGCGCCAAGGGGGTGCGCGAGCAGATCGCCTTCTACGGCTCGACGCCCGCCTACCGCGGTGTCCTCGAGCACCACGGCTGGGGCGAGCTCCAGACCGAGCTCAACGCACTGTCGAAGCAGGGCGAGTGGGTGGCGATGGGCGAGCTCATCGACGACGACATCGTGGACGCCTTCGCGGTGCAGGGCCCGCCCGAAGCCATCGCCCCGGCGCTGCTCCAGCGCTTCGGCGGGCTCATCGACCGTGTCAGCTTCTACGCCCCCTACAAGAGCGCCCCCGACACCTGGCTCCCCATCATCGCCGCCCTCAAGGCGGGCTGACCGCAGCCCGTGCCCGGCTAGACGACGACGTTCACCAGCTTCGGCACGCGCACGATCACCTTGCGGGGCTCGCCGCCGTCGAGGTGGGCCTGCACCTTGGGCGAGGCGAGGGCCAGCGCCTCCGCGTCGGCCTCGGTGATGTCCGGTGCCACCTCGAGCTTGTCCCGCACCTTGCCGTTGACCTGGACCACGAGGGTCACGACCTCGCGGGCCACCTTGGTGGTGTCGGCCACCGGCCACGACTCGGCGTGCACGTGACCGCCGCGGCGACGCTCCCACAGCTCCGCCGACAGGTGGGGCGTCATGGGGGCCATCAGCAGCAGCAGGGAGTCGACCGCCTCGTCGAGGGTGGCCCGGCGGGCGCCCTCCGGTGACTGCACGTACTTGTAGAGCGTGTTCGTCTGCTCCATGAAGCCGGCCACCGCGGTGTTGTAGGACCAGCGCTCGTACTCGTCGGTGACCCGCTGGATGAGGCGGTGCATCGACGACTCGACCTCGGCGTCGGCGGCGGTCGGCTCCCGGTCCACGACTTCGCCGGCCACCTCGCCCAGGGCCAGGCGCCAGACTCTGTGCAGGAACCGGGAGCACCCCTCGATGCCAGTGTCGCTCCACTCCATGTCGTCCTGGGGCGGCCCGGCGAACAGGTGGAACAGGCGCAGGGAGTCGGCGCCCATGGCGTCCAGGAACGGCTCGGGGGCGACCAGGTTGCCCTTCGACTTCGACATCTTCGTGCCGCCCATGCGGATCATGCCCTGGGTGAAGAGGCGCTCGAAGGGCTCGCGCAGCTCCTTCGGGGCGACGCCCAGGTCGGCCAGCGCCTTGGTGAAGAACCGGGCGTACATCAGATGGAGGATGGCGTGCTCGATGCCGCCGATGTACTGGTCCACGGGGAGCCACTCGGCGACGGCAGCAGGGTCGAACGGGAGGTCCTCGTTGGTGGGGTCGGCGAAGCGCAGGAAGTACCACGACGAGTCGACGAACGTGTCCATCGTGTCGGTCTCGCGCGTCGCGCGCCCGCCGCACGTCGGGCAGGTGGTGTTCAGGAAGCCCTCGTGGAACTTCAGGGGCGACTCACCCGAGGGCCGGAACTCGACGTCGTCGGGCGCCAGCACCGGGAGCTGGTCCTCGGGGACGGGGACGGCCCCGTGCTCGGCGCAGTAGACGACCGGGATCGGACAGCCCCAGAAGCGCTGGCGCGACAGCAGCCAGTCACGCAGGCGGTAGTTGACGGTCCCCTGACCGTGACCCTCGTCCTCGAGCCAGCCGATGGCCTTGGCGATGGCATCGCGCTTGGCGAGGCCGTCGAGCCACTCGCTGTTGATGGTCGGCCCGTCGCCCGTGAACGCCTCGCCCTCCCAGCCCTCCGGGGGCTCCACCGTGCGGACGATGGGCAGGTCGTAGGCCTTGGCGAAGTCCCAGTCGCGCTGGTCCTCCGCGGGCACGGCCATGATCGCGCCGGTGCCGTAGCCCATGAGCACGTAGTCGGCGAGGTAGAGGGGCACGGCCTTGCCGTTGAAGGGGTTGATGACGGTCGAGCCGGTGAACACGCCGCGCTTGTCCAGGCCCCCCTCGGACGACACGCGTTCGAGCTCGCTGGCCAGGCGTGCCTTGGCCACGAAGGCGTCCACCTCGGCCCGCTGGGCGTCGGTGGTCACGTCGGGGACGAGCGGGTGCTCGGGCGCCATCACGGCGTAGGTCATGCCGAAGCTGGTGTCGGGGCGCGTCGTGTAGACGCGCAGGGCCAGCCCGTCGGCGCGGGGCGTCCCGTCGCCGTCGGCCAGCACCAGGTCGAACTCGGCGCCCTCGGAACGGCCGATCCAGTTGCGCTGCATGGTCTTGACCCGCTCGGGCCAGTCCAGGCGCTCCAGGTCGTCGAGCAGCTGCTGCGCGTACTCGGTGATGCGGAAGAACCACTGCTCGAGGTCACGACGCTCGACCAGGTCGCCCGAGCGCTCGCAGGTGCCGTCGGCCAGCACCTGCTCGTTGGCCAACACCGTCTGGCACCCCGGGCACCAGTTCACCGGGGCGTTGCGGCGGTAGGCCAGACCGGCCTCGAGGAAGCGCAGGAAGATCCACTGGGTCCACCGGATGTAGCTCGGGTCGTGGCTCTTGACCACGCGCCGCCAGTCGTAGACGGCGCCGAGGCGCTGGAGCGAGGAGGTCAGCTCGGCGATCTTGGCGTCGGTGAAGGGGCGCGGGTGCTCGCCGGTCTTGATGGCGGCGTTCTCGGCGGGCAGGCCGAAGGAGTCGAACCCGATGGGCGAGAGCACGGCCTGGCCGTGCATGGTGCGGTAGCGCACCAGCAGATCGCCGAAGGTGTAGTTGCGGACGTGGCCCATGTGGGCGGCGCCCGAGGGGTACGGGTACATGCACAGGACGTAGGACTTGGGGCGCGGGTCGTCGTTGTCGACCTCGTAGGTGCCCTCGTCGCGCCAGCGGGCTTGCCACTTCTCCTCGATGGCGCGGAAGTCGTACGGCTGCTCGATCATCCCCCGATCGTACCGAGGGCACCTTCGCCGCCAGGAACCCGTTCCCGCTTGGCGGAGGGCGGGGGTGCTGCTGCTATCGTGTGCCCCCGCACCCCAGGGGGCGTAGCTCAGCCTGGTAGAGCGCCTGCATGGCATGCAGGAGGTTTCGAGGGTTCAAATCCCTTCGCCTCCACCCTGAGTGGTTGTCGCACCGACCCCGGCCCCTGCGGCCGGGGTCGGCCGCGCCCGGGGCGCCGGAGCGCTAACGGCTGAGCGTGGCGCCGTCGGCGTCCGCCTTCCACTCGACACGAGGAACGTCGCTCCAGAGGCGCTCGAGCTCGTAGTAGTCACGCTCCTCCTCGAGGAACACGTGCACCACGAAGTCGCCGTAGTCGAGCAAGACCCATCGGGCGTTGTCGAGGCCTTCGACGCGCAACGGGCGAGGACCACCAGCGTCGGCGACCTGCGACTCGACCTCTTCGGCGATCGTCTTGACCTGGCGGGGGTTCGCGCCACTGGTGATCACGAACCACCCGGTGATGGACAGGACGTCGGAAACGTCGAGCACGATCGTCCGAGCCCCCAGCTTGTCGTCAGCGGCGCGCGCTGCGGCGATGACCCAGTCCTGGGCGAGTCCCGAGGTGTGGGAGGGGGGTTGATCAGCCAGTGGGGGCCTCCGTCGGCGGGGTGATGGTCGGGGCCACGCCGAAGGGGATCGTCGTGGACGGGGCGTTGGGGTCGGCCGGGACGCTCGTGGCGGGGACGTCCTCCGCCGCCGTGGTGGTGGGGGTCACGCCGGATGCGCCGGGGGCGAGCTCGGCGTCGAAGTCGCTGCCGATGATCACGGTGGCGTCCACGGTATCGGTCACGTTCTCGCGCAGCACGAGGCGACCTACCCCGAGGGCGTCGAGCAGGCGCTGCGCCTGCTCCCGCTCGGCGGGGTCGTAGTACTGCACCACCGTCTCCTCCCGCCCGAATCGCTCCGCGTTGCCCACGATGGCGATCTCCGCCCCTGCCGGGACGATGGCACGCGCGGCCTCGACGGCGATCCCCTGGGTGCCCGTGCCATCGAGCACCCGGGACCGGAGACGCCCGACGCCCACTGGCAGGGGGATGGTGTCGGCCACCAGTTGGTCCACCGCCGCCTGGTCCGGCTGATACAGGTTGGAGTCGGTGGCCCCCACCCCAGGGATGCCGATGGGCGTCACCGGGAGCGTGTTGAACGTGGCATCGCCCTTCGCCAGGTCGCGCACGAAGCGTCCGAGGCCGCTGTCGGTCTCGCCGGGCACGGCGTTCGGGTCGGTCGACACCTTGACCGCGGCCAACCAGGCCGTCCAGAAGGCCTGCTGGCGCTCCAGGCGGGTGAGGTCGTTCTCTTCCGCGCCACGGGTGTTGACGAACAGCCCGATCTGATCGGGAGGCACCTGGATCGCTCCCTGGGCGAACGTGATCGGTGCACCCAGGTCGTCGGTGGTCACCAGTTCCACCGGGTTCTCGATGGTGAGCGGCCCGAGGGGCGCGAGCAGGCTCGCCCACTGGGCATTGTTCAGGATCGCGACGTTCTCCTGCGTCGCGGCGACGAGCAGCGTCTCCACCCGTTGTTCGAGACCGGTCTCGCCGGCGGCTTGGTAGATCTCGTTCATCGGGGCCTCACCTCGCTCGGTGAAAGGCAGCTCGAGCACCGTGCCGGCAGGGAAGAAGGTCAGATTGCCTCCCCCGGCGTTCTTCAACGAGAGGACGGTGACACCGGTGATGGTGCCGGCGTCGTCGGTCTGGGTCACGAGCATGGTCGGCGTCGGGTCGACGGCCGCCTCGTAGCCCTCGGCGGAGGGGTCCTTCTCGACGTTCAGCTCCCGCCCGGCGTTGCTGCGACCCACCGCCTTGATGCCGATCACGGTGAGGACGGGAATGGCGAGGACGAGCAGCACCCACGCCCCGATGAACGTGGAGCGCATGAGCGGGTGGGCGCGCCGCCCGCTCTCGTCGGACCCCGGCGATGCGCCACTTCGGCCGCTGCGCCGCCCTCCCCCGTCGTCGTCGGGTGCGGCCGTTGGACCGACGGGGGCGCCGCCCCTGGCCGTTTCCCGCTCTCGTCGCCTCCGGGCTCGCTCGCCCGTCCCCTTCGGGGGCAGGACCATGGGCTCGTGGCTCATCGGTCCCGCTCGCTCATCGGGCGTCACGATAGAGGCCGAGGCGGTTGATCCCCGAAACGACCGCAGCCGGCACGAGGTAGTCGAGGGGACGACCTGCGGCCACACGCGCGCGCAGATCGGTCGAGGAGATCTCCAGGCGTGGCACCACGACACGCTCCACAGCCCACCCGGGCGGCGGGCTCCACGCGCCGCCCGGGCGATCCACCACGACGATCACGGCGCGCTCACGGACCTCGTCCACCCGTTCCCACGTGGGCAGGCCCTCGGCGGCGTCGCTGCCCACGATGACGAAGAGCTCCCTGGAGCTGGGTGCCTCGGCAAGGAGGTCGTCGACCGTGTCGGCGGTGTAGGAGCGGCCACCTCGGCGGATCTCCCGGTCACAGACCTCGAGGCCCTCCACGTCGCCCACGGCGAGGCGGACGAGCTCGAGACGGGCGTGAGCGGGGCTGATGGTCCGCTCCCCGACCTTCTGCCACGGGATGTTGGCCACCACGAGCAGGACCACGTCGAGGTCCAGGTCGTGCCGGGCATTGACCGCGGCGGCGAGGTGGCCGACGTGGGGCGGGTCGAACGTCCCCCCGAACAACCCGATGCGCTCGACGCGGTCAACCCTGCTGGTCACCGGTGCAGTGTACGGGGGGTACCTCAGGGGTCTCCGTCGGCACCGAGGACGCGAGACCAGTCGACCAAGGACTCCCCCCATGCGGTCGGGACGAACTCCTCCTGCGAGTTGGCGATGACCATCGAGCCGGTGCAGGTGTCCTCGGGGACGGTCTCGCGCTCGGCAAGGGCGACACAGGACGGCCCGGCCTCGGGGAAGGCCAGGCGATACGCGCCGTCGGCGCCGCCGTAGGGGGACGTCGCCCCGACGGTGCTGTTCCGGTAGCGCGGCGAAGGGCCCACGATGAAGTGGGTGCCGGCGGGATCGGGGTACGTGCGCTCCAGGTAGTCCAGGAGAGCGACCACGTCGGCACCGGACTGGCTCCACGACCGCAGCGACACGAACTGGCCGGCGAGGGCTCCAAGGACCAACAGCGAGCCGAGCACCAGGGTCAGGGCCGGCAGGCGGCGCCACAGGAACACCCCCAGCCCGGCCAGCATCATGGCCGCGCCCACCGACGAGAGCGCGTAGAGGCGGTCGTTGAAGCCCAGCACGCCCGTGGTCGTGCTGAAGGCCACCACGAGACCGAGCAGGAACACCGCCACGCCCCCGACGGCGAGGGCAGGGCCCGCTTCCCGGGCCCGATCGCCGCGCAGCCACCACACGAGGCACACCGCCATTCCTGCCGCCAAGACCGCCCCGACCACCATGACCAGGACGTCGGGCGTGTCCAGGCTGCCGAACAGGCCGATGCCGAAGTGGCCGGACCACAACGTCGCGGGACTGGGCATGCGCAGTTCCAGGTCGTAGACCGGGTGGGCTCGCGACCAGGCGGTGGCGGCGATGACGAACACCAGGGTGCCCGCCCGAGTGCCCAAGGTGATCGCGCGACGGGGCGGCGGGGCGGTGGGGCGCAGCGGCGCCAGTGGCCCCGCCACCAACGCCGTCGCTGCGAATGCCGCCGGCACCGAGAGCTCGTAGCAGAGGATGGAAGCGGCGAACCCCGCGCCGGCGAGCGCCCACCGGCCGCAGGTGAAGGCCCAGAGGCCCAGCAGGAAGGCCAGCGCGCCAACGGCGATCTGGCTGGTCCCCGGCCACACCGTCATCGACTGGTGGACGGGCAGGAGCACCCACACCGCAGTGACGAGCAGCGCCGTCGATCGGTCGAAGAACCTGGCCAGGACGGTGTAGAGGATCAGTACCACCGCGAGGTTGACCGCGGTGAGCACCAGGAACTGCACGAGGGGATGCGGGCCCACGGTGCCGTGCAGCAGCGTGAAGGTGAGCCACGCGCCGGGCCGGGCGTTCACGAGATCCTGCCCGGACGGGACCGACTCCCACGTCCCCGCGATGGCCCGCTGGTACTCGAGGCTCCAGTCGTCGAGAATGAAGTTGACGCCGAGCACCGTGTAGAGGAGCGCCCGCGCCGCGACGAGGCCGCCCAGGATGACGAAGGCCGGTCTGCGCCGGTCGGGCCAGGCCACGTGCAGGGTGCCTCCGTCCCGTCGCGACCACTGCAGACGGGGGAACGAGGCGGTGAGAGCCGCCATCTGGGGCCTGGCCAGCACGTACTCGCGTGCGGCCGCGATGAGGAGCCCGACGACGAGGCCGACGAGCAACCCCCGAGCGGCCGCCTCCCAGGGCTGGGGCGCCACCGCGTCACCCGCCGTGGTGGGACCGAGCGACACCGTGGCGGTCTCGGCGACGGCGTCCCGACCCGCCTGGAAGTCCGCCAGCCGTGCCTGCTGTTCGGCCAGATCGGCGGCAACGTCCTCCCCCGCGGCCTGCCTCGCCGTGAGGCCGTCCACGAGTCCTTGCGTGAAGGTCAAGGCGCTGTCGGCCAGACCCGTGGCCGATTCCTGGCGCACCCCGAGATAGGTCGTCGCCGCCGTGTTCGCCACGGACTCGGCCAGGGGCCCGCTGATCGAGCGGGCCACGAAGGCGATGGTGTCGTCGGACACCTGTTCTGCCTCGAGGGAGTGGTCGAATTCGATCTGCCCGTCGGCGCGACCGAGCACCGCGTCGCTCTCGACCAAACGCATCTCTCGGGCGATGGCCTGCTCGCTCGTGGCCGGCGCGTCCGGGGCACCGAAGCGCCCGTCGAGCGACACGGGGTCGAGCCGCACCTCGACCCGCGATTCGTAGACCTTGGGCGACAGCGCCGAGGCGGTCCCGAACAAGGCCGCACCCGCGCAGCCGGCGGCGATGATGATCCAGGCCTGCCGTCGCAGCGCGCTGAGCAGGGACGTTGAGCCTGGCACGGGCCGAGAGTGTAGGTGGCGCACCGAAGTGACCGGGTGGCGGTGCTTGTGTTGCCCGCGTGAATGTGTCATTCTGGTTACGAAGGTGTTCCTCCGCACCTCCCACCAAAGCTGCTTCGCACTTCGGCATGCGATCGTGCCCCGCACGGTGGTGACCGATGTCACAGCGGGCCCCGGAACAGGCGGCGATGCACGGTGGTTGCACGGTGGAACTCGGACCGGACAGCAATTCTAGGCCCGGTCACCCCCCGAAAATGTCTGAAACTGGGAATCACAGGGCAGTAATTCTCGTTGAGAGAGCTGAACTACCCGTGGAAAAGGTGTCATGAGCGATTCAGTAGGCCAATACCTCAACGAGATCGGCTTGGTGCCGCTGCTCACCGCCCAGGAGGAGCGCGAGCTCTCCCAGGTCATCGAGAAGGGCTTCGAGGCTCGCGCCCGGATCGCCAACGGCGAGACCGGCATCGAGCTCGACCGGGCGGTGCGTGCTGCCGATCGGGCCAAGGACCGGTTCATCCGGGCCAACCTGCGCCTGGTGGTGAGCGTCGCCCGGCGCTACCCGCTGCCGCCGAGCATGGAGCTGCTCGACCTGGTGCAGGAGGGCAACCTGGGCCTCGAACACGCAGTCGACAAGTTCGATTGGCGCAAGGGGTTCAAGTTCTCCACCTACGCGACCTTCTGGATCCGACAGGCCATCGGCCGTGCCCTCGACCAGAAGGCCAGCCTGGTGAGGCTGCCAGGTGACCGGTCGGCCAGCCTGCGCGCCGCTCTCCGCCAGGTCGCGGGCGACGGCGACGAGCTTGACGACGAGCACGCCCGGTTGCACCGGCTCACCACCCCCACGTCGCTCGACCGGACCATCGGCGACGACGACAGCAACGAGCTCGTTGACCTGCTGCCCGACTCGACGCCCGGGCCCGAGCAGGAGGTCCTCGACCGGGCCGAGCAGCAGATGGTGACCGACCTGCTCAACGTGCTCGACACCCGGGCCCGGTATGCGGTCGAGCAACGCTTCGGCCTGCACGACGGCCGCAAGCGCAGCTACCGCGAGGTCGGCGAGGAGCTGGGCGTCACCGCCGAAGCGGCCCGCCGCCTGGTGAAGCGTGCAGTCAGCACCGTGCGCGACCAGGCCGCCGCCACCACCGACGCGGCCTAGGCCGCACCCAACCCGCTCGCCGGGGCCCCAATCCGCTTGTCGGTCGGGGTTCCGGCCCGCGATCCTTCTCTCGTGGCCGCATCCTCGTGGAGTCCTTCGTCCTGGCGCGATCGCCCGGCGGGCCAGCAGCCCGACTGGCCCGATCCAGGCGCGTTCGACCAGGCGGTCAAGACCATCGCCACGATGCCCCCGCTGGTGTTCGCGGGCGAGGCCCGCGAGCTGACCCGTAGCCTTGCCCAGGTCAGCGCCGGCGAGGCCTTCCTGCTCCAGGCAGGCGACTGCGCCGAGTCCTTCGACGCCTTCTCGGCCGACGCCATACGCGACAAGTTGCGGGTGATCCTGCAGATGGCGGTGGTCCTCACCTACTCCTCGGGCGTGCCCACGGTGAAGGTGGGCCGCATCGCCGGGCAGTTCGCGAAGCCGCGATCCTCTCCCGTCGAGGTGGTCGAGGCCGTCGAGCTGCCCTCGTTCCGCGGCGACATCGTCAACGCCATCGGCTTCACCGCCGCGGCGCGCACGCCCGACCCGGAGCGCCTGGTGCAGGCCTACCACCAGTCGGCGTCGACCCTCAACCTGCTGCGCGCCTTCACCAAGGGGGGCTTCGCCGACCTCGGCCAGGTCCACGGCTGGAACCAGGAGTTCGTGGCGAGCAGCAACGAGGGACGCCGGTACGAACAGCTCGCGTCCGAGATCGACCGCGCCTTGCGCTTCATGAAGGCCTGCGGGGTGGACACCTCCTCCCAACCCGACCTCCACCAGGTGGACTTCTTCACCAGCCACGAGGCACTCATCCTCGGCTACGAAGAGGCCCTCACCCGCCAGGACTCACTCACCGGCGACTGGTACGACTGCTCGGCCCACATGCTCTGGGTCGGCGAGCGCACCCGTGAGCCCGAGGGCGCCCACATCGAGTTCCTCTCCGGCGTCCACAACCCCGTCGGTGCCAAGGTCGGCCCCTCGGCCTCGACCGACGAAGTGCTGGCCCTGTGCGAGCGCCTCAACCCGGACCGCATCCCCGGTCGCCTCACCCTCATCAGCCGCATGGGCTCCGACCGCATCGAGGCCGGGCTGCCCCCGCTGCTCGCCGCGGTGCGCGACGCCGGGCACCCGGTGGTGTGGGCCTGCGACCCGATGCACGGCAACACCTTCACCAGCGGCACCGGGCACAAGACCCGCCACCTCGACGACGTGCTGGCCGAGATCGCCGGCTTCTTCGCCGCCCACCGCGCCGAGGGCACGTGGGCCGGTGGCGTGCACGTCGAGCTCACCGGCGACGACGTCACCGAGTGCCTCGGCGGTGCCGAGGAGATCCTCGACGCCGACCTCGGCGACCGGTACGAGACGATGTGCGACCCCCGCCTCAACGCCCGCCAGTCGCTCGACCTGGCCTTCCGGGTGTCGGAGCTGTTGCGGGAGCACCGCTGATACCAGCGGTTTTCGAGAATACTTGACCAGTTGAGTCGGGATTCTCCTACACTCGGCCGAATACCCGAGTGATCCACTCGGGTTTCCGACCCTCGTGGAGGCCCCGCCCGTGCTCCCGCACGCCGAGATCGACCCGGCGATGTCCGCGGACATCGCCAAGTTCGAAGCGCAGCTCGCCCGGTACCAGGCCGGCGACCTGGCCGAGGACGTGTTCCGGGTGTTCCGCCTGAACAACGGCATCTACGGCCAGCGCCAAGGCGGCACCAACCAGATGGTGCGGGTCAAGATCCCCTACGGCTCGATGCTGCCCGAGCAGCTGGAGATGATGGGCCACCTGGCCGACGAGCACTCCCGCGGTTGGGGGCACCTCACCACCCGCCAGAACGTGCAGTTCCACTTCGTGGAGCTGACCGAGGTGCCCGAGGTCATGCGCAAGCTGGCCTCGGTGGGCATGACCACCCGCGAGGCGTGCGGCGACACCGTGCGCAACGTGCAGGGCTGCCACCTCGCCGGCGCTTGCCCGAAGGAGGCCCTCGACATCAGCGCCTGGGCCGAAGCCGCGCACCAGCACTTCCTGCGCAACCCCCTCGCCCAGCGACTCCCCCGCAAGTTCAAGATCAACTTCTCGGGCTGCGCCACCGACTGCGGCCAGGCCATGTTCAACGACGTCGGCGTGATCGCCACCACCCGCACCGCGGCCGACGGCGGCATCGAGGCCGGCTTCCGGGTCTTCCTCGCCGGCGGTCTCGGCGCCACACCCCACCCGGCGCTCGCGCTCGAGCCCTTCACCGCCCGGGAGGACCTGCTCGCCACCCTCGAAGCGGTCCTGCGGGTCTTCGGCAACCACGCCAACCGCGACAACAAGCTGCGGGCCCGTCTCAAGTGGCTGGTGGACACCATGGGCTGGGACGAGCTCCAGGCCCGCGTCCTCAAAGAGCGCGCCTTCCTCGTCGCCTCCTCCTCCTGGCCCGGCGGTGTTCCCGAGATCGTCGACAAGCTGGGCGACGCCCCCGCCGGCCTCGCTCCCGGCGCCACCTCCCCCACCATCGGCCAGGGCACTCCGGTCACCATCCGCAGCGGCGATCAGCGTGACCGCTGGCACCAGGCCAACGTCGTCCGGGGCGCGGCCAAGGGGACGGTCTCGGCCTACGCGTGGAGCCGTCTCGGCGACGTCACGTCCGACCAGTTCCGGGCCCTCGCCGCCATCCAGCGCGAGCTCGGCGCCGAGGTACGGGTGACCAACCGCCAGAACTTCGTGTTCCGCGGCCTCAGCGAGTCCCAGCTCGACCCTCTTTATGACCGCCTCGACGTCATCGGCATGGCCCAACCCGGGGCCGAGCTCACCCGCGACGTCGTCGCCTGCCCCGGCGCCGACACCTGCAACCTCGCTGTCACCCAGTCCCGCGGACTCGCCGACGAGATCGGCCGGCGCCTCGACGAGGAGGGCCTCGCCGAGATCGGCGGGGTCCGCACCAACATCTCGGGCTGCACCAACTCGTGTGGCCAGCACCACGCCTCGGACATCGGCTTCTTCGGCGCCGAGCGCCGGGCCCACGGCAAGGCCGCCCCGGGCTACCAGATGCTGCTCGGCGGCTACGTCGGCGAGGAGCGCATCGAGTTCGGCCAGAAGGCGCTGCGCCTCCCTGCCAAGAACGCGCCCGAGGCGGCGGTCCGCGTCGTGCGTCGCTACGCCGGCGAGCGCGAGGCCGGCGAGGCCTTCCAGAGCTGGTTGGCCCGGGTGGGCGGGGTCGACGAGGTGCGCAAGGACCTGCTCGACCTCGACTGGTTCCCCGAGCCCGCCGACGGCCCGGAGTACTACGTGGACTACGGCGAGACCGGGCCCTACGTGGCCGAGGTCGGCGACTCGGAGTGCGCGACCTGATGGCCTTCGATCCTGTCGCCCTCGACGTCCCGACGTTCTCCGACGACGAGCTGGCCGACCTCAACCGCGAGTTCGAGGGCCTGCCGGCCAGCAAGATCATCCAGTGGGCGGTGGACTGCTTCGCGCCGTACCTCTGCATGACCGCGTCGATGACCGATGCCGTGCTCATCGACCTCGCCGTCAAGGTGGACCCGGCCATCGAGGTCGTGTTCATCGACACCGGCTACCACTTCCCCGAGACCCTCCAGACCGTCGAGGACGTGCGCCGGCGCTACGGGCTCAACATGCGCATCATGACCGTCGCCCACCACGCCGAGGAGCTGTGGGAGGTCGACCCGGAGAACTGCTGCTCGGCGGTCAAGGTGGGCCAGCTCGACCGGGCCCTCGCGGGGAAAGCGGCCTGGATGAGCGGTCTTCGCCGCGTCGAGGCCGCCGGCCGCGAGTCCGCCCCCATCGTGGTGCGGGACCTACGCGGCCTGGTCAAGGTCAATCCCATCGCCACCTGGACCGACGACGACGTCGCCGGCTACATCGCCGACCACGACGTCCCGCAGAACCCGCTCGTGCAGCAGGGCTACCTGTCGATCGGCTGCGAGCCCTGCACCAAGCCGGTCAAGCCCGGGGACGATCCCCGCTCCGGCCGCTGGGCCGGCCGTGACCGCACCGAGTGCGGCCTCCACGTCTGAGCACACACCGCGCCTCGCGCCGGCTACGGCTCGCCGACCTGACCCCGGTACCCTCGGCGCCGTGACCGACCGGGCGCTCGATGACCACATCCCCACCCGCCTCCTCGTGATCGGCATGGCGCGCCAGGACGGCGCCATCGTGGCCAGCGAGGTCGAGCCGGTGGCGGTGGCCTGCGGCCAGACCGTCGAGCAGGTGCGGACCGAGCTCGCCCTGATCGTCGACGAGGGCCTCTTCTCCACCGAGGACGGCGACCGCTACTCCCCCACCCCCGCCGGCCGCGCCCTGCTCGACTCGGCCCTCGGGCGGGCCCGCCTCGCCTACGTCCAGGACGCCGCCGGACGGGGCTGGGACCGCCGCTGGCACCTCGTCGCCGTCGCCCCGGTGGACGACCAGAGCGTGGCCGCCTTCGTGCGCCGCCTGTTCGCCCTCGGCGCCGGCCAGATCCAGAACGGCCTGTACGTGTCGCCCCACGGCTGGGAGGACGTCGTCACCTCGGAGGCGGAGCGCCTGGGCGTGGCCGACGCCGTGACCACCGCAGTCACCGACGCCCTCGAGATCGGCGGCGAGCGCGACCCCCGCACCTTGGCCGCGCGCCTCTGGCCCCTCGACGACCTCGCTCGGCGCTACCAGGCCTTCATCGACCAATACAAGGAGGTGCCCGAGGCCCTGACCGACATGCGCAACCGCCACGAGCGCCTCACCGAGGCCGAGTTCCTGGCCGGCGCGCTCACCACGGTCATCGACTTCGAGGCCTGCTTCAGCCGCGACCCGCTCCTGCCGCCCGAGCTCCTCCCCCGCCCCTGGCCGGGCCGGGAAGCCCGTGAGCTCGTGAACCGCGGCCGGCGCCTGGGGGTGCTGGCGCGCGAGCGCCACGAGCGCCCGGCGCTGTTCTCCGTGTTCGAAGAGGTCATCGACCGACTCTGAGCGGGGCGTCGCCCCGCAGGTCAAGCTGGAGGGGTGAGCCCCTCCCGCATCGAGGACTACGCGATGCTCGGCGACACCGAGACCGCGGCGCTGGTCGGCAGGGACGGCTCCATCGACTGGCTGTGCACGCCCCGGTTCGACTCGGCGGCGTGCTTCGCCGCCCTGCTCGGCGACGAGCACAACGGGCGCTGGCAGCTGGCGCCGGCCACTGACGTCCTCCGGGTCGAACGGGCCTACCGTCCCGGCACCCTGATCCTCGAGACCCTGTTCCACACGGCCGAGGGATCGGTGGCGGTGATCGACTTCATGGTCCCGCGCGACGAGCGCCCCAACCTGATCCGCATCGTCGAGGGCCGCAGCGGCCGGGTCCCCATGGCCATGGACCTGCGCATCCGCTTCGACTACGGCTCGATCGTCCCCTGGGTGCGCCAGGACCACGGCCGCCTGCTGGCGGTGGCCGGACCCGACGGGCTGTGCCTCGACACCCCGATCGAGACCCACGGCATGGACCAACGCACCGAGGCCCACTTCGCGGTGGACGCCGGCGAGTCGGTGCCCTTCGAGCTGGCCACCTTCCCGTCGCACCTGCCGCCTGCGCCGGCCCCCGACGTCCAGGCCGCCTTGGCCTACACCGAGCGCTGGTGGCAGTCGTGGAACGCCCACAACACCTACGCCGGCGAGTGGTCCGACGTGGTCCACGACTCGCTGGTGGTCCTGAAGGGCCTCACCTACGGCCCGACCGGCGGGCTCGTGGCCGCGGCCACCACCTCGTTGCCCGAGGACCTCGGCGGCGTGCGCAACTGGGACTACCGCTACTGCTGGCTGCGCGACGCCACCTTCACCCTCATGACGCTGCTGAGCGCCGGCTACGTCGAGGAGGCCTCGGCGTGGCGGGAGTGGCTCATGCGGGCGGCCGCCGGCGAGCCCGACAAGCTCCAGATCATGTACGGCGTCGCCGGCGAGCGGCGCCTCCCCGAGTACGAGGTGCCGTGGCTGGCCGGCCACGAGGGCTCGGCGCCGGTACGGGTGGGCAACGCCGCCAGCGAACAGTTCCAGCTCGACGTGTACGGCGAAGTGATGGACGCCTCCCACCAGGCCCGCGTGGCGGGGTTGCACGAGGGCCACGAGTCGTGGGAGCTCCAGAAAGTGCTCATGGACTTCCTCGAGGGCGCGTGGACCGAGCCCGACGAAGGCATCTGGGAGGTGCGGGGCGGGCGCCAGCACTTCACCCACTCGAAGGTCATGGCGTGGGTGGCCGCCGACCGGGCCGCGCTGGCGGTGGAGCACTTCGGCCTCGACGGGCCCCTCGAGCGGTGGCGGCAGCTGAGCGAGGACATCCGGGCCGAGGTGCTGGCCAACGGCGTCCGGGCCGACGGCGCGTTCACCCAGGCCTACGGCCGCGACACCCTCGACGCCAGCCTGCTCCTCGTGCCCCTCGTGGGGTTCCTGGGGCCGGAGGACGAGCGGGTCCGGCGCACGGTCGAAGCCATCGAGCGCGAGCTCACCGTGGACGGCTTCGTGCTGCGCTACCGCACCGAGCACACCGCCGACGGCCTGTCCGGCGACGAAGGGGCCTTCCTCCTCTGCACCTTCTGGCTGGCGGACTGCCTGCACCTGCTCGGCCGCTCCGCCGACGCCCGGGCCCTCTACGAGAAGCTCGTCGCCCTCCGCAACGACGTGGGCCTGCTGTCCGAGGAGTACGACCCGTCCTCCGGTCGCCTCCTCGGCAACCTCCCCCAGGCCTTCTCCCACGTGGCCCTGGTCAACACCGCCATGAACCTCGGCACCGAGGGCGGCCCCGCCGCCACCCGGCGCGCCCGCCGGCGCTGACCCCGCCTCCGGGGATCAGGCGAGGCGCTCGACGAAGCCTTCGAGCTGGCGCAGGTTGCGGCACTCGTAGACGCCGTCGCAGTGGACGCCGTACTCGCTGACGATCGAGTCGCCCGTGTCCCAGTACGACCGCGGCTCGGGGTTCAGCCAGAAGACATGGCGTGCCTTGTGGCGGATCTCCTTGATGACCCACGACTGCGAGGAGTGGTAGTTGTTCCGGGCGTCGCCGAGGATCATCACCGACGTCTTCGGGCCGACGTCCTTGCCGTACTCCTTCCAGAACACCTCGAAGGCGTGCCCGTAGTCGGAGTGGCCGTCGACCCAAACGACGTCGGCCTCGGTGTTGACCCGGTGCACGGCGTCGGCGATGTCCTCGACGCCCTCGAAGAACCGGGTGACCTCGTCGAGCCCGTCGATGAACACGAAGGCACGGACCTTCGAGAACTGGCTGCTGATGGCGTAGACGAGGTGGAGGGTGAAGCGGGCGAAGGCGGCCACCGAGCCGGAGATGTCGGCGATCACCATGATCTCGGGCTTCGCCGGGCGCGGGAAGCGGAACTTCGGCTCGGCGGGGACGCCGCCGTAGCTGAGCGAGTGCCGCACGGTGTTGCGGAAGTCGAGCGGGCCCTTGCGGCCGTGGCGGCGCTTGCGGGCGAGGCGCACGGCCAGACGCCGGGTCAGCGGGTAGATGGCCTTGCGCAGGTTGGCCATCTCCTCCCGGCTGGCGT
>CAYYDZ010000015.1:19520-34220 GCA_964470715.1 uncultured Microthrixaceae bacterium | reverse complement strand
TCCCGAGCGCTCTACCGGCCGGTGCGCCGCCGCCACACCGCCTCTTCCTCGCCGAGGGGCGTCGACGGCGCTCCGTCGACGAAGGGCCAGATCTCCTCGGCGATGCGGCGCCAGTTGGCGGTGGCGTGCAGCTCGCCGAGGACGGCGTAGAGGCCGAGGTTGATGCGCTGGATGATGACGAAGCTGGGCGGGACGTTGGCCGCTTTCATGATGTCGCCGTGGGGTCCGGTCAGGTCGAACACCTGGCGGACGGTCTCCGAGGCGTAGGCCTCGTCGATGGTCGTCACCTGGTCGTCGAGCACGAACTCGTAGAAGTGGCCGAAGTAGTCCTCCACCTCCTGGTCGGTGAAGGGCTCGCCCGCCTTCAACAGGCCGACGTCCTCGATGACCTTGCGGAACGCCGCCGGGTCGTGGTCGAGGACCATCGTGTCGATCATGTCGTGGAAGACGGTCACCTCGTCCGGCGTGAAGCGCTTCACGAGGCCGAAGTCGAGGAAGGTGACCCGCCCGCCGGGCTCGAACAGGTAGTTGCCCGGGTGGGGGTCGCCGTTGAAGGCCTTGAGCCGGTAGAGGCTGCCGAACACGAACCGGTAGATGGCCTCGGCGGCGAGGTTGCGCTCCACCTGGGACCACGAGGCCAGATCCTCGAAGCGCACGCCGTCGGCCCACTCGGTGGTGAGCACCCGACGGGTGGACAGCTCGCCCACCACCCCGGGCACGGTGATGAAGGGGTGGCCCTCGTAGTAGTCGGCGAACAGGCGCTGGCTCTCCGCCTCGAGGGTGTAGTCGAGCTCCTCCACCAGCCGGGCCTTCAGCTCCTCGACCAGTGCCTTCGGGTCGAGGCCGGGGAACAGCATCCCCGTGGCCGAGAAGAGCAGGTCGACGTTGGCGAGGTCGGCACGGATGGCGTCGTCCACCCCCGGGTACTGCACCTTCACCGCCACCTCACGCCCGTCGTGGGTGACCGCGTGGTGCACCTGGCCGATGGACGCCGAGGCCACCGGGATCGGGTCCCAGTCGGCGAACACCTCCTCCGGCGGCGCGCCCAGCTCCTGCTCGACCACGCCGGCGGCGAGCTCGGGGGCCATGGGCGGGGCGTCCTGGCGGAGGTCGGCGAGGGCGCCGCGGACGTGCTCGGGCAGGCCCTGGTCGAGGTAGCTGGCCATCTGGCCCAGCTTCATCAGGGCGCCCTTCATGTTCCCCAGCGCCTCGGCCACCGCCTCCGCGGTCTTCAGCTGGAACTGCTGGTCGAGGTGGTCGCGCTGGTGCGCCGGCGCCACTGCCCGCCGGGCCCGGTGCACGACGTACGAGCCCGACGACCTGGCGCCGACCTTGGCCAGGTCGAGGCTGCGCCCGGTGCGGGTGCGGCCCCGCACGACGTGGACGGGGCCGCCCGCGCCGCTCCCCCGCCGGCGGCGCGCCCTGCCAACCAGCACTGCCCCACCCACCAGCACCGCGATCCCGGCCGCCGCAACGGCGAGCGCGACAGCGACGAGGCCCTTCTTCCCACCTCTCACGAGGCGGGCGGCAGGTCGCCGGTGACGGTGGTGTAGAGGATGCGGGCCATGGCCGTGCGCACGTCGGCGGTGCGGATGCCCCAGAACTCGAAGCCGTACCGGTGCGCCGACACGTGGGCGAGCATGGCGCTGAGCACGCCGGCGGTGGCCATGGGGTCGACGTGGTCGCGGCGGGGCCGGCCCTGCCGCTCGACGATGACGTCCTGGAGAGCCACCGTGAACTCGTTCATCAGGCGCGTGCGGATGCTCTGGAAGCGTCCGTCGCCCTCGCCGGTCGCGAGGTCCACCACCCGCAGCACGGAGTGGTGGCGGTCCCAGAAGTCGATGAAGCCGTCGGCCACGGCCAGTGCGGTGCCGTAACCCCGGTCGCCCTCCCAGTGGCCCTCGCGCACGAGGCGGATGAGCTGCTCGGACCCCTCGCGGGCCATCTCCTCGGCCAGCACGAGGATGGCCGCCTCCACGTCGGGGAAGTACTGGTAGAAGGTCGCCGGCGAGGTGCCCGCCTCCCGGGCGATGTCCACCACCGTGAGGTCGCGGTACGAGGTGGTGGTGAGCATGGCCGAGGTGCGGTCCAGCAGGCGCTGGCGGGTGGCGAGGCCCCGACGCCCCGGCACCCGACCGTCGACCGCCCGGAGCTCGGCCTCGGCGGGCTCGGCGTCGTTCGGGGGCACGGCCTCGGCGGTCACGGCGTCAGGTCCAGCAGGCGGTGACGTCGTCGACGGTCGTCACCGTGGCCAGCAGGGACAAGGTGTTGTCGATGACGGCGTCGGCGTAGTCCTCGGGGATGCCGGCCACGGCGTCGCGCGGGAGCACGAACTGGTAGCCGGCGTTCACGGCATCCATGGCGAAGTTGGTCATGCCCACGTTCACCGACACCCCCACGCCGACGATGGTGGTGGCGCCGAGGTTGCGCAGCACCGGGTCGAGGTCGGTGCCGCCCATCGGGCCCAGGCCGTGGAGGCGGGTGAGGACCACGTCCGAGGGGGCCACCCCGATCTCGGGGATGACCTCCACCGCCGGCGTCCCCGGCAGCAGCGCAACCGGGAGCTTGCGCATGCCCTGGAAGAGGCGGGCGTTGGCGTTGGAGCCCTGGCCGTCGGCGCGCCGGGCGGCCACGCAGTGCACCACGGGCACGTCGGCCGCACGGGCGGCGGCGACGAGGCGGGCGGCGGCGGGCACCATGTGACGACGGGCGATCTCGGCCAGCTGGGGCAGCGCCGCCTCGGGCCCGATGACCCCGTTCTGGCACTCCTGGGTGACCACCACCGTGTGGGCGGGGTCGACGAGGGCGCGCAGGTCGACGGCCATCAGAGCCTCGGGAGGACCTCGTGCTCGAACAGGCGCAGTCCCTCCCACGCCGTGGCGGGGTCGATGCCCCCGCACATGGGGTGGAACACGAGCACCCGGCCGGGCTCCTTGGCGTAGGCCACGCACTCGTCGGGCGTGATGATCTGGAACAGGCCGTCGGCGCGCAGCTCGTCGACGGTGGCGACGTCGCGGTGCACCGCCGAGCGCTGGCCGGCGCGCTGCCAGCTCGCGTACGTGGCGGTGTCGTGCAACAGGTGCTGGCCGACCTTCCCCCACATGGCGTCGGGGTCGAGCGCGACGATGACGTTCTGGACCTCGGGCGCCGGCATGATGCACATCCCGGGCTCGAAGCCGTTGGCGCGGGATTCCTCCTCGAACCAGGCCTGGAGCTGGCGGTCGTGGATGGCGGGCTGGAAGCCGAGGCCGAGGCGCCCGGCCCGGCGGGCGGCGATCTCGGTCGAGCCGCCGACCAGCACGAGCGGATGGGGGGTGCTGTAAGGCTTGGGCGTGACCCGCACGGTGGTGCCCCGGTACTCGAAGGGCTCGGCCGTCCAGGCCTGCACCATCACCCGGAGCTTCTCCTCCATGAGGGCGCCCCGACCCTTCCACGGCACCCCGAACAGCTCGTACTCCTCGGGGCGGTAGCCGAGGCCGGCCACCACGCTGAAGCGGCCGTGGCTGACCAGGTCGAGGGCGGCGATGTCCTCGGCGAGGCGGATGGGGTCGTGCAACGGCACGAGCAGGGCCTGCACGCTGACCGGCGATCGGCCGGTGGCGCCCAGCACGGCGCCGGCGAGGACGAGGGGGGCCGACATGTAGCCGTCGTCGGCCGAGTGGTGCTCGGAGAGCACGATGGCCTCGGCGCCGAGGCCATCGGCCCACGCGGCCATCTCGATCGCGGCCGGGTACAGGTCCGCCACCGGCGCGCCGAAGTCGGGCGCCCGGAGGTCGAAGCGGATGACGAACCTGGCCATGGAGGAGCTCCTGCGAAAAGCTGACGGGATGTCAGATACTGGCACCCTCACCGAAGCGCTGCGAGGCGCAGCCTCCCGCTTCGGCGACGCCCCCGCCTTCGTGGACGCCGGCGGCTGGCCCATCGGCTTCGCCGAGCTCGACCGCGTGACCGACGAGGTGGCCACCGGCCTGGCCGACCGGGGCGTGGCGGAGGGCTCGGTGGCCGCGCTCCTGCTGGGCTCGACCGTCGACTACGCCGTCGCCTACCTGGCCCTGGCCAAGGTCGGCGCCGTCACCGCCGGCGTGAACCCCCGCTTCACCGCCGACGAGCAGCGCCGCTGCCTCGAGGTGGTGCGCCCCGACGTCGTCCTCGCCACCGAGGCGGTGAGCGCCGCGATCCCCGGTGCCGCCCCCGGAGCGCAGGTGCTGGTGGTCCCGCGCGCCACCGAGGTCGACGACCTGTTCACCGACGTGCGGGTGCCCGGCGGCACCCCGCCGGCGCTGGCCCCGGACCTCGACCGGCCCGTCGCCATCGTGTTGACCTCCGGCACCACCGGCCGCCCGAAGGGCGCGGTGTTCACCAACCGCCAGCTCGCCGCCGCCGTCGAGATCGACACCGGCGGGGCATGGGGCGGCGGCGGGCCGATGCTGGCCGGCACCGAGCTGGCCCACGTCGGCTTCATGACCAAGCTGCCCTGGTACCTGCGCAAGGCCCACACCCTCCACCTGCTCGACAAGTGGCGGGCGGCCGAGGTGCTGCGCATCGTCGAGTCGACCGGGATGGCCGTGGTGGGCGGCGTTGCCCCGCAGATCGCCCTGCTGCTCGCCCTCCCCGACTTCGATGACCGCGACCTCAGCGCCGTCCAGGCCCTCATCATCGGCGGCGGCCCGTCGTCGCCCGCACTGGTGCACGAGGCCCGCCGGCGCTTCGGGGCGGCCTACTCCATCCGCTACTCCTCCACCGAGTCGGGTGGCGTGGGCACCGGGACGGCCTTCGACGCCGACGACGAGGAGGCCCTTCACACCGTCGGTCGCCCCCGGGCCGGCATCGACCTCGCCATCCGCGACGAGGGCGGGAACGATCTGCCCACGGGCGAGATCGGCGAGGTCTGCCTGCGCTCGGGGGCGGTGATGGACCGCTACTGGCGCGACCCCGAGGCCACCGCCGCCACCCTCGTGGACGGGTGGCTCCGCACCGGCGACCTGGGCTACCTCGACGACGCCGGGCGCCTGCGCCTCGCCGGCCGCCGCAAGGAGATGTACATCCGCGGCGGCTACAACGTGTACCCGATGGAGGTGGAGGCCGTGCTGGCCACGCACCCCCAGGTGGCCGACGTGGCCGTGGCCCCCCGGCCCGACCCGGTGATGGGCGAGGTCGGCGTGGCCGTGGTCGTGCCCCGCGATGCTGGTGAGCCGCCCACCCTCGATGACCTGCGTGCGTTCGCCCGGGAGCGCCTGTCGGCCCACAAGCTGCCCGAGGCCCTCCGCCTCGTCGACGAACTGCCGCTGACCACCGGCCACAAGGTCGATCGGAAGGCCCTCGCCGCCCACGAAGCCGGCGCCTGAGCCCCGCCGGGAACCTTCCGGCCCTCGACGACGTTGGTGACCCTGTGACCTCCGAGTCGGTCGACGCCCGTCCCGACCTGCGGGCACCGGCGCGCCTCGCCGGCGTGGTCGCCGCGGTGGTGGCCTTGGCCGTCACCGAGCTGGTGCGGGCGGTCAGCACCGACGCTCCGTCGCTGATCGTGGCCGTGGGCGACGTCTTCGTCGACGGCCTCCCCGGCGACATCACCCGCAGCGTCATCGGCGCCATCGGCACGGCGGACAAGCCCGCCCTGCTCCTGGGCATCGTCGTGGTGGCCCTGCTCATCGGGGCCAAGACGGGCAGTGCGGCCCTGGCCCGCCCGTGGGTCGGGGACGTGGTCTTCGCGGTGTTCGCCCTGCTCGGGGCGCTGGCCGGCATCCGTGCGCCCCTGACCACCGACGCCGGGGCCGTCACCGCCGCGTTGCTGGGCGGGATCGCCGGCGCCGCCACACTTCGCCTGCTGCTGCGCAGGGCCACGGCCTGGACCACCCCCGGCCACCCCGGCGGGACAGACGCCGGCCGGCGCCAGTTCCTCGCCCTGGCCGGCGCCACCGGCGCCTTCGCCGCCGCCGTCGGCCTCACCGGGCGGTCCCTCGGCCTGGGACGGACGGTCGAGGCCGCCCGCGACGACGTCGTGCTGCCCGAGGTCACCGGCGGCACCCGTCCCTCCGCGGCCGACGCCGGCCTGGACGTCGAGGGGATCACGCCCTTCGTGACCCCCAACGCCGACTTCTACCGGATCGACACCGCGCTCACGGTCCCCCAGGTGGACCCCGCCTCGTGGACGTTGACCATCGACGGCATGGTGGACGAGCCCTTCGAGCTCACCTTCGCCGAGCTGCTCGACCTCCCCCTCGTCGAGCGCGAAGTCACCATCTCCTGTGTCTCCAACGAGGTCGGGGGCGAGCTGGTGGGCAACGCCCGTTGGCTCGGCGTTCCCCTGCGCTCGCTCCTGCGGCGGGCGGGCGTGCAGGACGGCGCCACCCAGATCATGGGGCACTCGGTCGACGGCTTCACCGCCGGCTTCCCCACCGAACTGCTCGACGACGACCGCCCGGCGCTCGTGGCGGTGGGCATGAACGGCGAACCCCTTCCCATCGAGCACGGCTTCCCCGCCCGCCTCATCATCGGTGGCATCTACGGCTACGTCTCGGCCACCAAGTGGCTGAGCCGCATCGAGCTCACCACCCTCGACGCCGCCGACGGCTACTGGATCCCCCGAGGCTGGGCCAAGGAGGCCCCCATCAAGACCCAGTGCCGCATCGACACGCCGCGCAGCAGCGACCAGGACGCCGGTTCGGTGCCGGTCGCGGGCGTGGCCTGGGCGCCGACCCGGGGGATCGCAAAGGTCGAGGTGCAGGTCGACGACGGGCCGTGGCAGGAAGCCCGCCTCGGCCCGGGCACGAGCGACGACACCTGGCGGCAATGGGTCCACGACTGGCGGCCGACGCCGGGGCGCTACCAGCTGCGGGCGAGGGCCACCGACGGCGACGGCGAGACCCAGACCGACGAGAGCGCCCCGCCGGCGCCCGACGGCGCCACCGGGTACCCCACCCGCATCGTCACGGTCCGCTGACCGCGTGGGGCGTCAGCCCCCTTGCCGACAGGACGCCGTCAGCGTCCGCAGGCCCGCGAGATCGCCGGAGCCGTAGTCCGCGCGGCGCAGAGGGGCGGCGTTCATGAGCTCCTGCTCCGGCGGCGCACTCGGGTGGTCCAGGCCCCACACATGGCCGAGCTCGTGCTCGACGAGGGCCCGGAGTTGGGTGGACGAGAGGCCCCGGATCCGGGACGGCCAGAGGTAGACGTAGCCGCCGAGGTAGCGGTCGCCCACGCCCGATGGCTTGGGGTGGCCGTAGGCGCTGGGGGTCCCAGGCGCGTCGAAGGAGGTGAACTCGATGAGCACCCGGCCACCGTCCAGACGGGGGTCGAAGCCGGTGGCGATGCGTTCGCCGGTGTAGCCGTCGAAGCGCCAATCCACCCCGGTCGTGGCCTCCAGGCGCTGCACGGCACGGACCACGGCGACGAGTTGCCACTCGGCGTCGGCGCCGTGCGGGTTGATGCGGAACGGCATCGACCCGCAACGCTGCGCCACGGGGGTGCCCCCGCCGTCGACGGCCAGGAATCGATAGTCGACGCCGTAGCACCCCGTCACCAGGAGCGCCGCAAGCAGAAGGCCGGCGCGCGAGGCGGCTGCCAGCCGGCGCCGAGGCTCAGGCATCGACGCCGAACACGTGCCGGGCATGCCCGAACAGGCCCGTGGCGGCGGCGCACTCGACGGCGACCGCGAGGTCGCGGCCACGGGACCCTGCAGACCAGCCCCGGAGCCACTCCACCCGGTCCCGTCGGCGGAGTCGGACCCGTTCGAGCGTCACCAACGACGCCGGACCGGTGATCACCAGCACCTCGGCGCCGGACGGCGCCCGGTCACCGAGGTACCGGTGTGCGGCGGGCAGGTCGGGGGCGATGAGAACCACCCTCTGACATGACCGCCGCCGCCGGAGTCGACCCGCACCGGTCGTGGTGGCTCGCGGTGCGGGCCGATCGCCGGGGCCGCCCCCACGGGTCGTCTCGTCGACCGTGTGGTGGGACGCGATCTCGGACACCCGAAAGGCCCCTAGTGGCCCAACGCGGCGTCGGCCGTTGCCGACCCCCCGCTCGTCACGGCCAACAGGTCGGAGTCGGCGAAGCCGGCGTGATCGTCCCAGTACTCGTGGCGGTGCCCGCCGGTGCCGTCGATGAAGGCCAGCCGGTAGTCGCCCACCGGCAGCCCCGCCAGGGCATAGGTCCCGTCGGCGGCGGTGATGGCGCCGCCCGTCGGGCCGTTCCGGCCGATGGCCAGGACCCAGGCGCCCGCCACCGGATCGCCCGAGCCCTCGTCGGTCACGGTGCCGCCGATGGCGCCGGTGAGCGGGTCGAGGTCGGCATCGGCCGTTCCCGGCACGCTGACGGCCGTCGCGTCAGCGAGTCCATCCAGGGGCTGGTCCTCGAACCACTCCATCGAGTGAGCGCCGGCGGAGTCGACGAAGGCCAGGTCGTAGTCACCGGGGGCGACGTCGAGGCTGTACTCGCCGGCCCCGTTGGTGATGGCGCCGCGGGCCATCTTGTAGTCGGCTGCCTGGAGGGCGAAGACGTGCACTCCGGCCAGCGGATCGCCGGTGGCGCTGTCGGTCACCGTGCCGGTCAGCGTGGCCCCGCCCGGCGCTGCCGTCTGGCTGGGCAGGGCGCCGTCCGCGCCCGTTGCGGCCCCTGGCGCCACCACCACGGGTGTGGAGGAGGGCACATCCATCGAGTCAGGGGCGAACCTCGTCGCGTGGGCGCCGGTGGGATCGATCCAACCGATGTTGTGGTCGCCCGCCGCCATCGACGGCAGGGTGTAGGTGCCGTCGCCCGCGGCCACGACGAGGCGCTCGGGGCCATAGGGCTCTCCTCCGATGGCCAGCGCCCACGCGCCCGCGATCGGGTTGCCGGAGGCGGCATCGGTGATCGTGCCCACGACCGAGCCGTGGGTCGGCGCGATCGCCGCATCCACCGTGGTCGAGCCGCCCGGCGTGACCGAAACCACGTCCGGGGCCCCGACGAAGCCCGAGGCGTGGTCACCCGAGGCGTCCACGAGGTACAGGAAGTAGTCGCCGGGAGCGGCGACGAGGTCGAAGTCGCCCTGGGCGTCGGTGATGTCGCCACCCAGGAGGCGGTAGTCGTCGGTGCGCAGCGCGACCACCCAGACCCCCGCGAGCGGGTCACCCGATCCGGACGCAGTGACGGTCCCGACGGCATGACCGGGTGGCGGCGCGCCGACGGTGTAGTGGTGCGTTGCCGAGGTCTCATGGCCAAGGCTGTCCTCCGCCACGACGGTGAACTCGTGCTCACCCTCGGCGGAGGTGTCGATGGCCTCGCCCGTGGCCACGTCCCCCGAACAGGAGGCCACCGCCGTGTCGTCCGTGCAGCTGTAGTCGGCGAGCACCGGCTGGCCGAAGGCATAGGTGGCGCCGTCCGCGGGCGTCGCGATGGTGATGTGCGGGCCGACGACGTCGTGGTCGTCACCCATGGTGAAGTTGTCGAAGGTGACGGTCTCGCCACCGGAGCAGGGCACCACCCAGGGCGCCGGCGTGGTGGTGCCGCAGCGCCAGCGCAAGATGACGTCCTTGAAGTCGAACGGCCCGGTGGCGTCCTTCAGGAAGGTGGTGGTGTGCAGGTCGCCGTCGGCGAGGTAGTCGACGGTGCCGTCCGAGCGCTGGCCCGCGTACACCGTGTGCGACACGGCGGGGCGGGGCCCCACGCAGGCGTGGTCGTCGGCCGGGTAGACGATCTGCTCGACCTCGGGGACGTTGTAGCGGGCGTAGCCCAGAGCGCCGCAGGCGAAGAGCGAGCCGGCCTGGAGCCGCGGGTCGTCCACGGGTCGGGTCGAGTCGATGAACATGTCGATGCCCTGGTACGACGTCCCGTTGTCCGTGTAGGAGAACTCCACCCACGGCGTGTGGTCGTCGTTGATGTCGGGCTGGCCCACGAGGTGCAGCCAGCTCTGGCCGGGGCCGAGGCGGGTCAGGTCGACGCCGCCGTCACCGTTGACCACCGCGGTGCCGTTGAGGACGTCCCAGACCTCGCCCTTCCAGGTCAGGTCCACGATGGCGGTGTCCGAGTTGCTCGCGGGACCGGCGCCGGCGACGTTCTGGGCCCGCACCTTGTAGGTGTGGGCGGCACTGCTCGCCGCCGCACCGGTGTCGTGGTAGCTCAGGGTCGAGCCGTCCGTGGTGTGGACCAGCACGTCGTCGCGGTAGACGGCGTAGCCGGTGATCGGGCTCCCGCCGTTGCTGGCCGGGGCGGTCCACGCCACGTCGACCGCGCTGGCGTCCTCCGTGGCGCTCAGCCCGGTGGGCGCTCCCGGCAGCGCCGGCGTGACCGTGGAGGTCACGATGTTCGAAAGGGCGAAGCCGTATTCGGCGCTCATCGCCGCGGCGGCGTTGGCGCGCAGGCCCACGTCACCGGTGGTGGTGGTGTAGGCACAGCTCACCGTCGTGCCGGCGCCCACGGCGAGGTTGGCGATCGGACCGGCGCAGCTCGGCGCGTTGGGGTCCACGACGCCGAGTCCGGTCAGGGGCACGTTGCCGGCGTTGGCGACGGTGAGGTGGTAGTGCAGGCCGGCGCCGGCCACCACGGTCGTCTCGTCCACCGACTTGGTGATGGTGAGGGCGGGGGCCGGCGTGATCACGTCGTAGGTGTGGGTGACCGTGGTCTCCTGACCCTGGTTGTCCACGCCGGTGACGGTGAACTCGTGCTCGCCGTCGGTCGAGGTGTCGATGGGGGCGCCGTCGGCCACGTCACCCGTGCACGAGGCCATGCCACTGGCGTCGGCACAGGCGAAGTCGGCGACGACGACCAGGTCCTTGTAGTAGGTGACGCCGTCGGGCGGCGTGGTCAGGGTGACCTCGGGCGGGTCCTCGTCGTGGTCCGCGCCCATGGAGAAGTCGTCGAAGGTGATGGACTCGCCGCCGGTGCACTGCTGCTCCCAGGCGACCGCACCGGTCGGGTTGCAGCGCCAGCGCAGCAGGATGTCGTTGAAGGCGAAGGGCCCGGTGGCGTCCTTCAGGAAGGTGGTGGTGTGCCAGTCCCCGTCGGCCAGGTAGTCGACGGTGCCGTCCGAGCGCTGGCCCACGTAGAGCGAGTGGTCCGCGTCGGGCCGGGGACCGACGCAGGCGTGGTCGTCGGCCGGGTACACGATCTGCTCGACCGCGGGGATGGAGTGGCGGGCGTAGCCGAGGCTGCCGCAGCTGAACAGCGAGCCCGCCGAGATGCGGGGATCGTCGCCGGGGTTCTCCTCGGAGTCGATGAACAGGTCGATGCCCTGCCAGGAGGTGCCGTTGTCGTGGTAGTCGAAGCGCACCCAGGGCGTGCCGTCGGCGTTGACGGGCGCGTCGCCCACGAGGTGCAGGGAGCTCTCGCCGCCACTCAGGCGGGTCAGGTCGACCCCGCCCTCGCCGTTGACCACGGCGGTGCCGTTGACGACGTCCCAGAGTTGCCCCTTCCAGGTGAGGTCCACGATGGCGGTGTCGGTGTTGCTGTCGGCCGAGGAGCCCACGGCGTTCTCGGCGGTGACCTTGTAGGTGTGGGCCTGGCTGCTGGCCGGGGCGCTGGTGTCCTGGAAGCTGGTGGTCCCCGCGTCGGTGGTACCGATGGCGTTGCCGTCCCGGTACACCGTGTACCCGGTGATGGGGCTGCCCCCGTCACCCGCCGGCGCGTCCCAGTCCACGTCCACGGTGCTGGCGGACTCCGTCGCCGTCAGGTTGGTCGGGGCGTCGGGCACGGCGAGGGTCCGGGTCTCGGCGGAGAGGTTGTCGATGAGGAAGCCCTTGCCGGCGTTGGCGGGCTGGGCCGTACCCGAGGAGCGGAACAGGAGGGAGTCGACGGTGCGGGTGGGGTTGCCCTCGCAGTCGCGGAAGTAGTCCTCCCAGCTCGTGCCCGTGTGCGCGAGCGAGCCGTCGACGTACACCTTGACCACGTCGTTGGCGGCGCCGGCCACGAAGTCCATCACCACCTCGACGTGGTGGGCGGTCCCGCGGTCGAGGCCGGAGGCGATCTCGGTCTGCACGAAGTCGGCGGGAGACTCACAGGCGGTGTTGCCGTTCCGCTGGTAGTCGTTGAAGAGCACGGCGAGGCCGTCGGCGTGGTCCTCCATGCGGACCCAGCTCATGCGGGCGCCGTCGCCCCGGTCGGGGCTGGCGGTGATGCCGAGGCCGGGCTGCTCGGCCGCCGGCTGTGCCGAGGTGAAGTCCCACTCGGCCGCGAACTGCGACTGGCGGGTGCCGCCCGAGAGGCCGCCGCCCTCGGCCGAGGCCTCACCGGCCTCGTCGGGCGCGGCGGGCGAGAACACCTGGTCCCCGAACGAACCGGTCGTGTAGGCGTTGGAGAAGCGCCAGGACTGCCCCCCGAAGGACGGCGGGGCGCCGGCGTTGGTGACGACCTCCTGGTCGAGGTTGGGGTTGACGGGGATGGCGAGACCCTGAGCGCCCCAGCCGTTCTGGCCGTCCACGGAGCCGAGCGCGTAGCCCGGCGCCTCGAAGTCCGACGCCGGCGGCGAGCTGGCCGACGCAGGGGTGGGGGAAAGGGGGTTCCCGGCGACCACGAGGACGGCACCAACCGCCACCGCCACCATCCGACGTCGGGTACGACCGGACCGGCCCCGTTGGTCCATCGACATTGAACTCGCCCCTTCCAGGGTGTGCATATACGCCCATGAGCAGGCAAGTACGCCCGCCACAAGCGGTAGTAAGCCCTGGTCCATACCCCCACCACAAGGGACATTGCTGTCACTCGTCTCGACAGCTATGTCTAGGCACGTGACCGTCGCGTCACGCGGCTGTACGGCCCTGTAGTGCCTTGTTACACAGGTGCAGCGCGCCCAGTGGACACGACGGTCACGTCTCTCGACACCTCTGTACAGCGCGCCGAAGAGCGCGTCGCGCCCGGCGGGTTCAGCCCAGTGACTCGATCGGCACCGGTTCGGTCAGGCCGCTGACCACCTCCACCACCATGACGTCGAAGAGTCGCCGCGCCTGGCGAGCGTCACCCAGGAAGGCCGCCTCGATGACGAACCCGTTGATCTGGGCTCGCACCGCCCGGGCGATGTCCTCGACGGTGTGAGGCGCGGTGGGCTGCCGGCGGTGATCGCCGAGGATCTCGGCCAAGCCCCCCTCGATCTGCGCCACGGAGTCCCGGTAGAAGGCTTCCGCCAGCTCCCGGGGCCGACCCTCGCCGAGCTGGCCCATGGCCAGCAGGCCGATGCGCACCGCCCCCTTGGGGTCCTCCCACAGGCGGTCGATCTCGGCCCGGGCGTGCTCTCGCACTCGGCCCTCGAAGGTCGCCGCCGGGTGGTCGATGAGCGTGCGGCGTTCCGTCGGGGCGTCGGGGAGGACGAACACCACCTCCATCAGGTCGTGTACGTAGTCACTCTGGGTTTCCCAGTGCCGGTAGAAGGTCTGACGGTGATAGCCCGCCTCGGAGGCGACGACACCCGCGGTCAGACTCCGCAAGATGGTCGCCCGTCCCTCCCGGAACAAGCGAATGCCGGCATCCAGCAGTTGCTCTCTGGTGGTGGGATGATGCGCCAGCATTGGAACCTCCGAGCAGAACTGAAGTGTGGTCGATGATCGACCGATCGCGGACTCCCACCAGAGCCACGCATTTGGTCACCTTTGACTACACCATCAGTGTGACATGCGCCGGAATACCCCGTGTAGGGGCCATTGGCCCCGTTGCGGGTCGCGCTCTTCGTGACCCAAATCGATCATCACCTCCCCCTTGAGTACGCGGAATCCGCCTACAGTGAATGCGATGTTGACGGGCGCCCGCATCCTCGTCACCGGCGTCACCGGCCAGGTCGCCGCCCCGCTGGCCCGGTCGCTGGCGGCGGACAACGAGGTCTTCGGAGCAGCCCGCTTCCGCAAGGGGCGGGGGCGCGAGGCGTTGGTGGCCGCCGGCATCACCCCGGTGCACCTCGATCTCGAGGCTGCCGACTTCGACGACCTCCCGGACGGCATCGACTACGTCTGCAACTTCGCCGTGGCCAAGACCAACGACTTCCGTCGCGACCTCGCCGCCAACGGCGAGGCACTGGGCCTCTTGATGCGGCGCTATCGCGACGCCACCGCCTTCCTCCACTGCTCGTCGACGGCGGTGTACGAGCCGAAGGGCCACGAGCCCATCACCGAGGACGACCCCCTCGGCGACAACCACCGCCCCTTCGGGTTCATGCCGACCTACAGCATCTCCAAGATCGCCGCGGAGGTGGTGGCCGGATTCGCGTCCCGGGCCTACGGGCTTCCCACCACCATCGCCCGGCTGAGCGTTCCGTACGGCGAAGAGGGCGGTGGCTGGCCGGCCTTCCACCTCGAGCTGATGCTCGCCGGTCATGCCATCCCGGTGCACGAGGACGGACCGAGCATCTACAACCCTTTGCACGAGGACGACATCATCGAGCAGGTCCCCCGACTCCTCGCCATCGCCGGTGTCCCGCCCACGGTGGTCAACTGGGCCGGCAACGACGCGGTGAGCATCGAGGAGTGGACGGCCGAGCTCGAGCGCCTCACCGGCGTGGTGCCCCGCCTGGCCCCGACCCGAGCCACCATCGAAAGCGTCCGGGTCGACACCACCCGGCTGCACGAGCTCGTCGGCCCCGCGAGGGTGGAGTGGCGAGAGGGGCTGCGACGCCTCGCCGAGGCCCGCCACCCCCGGTTGTTCATGGACTGATCGCTCAGCGCAGCGCGTCGGTGCAGTCCTGGTCGGTCTCGATGCGCCGTCCACACGAGGCGCCGTAGGCCTCGTGCTGCGACCCGGTGTCGGCCT
>CAYYDZ010000015.1:3178-19420 GCA_964470715.1 uncultured Microthrixaceae bacterium | reverse complement strand
CGGGACGGGTCAATAGACCCGCGCCCCTTTGAAGGTGCCCCGGCCGGGGTGCAGCAACGACAACGTGCCGTCACCGGCGTCGACCCCGAGGATGAGCATCTGAGACTCGAATCCGGCGATGTTCTTGGCCGGGAAGTTCACCACCGCCACGACGTAGCGTCCGAGCAACTCGTCGCGCTCGTAGCCCGTCTTCGCCTGGGCGCTGGTCTCGCGCACGCCGATGTCCGGGCCGAAGTCCACCTTGATGCGGTACGAGGGGTTGCGGGCACGGGGGAACTCCTCCACCGAGACGATCTCGCCGGCACGAACGTCCACCTTCGCGAAGTCGTCGTAGGAGATCTCGGGTTCGACCGGCACCACGGCCGGCTGGTCGGGATCGGACATGGATGCGAGCGTACGCGGCTCAACCCGAGGTCTCGATCAACTGCACCGCCTCGTCGGCCGCGGCGCGGGCCGCGGCTTGTGCCTGGCGGGCCAGGCGGGCGAGCGCCCCGATCCGCGAGGGCGACCGGGCCATGAACCTGGCGGCGGCGGCAAGGTCGGGGGAGCCGTCGGGTCGGGCCAGACCGCCCTCCACGGTGGCGCCAACGGCCTCGTCGCCGGCGACGTCGCTGATGGCCCGCGCGACCGACCATCGCACCTCGGCGGCTTCGCACACGGCGGCCACCGCAGCCGTCTCCATGTCGAGGGCGGTCACGCCTTCGGCGGCCAGGGCGGCGAGGCGATCGATGTCGGTGATGAGCTCATCGCCGGTCAACAGCGTGCCCAACGCCCTTCGCCCGCCCACATCGAGGGAGTGCGGTCGATACCGAGACCCCGTGCGGGCGTCGGCCACCACCTCCGGGCGGACGACCTCACCGAGGGCGTGGTGGGTGCCGACCGCGCCGGCGATGCCGACCACGACCACGTGGGCGAACTCGCCCACGGCGAGGACCTCCGAGGCAGCAGACTCGGCACGGGACGTGCCGATGCCGCAGGCCACCGCCACCACTGGGACACCGCTGATCACGCCTCGGTGGGCCGACCGTCCGGCAAGCCCGTCTCCCCGACGCAGCCGCGCGGCACGCACGACGGCGCGCAGTTCGAGGGGCATCGGCGCCAGGAGCGCGACCGTCGGGCGGTCCCCCACCGGATGCGCCGGGGGCCTAGCGCCGCTCGACGATGCGTCGGCGGGTGTACTCGAACTCGCGACGGATCTGACCGGCCACGTCGTCCTTGGCCCAGTTGGCGATCTTGCCACCGATCAGGGGGATCTTGACCTGCACGTCGCAGCGCACGGTATGACGGGTGTGGCCGTCGCCGAGGTCCTCGAACACGATGGTGCCGTCGGTGCGCACGGGTGCACCCTGGACGTCGATGGTGAAGACGCCCTCCTGGCGGCCATCGACCTCGGGACCGAAGCGCACCGTGTGCTCGATGGTGTTGGTGGGCTTGAGGGCCTTCTGAGCGAAGCCGGGGAGGTCGATCGTGATCACCCGGCGGTTGCGCATGAGCCAACCGTCCCCGTCGGGGCCGCACTCGAGCATCTCGACGTCGCGGTCACCACCCTCGGCGAAGCGGCTCAGGTACTCGGCCTCGTCGGTCTCGACCGCGTACACCTCGCCGACGCTGGCGTCGTAGGTCGTCTCCTCGGACATCTCCATGCCCGGATCGTAGGGCGACCGACGGGGGCACGGAGGGGCCTCCATCGGTGTGGCGCCCGTCATATACACCTTTGTACATAATCGTCCCGCCCACCATTGGAGAAAATGAGAACTTCAGCGTGAGTTAGACTTGTGATCGAGGATCCGCCATGGCTGCCAAGGAAAGAGCACCGGAACGCCCTCCGGCAACCGCGACATTTCGGTTTCACGCGGACCTCAACGACTTCTTGCCGGCGTCGCGGCGCGGCCTCGCCACCGTCCACGCGCTGCCGGTGCCCACCACGGTGAAGGACGCCATCGAGGCCCAGGGCGTTCCCCACGTCGAGCTGGGCGCGGTGCTCGTCGACGACCTCCCCAGCTCCCTGGAACGACCCCTGCACGGTGACGAGCGGGTCGAGGTGTTCCCCCGCTTCTCGCCCTCGGCCCACGAGGTCCCCACGCTGCCGCGCCTCCCCGAACCGCGCCGCTTCGTGCTCGACGTGCATCTCGGCACCCTCGCACGGCGGCTGCGGCTGCTGGGGTTCGACACCTGGTATCGGACCCACGCCGACGACGAGGAGCTCGCGGTGGTGTCGGCCGCCGAGCGCCGCATCCTGTTGACCCGCGACATCGGCCTGCTCAAGCGCTCGATGGTCGTGCACGGCGCCTGGGTCCGGGCCACCGATCCTTCGGCCCAGATCCTCGAAGTCGTCGACCGCTTCGAGCTCGGCCCGCGCCTGGCCCCCTACTCACGCTGCATCCGCTGCAACGGGTCGCTGCGCCCCGCCGCAGACACCGAGGTCGACCAGAAGGTGCCGCCACGAGCGCGCGCCGCGCACGACACCTTCCACCTCTGCGGCACCTGTGGCCAGGCCTACTGGCACGGCACCCACACGACCGCCCTCGACGATGTCGTCGATCAGATCCGACGCCACGTCTCCCGGCGCGAGGAGTTGCAGGCCGTTGACTGATCACCCTCCCAACGGGAGCACCCCCACCGTCGCCCCCGGCCGTACGGAGCCACCGCGGACCGACGACCGCCACGAGCACCGCCGGCTCCTCGTCGGCGACCTCGTCATCCGGCGGGTGAGCTACCGCTCGGTGGCCAGGGTGGTGTGGCCGATGTTCCTCACCGTCTACGCCGGGGCGCTCACGGCAGGGATCATCGCGTGGAACGTCGCCGCCCTCGCCGGGTGGCGTGCGGCCGAGCACGACCTCGCCGGCGGTGCGGTGTTCTGGACCGCGATCGGTGCGGGGGTGGTCCTGGTGCCCCTCGCGGTGGCCCTGGCCCTGGGCACCGCGGCGCTCTACAACGCCATCAGCGAGCGCTCCGGCGGTCTCGAGGTGGCGGTGGTCAGCCCGCGTCGCAGCCGGCAACGGGGCGTCGACGGCTGAGATCCGCCCCCCGACGTGCATTGGGCCCGGGCAGTGCCCCGCGGCCCGTCAGCCGAGGTCCCGGCGCCCCAGGGCGAAGAGGCCGACCCCGTCGAGGGCGGCCGCGATCAAGAGCAGGACCAGGAGGGGGGCGACGTGCACCGTGCCCCCGGGCAGCTGGGGCACGTGGGTGAACGGCGAGAGGTCCACGACCCGTCGCGGCAGGTCGAAAAGGGCGCCGATGGTGCCCAACAAGAGGAACACCACCAGCGCCGCCCACCCCGCTGCTGCGAAGCGGGCGCCGACGCCGTAGGCGGCGAGGGCGATGCCCATGACCACCCACACCGCCGGGAGCTGCACGAGGGCGCCGGCGAGCACGCCGGGCAGGTCCGAGAGGTCGCCGACCTGGAGGGAGCGGGCCAGGCCCCCGGTGATGCCGACGGTGAGGACCAGCACGACCGTTCCTGCCGTCGCGGTGCCGAGGTGCGTGAGCGCCCATCGGCGTCGGCTCACGCCGGTGGCGAGCACGGCATCGGCGCGCTGGCTCGTCTCCTCCGCCCGCAGCCGCAGCGTGGTGTGCACGCCGTAGGCGGCGGCGAGCAGCCCGCTGACGCCGAGCACCGCCGCCAGGTAGGCCTCGGCCATGCCCTTCTCGCCGCCCAAGCGACGGATGTACTCGCGGCTGGCGTCGCTCGTCACGATCGACCCGACCTCGCCGGCCAGCGCGCCCATGAGGACGCCGGCGAACACGAACCCGCCCGCCCAGGCCAGGAGGCCGGCGCGCTCGAGGCGCCACGCAAGGCCGGGGAGGTCGGCGAGGCCGCGCCCACCCCGAGCGGGTCCGGACCGGTCGGGCAACACCCCCGCCCCCAGGTCACGGCGGGCGGACAACGTGGCTGCCACCGCGGCCAGAGCGAGGGTGGCGGCGACCGGGAGGAGGAGGACCCACCACCGCTCGCCGGCGAAGGCGCCGACTCGGTGGCCCCACCCGAGGGGCGACAGCCAGACCAGCCAGCCCACCGAGTCGTTGGCGTCGCCCACCGCCCGCAGGACGTATGCCGCCCCCAGGGTCCCGAGGGCCAGACCGGTGGCGTTGCGGGCGGCCTGGGCCACCTGGGCGGCCACCGCGGCCACCCCTGCGAAGACCAGTCCGACCCCCGCCCACGATGCACCGAAGGCGACCGAGCCCGCCAGCGGTAGGCCACCGGCCACAAGGCCGAGGGTGCAGCCGATGCCGACGGCCAGGCTCATGAAGGCGCCGAGGACCAACGCCGCCGCCAGTGGCGCCCCGCGCCCGACCACACCGGCACCGACGAGCTCCAGGCGACCTGACTCCTCCTCGGCGCGCGTGTGGCGCACCGTCGTCATGGCCGTGAGGACGGCCACCATCGCCGCACCCAGGTTGACGAGCTTCAGCAAGGAAAGCGCCCCGAGCGAGCGAGGGTCGAGGATGGGGCCGTAGAGGGCGACGAGCGCGGGTGAGTTGTTGATGGCGGTCGCAGCCTCGACCCGGGAGGCCACGGTCGGGTACAGGTCGACCGTGGCGCCGGCGGTGCCCGCGGCCAGCAACGCGAACACCGCCACCCACACGAGGAGTCGGATGCGGTCCCGGCGCAGGCCCAGACGCACCAGGATGCCCGCGCCGGCCGTCGCGCTCACGGCCTCGTCGGTCCGTCGCCGGCGTAGTGCTCGAGGAACAACTCCTCGAGGGTGGGGGGCTGGCTCACCAGGCTGCGGACGCCGGCGTCGACCAGCACGCCCAAGAGGGCGGCGAGGGCCCCCGCGTCGGCATGGGCCCGGACGCGGTAGCCGCCGTCGGCCGGCTCCACGACGAGGTCGTGGAGGCCACGCAGGTGTGACAGGGCGACCGGTTCGTGCTCGACCTCCGCCGTCACCGAGGTGCGGGTGAGGTGGCGAAGGTCGGACAGGGACCCGGTCTCGACGGTGACGCCGTCACGGATGATGCTGACCCGGTCGCAGAGGGCCTCGACCTCCGAGAGGAGGTGGCTCGAGAGCAGCACGGTGCGGCCACCGCCCCGCTCCTCGTCGATGACGGAGCGGAACTCCTGCTCCATCAACGGGTCGAGGCCGGCCGTGGGCTCGTCGAGTAGGAGGAGCTCCACGTCGGCGGCGAGGGCGGCGACCAGGGCCACCTTCTGGCGGTTGCCCTTCGAGTAGGCCCGCCCCTTCTTGGTGGGGTCGAGGTGGAAGCGCTCGACGAGCTCGTCCCGTCGGGAGGGATCGGCCCCGCCCCGCAGGCGGGCAAGGAGGTCGATCACCTCGCCGCCGGTGAGCTCGGGCCAGAGCGACACGTCACCGGGCACGTAGGCCAGGCGCCGGTGCAGGGCGGGGCCGTCCTGCCAGGGATCGCCACCCAGTAGGGTGACCGACCCGCCGTCGGCCCGGAGCAGGCCGAGCAGAATGCGGATGGTGGTCGACTTGCCGGCGCCGTTGGGCCCGAGGAAGCCGTGCACCTCACCGGCCCGCACATCGAGGTCGAGGCCGTCGAGCGCCACCGTACGCCCGAAGTGCTTGCGCAGCCCCTCGATGCGTATGGGCGCTGGGTGCGAATCGATGCGTGTGACCGTATCGCTCTCGTCGTTGGTGGACCACAGCCGGTCCTGGTCGTGAGAGGCTCGCCACCGCACGCCGGCGGGTCACACCGAGTGTCGTGCGGTACGTTGACCTCGTCCCCTCCACCCGCGTCACCAGGAGGCGTTCCATGGGGTTCTTCAAGAAGATCGGCGATTCGATGCAGGGCGCCGTTGCCCCGCAAAGCCCCGAGCAGGTGATGGCCCAGCAACGGGCCATGGGCATCGACACCGCCAACTTCGGCGGTCCGTCGAACGCGGCGGTGGCCGACGACGATCCCATCTGGGAGCCGGTCGAGGGCGTCTCCCTCCAGGACTACGCCCGCGTGGGCAAAGCCGCGCAAGGCAAGGGGGTGACCGACGAAGCCGGTATGAAGGCGGTGGCCGTGGAGATGGGCTTCGACGGCGACGCCTTCCTCCGCGCGTCGGCCGTGTGGATCCAGCGCATGGGCCAACAGATGGCCGTGGGCCAGCGCTACCGCGCCTTCCTCGACGCCGGCTGATACCCGCCGAGCCGTCTCGGCCCCGGTCGAATCAGGGGTCGGGCGATCGGGGGTCGGGGCCCGCCGAGCGGCGGCGGCCGTCCCATGGCGAGGATCGTGCCGGCTCAGCCGAAGAGGCGGCGCAGGCGGAACCCGATGCGCTTCGGGATGCTCGAGCGCGGCGACGGGGCGACGTTCTCGGCGACCACCTTCGGCTCGGGCTCGGGCTCGGGCGCGGGCTCGGGCTCGGGCTCAGGCGCGGGCTCGGGCTCGGGCGCGGAGTGCTCGATGACGATGCAGGCGCCGGGGCAGTCAGCAGTCGCCTGTTCGACCGCCGACGCCAACGAGTCGGGCACCTCGGCCCAGAGCGTGAATCCGGACGCACCCGCGTCGTCACCCAGGGGGATGCCGCCCTCCTGCACCCTGGCGAGGCCGTCGTCACCCATCACGAAGACCTCCGGCACCGCACGGGCGCAGTCCCCCGCGCCCGTGCACACTTCCCGCTCGATGCGAACCCGCATGCTCTCGTGGACCTCCCTGCGCGACATCAGAAGCGATCAAGGTAGGCCAACGGTCGACGCAACCGTGAATCGACCTGCGGGACCAGCGAGTGGAGGTGAGCGGATTCGAACCGCCGGCCTCTACGTTGCGAACGTAGCGCTCTAGCCAACTGAGCTACACCCCCGGAGGGAGACGCCAGCGTAGCGGAGCCGTCGAGCACCCAGGCACTCGGCAGCCCGCAGGTGCACGCGTTGCATCCATGGGCCGAATGACTCAAGGCGGGCCCCGGATCGGCCGTTGCCACGACATGGAACTGGGAACAGGTAAAGAGAGGACCCGAGCACTGCGGTTGGCGATCGCCGTCCTGTTGGTCCTCCTGATGGGATCCACGCTGACGAGTTGTCGATCAGCCGAGCAGGCCCGAGTGGCCGAGCTGGTGAACCAGACCCGGGCTCGCAACGGCCGCAGCGCGCTACGCGACAACCTCCAACTCAACGAGAAGGCGCAGGCCTGGGCGGAGCACCTCGCCGCCGACAACCGCCTCGCGCACTCCGACCTGCCGAGTGGCATCACCTACGATTGGCGCGCACTGGCCGAGAACGTGGGCTACGGCGGCTCCATCGAGCAGGTGCACGAGGCCTACATGAACTCCCCGGGCCATCGGGCCAACATCTTGGACCCGCGGTGGAACTACATGGGCACGGGCGTGGCCTGGCGGGGAAGCCGGGTCTTCACCGTCCAGGTGTTCATGCAGTACTGACCGCCACCAGCGAGGCCGGCCCGCCGGTCCACGCAGTGCGGGACGTCGGGCGGAGATGATGCCCTAGTTGGCGCTCCGACGGAGCATCTGCTCGCCCGGCTGCCAGCCGCCACCGGCCTCGAGGAGACGGGACGGCTCGGCCTCGTGGTTCTGGTGGGGAAGGAACGCCACCTTGATGTCACGCTCGGCCTTGGAGCGCTGCAGCGTGATCAGCAGGTACACGTACCCACCGAGCGCGGCGTCGAGGAGCAGGTGCAACAGGAGGAACGGGGTGCCGAGCACGAGTCCCATGAACAACGTGAGGCCGCAGGCGGCCATCAAGGTGTACAGGACGTCCCGGCGACGCTTGCGGGCGGCACGTGCCGACACGACCGCAGCCGGCGGGCCCTGGCGGCGCTCGACCGGGGCCGATGGCTCGACCTGGAGGTCGGGAGCCGGGGCGAGGAGGTAGATGGCCTCGGCCTCGGTGGGGGACTCGGCCCGAGCCGAGCGAGCGTCGGGACCGAGCAGGGCGACGCCATCGCGAGGGACGGGGACGAGGCGGGGGCCACCGCCGCCCTGGAGGGGGTGACGGGAGCCGGCCGGCAGGGGGCCGTCGAGGGGCTGAGGGCTCTCGACCGATCGGCCGTGCACCGGGAGGTAGGTGGAGACGTGCCCGCCGCCACGTGTGCTGGGGGCCGAGCGCTCGAGGCTGTCGAGCTTCTGGCGGAACGAACTCATCGAGCTTCCCGAACCGCTTCCACCACGGTTGCGCAGGTACGGCGGCAGGAGAACCGCCACCCACATCACCACGAGGATCAGGAGCACGATCGGAGTCAACGCGTATTCAACCTTGGGAGAGGACAGGGGACCTGCGGGGTGCTGCTGGGCCGACGGGGCGGCCATTACGTTCCGCCAACGAATTATTGCAGTTCTACTACGAACGCGACACAGAGACTAGCAAGCCCGACGAGTGAGGAGGGACATCGCGCGTCCCGGGGCCCTCCCGGGCGACCCCACTACACTCCGCCCATGCCTGACGGTGGCCTCACCCATCTGGACCCGCTCGGCCGTGCCCGCATGGTCGATGTCGCCCCCAAGGAACAGACGCACCGCCGGGCCGTGGCCCGGGGTCGGGTGCACATGACCTCCGAAACCACCTCACTCGTGGCCAGGGGGGCCATCGGCAAGGGTGACGTGCTCTCGGTGGCCCGGGTTGCGGGAATCCAGGCCGCCAAGCGGGCGCCCGACCTGATCCCCCTCTGCCACCCGCTGCTGGTCAGCTCGGTGCTGGTCAACTTCCAGATCGCCGACACCTTCATCGAGGTGGAGGCCCACGTGGAGACCGTGGACCGCACCGGTGTGGAGATGGAGGCGCTCACCGCCTGCTCGGTGGCGGCGCTGACCATCTACGACATGTGCAAGTCGGCCGACCGCAGCATGGTCATCGGCGACATCACGCTGTGGGAGAAGACGGGCGGCCGCTCGGGCACGTACCGACGCGCCGAGGCGCTCGGCATCGACGAGCACGACGAGCTCGGCCTCTGAGCCTCCCTACCCGCCGATCTGGCTCATCGATCGCCGGGGGCGGATGAAGTGCACCTGGCCGATGGCGTGGCCCGCCCACTTGGCCTGCACCGCCCGCTCGAGCACGGCGGACAGGTCGTCGTCGGAGCCCCCTGAGCGCACGACGGCCCGAAGGTCGAACTCGTCGACCGCGAAGAGGCAATTGCGCAACTGCCCGTCGGCGGTGAGGCGGATGCGGTCGCAGGACTCGCAGAAGGGCTGGGTGACGCTCGGGATGACGCCGATCTCCGAACTCCCGGTCTCGCCGCCACCGTCGCGGAAGCGGAACCGCTCGGCGGGCTGGCTGCCCCGGGCCACCGGCTCGAGGGGGTACACCGCGTCGATCGCGGCCACGATCTCGGCCTGGGACACCACCTGGTCGCCCTGCCACCCCTGGCCGGCGTCGAGGGGCATGAACTCGATGAAGCGGACGGTGACGCCCCGCTCGCGCCCGAAGGTGGCGAAGTCGACGGCCTCGTCATCGTTGACGCCGCGGATCATCACGACGTTCAGCTTCACCGGGTCGAGGCCGGCGGCCACGGCGGCGTCGATCCCGGCGAGGACGCGGGGCAGCTCGTCCCGGCGGGTGAGGGCCTCGAAGCGGTCGGCCCGCAGCGAGTCGATCGAGATGTTGATGCGGCGCAGGCCGGCGGCGGCGAGGTCGTCGGCCATCGCCGCGAGGGTGGCGCCGTTGGTGGTCAGGGCAAGGTCGACGCCGAGCGCGGCCAGCTTGGCCACCAGCACCGGGAGGTGGGCGCGTACGGTGGGTTCGCCCCCCGTCAGGCGGATGCTGTCGAAGCCGTGACGGCCGACCAGCACCCGGGCGATGCGCTCGATCTCTTCGAAGGTGAGCAGCTCGTCGCGCGGCTGCCAGACCATGCCCTCCTCGGGCATGCAGTAGGTGCAGCGGAAGTTGCAGCGGTCGGTGACCGAGATCCGCAGGTCGCGGTGGACGCGCCCGAACGTGTCGACCAGCTCCCCCGGCATCAGCTCAGGGTACCGAGGTCCCCCAGCGGCACGATCTCGACGTCCTCACCGGCGGCGACACCGTCGCCGTCCCGCAGCACGGCGAGGGCGTTGGCCGCGGCCGTCGCCGCGAGCTGGTGGGAGCCCTGCCCACCGGTGGAACGGACGTGGAAGGCCCCGTCCGTGTACGTGGCCACCACCCGGGCGAAGTGGATCTTGCCGTCGGGGCGACGGCGGAGGTCCTCGTCGGCCACCGCTCGCAGGCGGGTCCGGTCGAGGGCGGCGTGGCCCAGCATCTTGCGCAGGCCCGGCCGGGCGAACAGCTCGAACGACACGAGCGACGACACCGGGTTCCCGGGGAGGCCGAACACCGGGGTGGTGCCGATGGTGCCGAAGGCCAGCGGCTTCGCCGGCTTGATGGCCACCTGCATCCAGCGCATGTCGCCGAGGCGGTCGAGCACGACCTTCACGAAGTCGAAGTCGCCCATGCTCACGCCGCCGCTCGAGATGAGGGCGTCGCAGTCAGCGGCGCCGGCCTCGAACGCGGCCGCGATGGCGTCCTCGTCGTCGGCGATGCGGCCGAGGTCGACGGGCTCGCAGTCGGCGCGGGCGACGAGGGCGAGCAGCATGCGGCGGTTCGAGTCGCGGATCTGACCTGGCCCGAGTGGCTCAGGGCCGTCGACCAGCTCGTCGCCGGTGGACAGCACGCCGACGCGCGGCCGCGGGTGGACGGGGACGCGGCGCACCCCCACGCTGGCGAGGACCCCGAGGTGGGCCGGCGTCAGCGCGGTGCCGGCGGGGAACACCTGCTGGCCGGCCTGGAGGTCGTCACCCGCCCGCCGCAGGTGGTTGCCGGGCTCGACGGCCACGTCCACGGCCACCGTGGCCCCGTCGTCGACCACCGTGGTGCGCTCCACCATCACCACGGCGTCGGCGCCGGCGGGCAGGGGGGCGCCGGTCATGATGCGCACCGCCTGCCCGGGGCCGACGGTGAAGTCGGGGGCGGCGCCCGCGGCCAGCGTCCCCACGATGGCGAGGCGCGCGGGTGCGTCGGCGGTGGCGCCCGCCGTGTCGGCGGCCCGAACCGCGAAACCGTCCATGGCGGTGTTGTCGAACGGCGGCACCGGCTCCGCAGCGTCGATGTCGACCGAGGTCACCAGGCCGAGCGCATCCCCAAGGGGCACGGCCCGCGGGTGGCCGACCGCGCAGCCGGCGAGCACGACCTCGCGGGCGTCGTCGAGGGAGAGCACGGGTGGCTAGACGATCTTCTTGCGCTCGACGAAGTCGGCCAGGAAGGCCCGGAAGTCGGCACCGAGGTCGTCTCGGTCCACGGCCAGCTCGACCGTGGCCCGCAGGTAGTCGAGCTTCTGGCCGATGTCGTAGCGGCCCTCGTCGAACAGGTAGCCGTACACATCCTCCTGGGCGAGGAGCAGGGCGATGGCGTCGGTGAGCTGGATCTCGCCGCCCACGCCGGGCTCGACCCGGTCGAGGCAGTCGAAGATCGCGGGGCTGAACACGTAGCGACCCATCACCGCCAAGGTCGACGGCGCCACCTCGGGCGCCGGCTTCTCCACGATGTCGAGGATCTGCACGAGGCCGTCCTCGCCCTCGACGGGTTCGGGCCGGGCGCACCCGTACGAGGAGATCTCCTCGATGGGGAACTCCTTCAGGGCCACCACCGAGCGCTGGCGCTGCTCGTAGACGCCGATCATGCCCTCGAGCACGTGCGAGCGCTCGTCCATGATGTCGTCGCCCAGCATCACCGCGAACGGGTTGTCACCGACGTGCTTGCGGGCGACCGCGACGGCGTGGCCGAGGCCGAGGGGCTCACCCTGACGGACGTAGTGGATGTCGGCCAGTTCCGCGAGCTCGCGGATGTCGGCGACGTCGTCGGTCTTGCCCTTCTGCTCGAGGTAGTACTCGAGCTCGAAGTTGCGGTCGAAGTGGTCCTCGATGGCCCGCTTGCCCCGCCCGGTGATGATGAGGATGTCGTCGATGCCGGCCCGCACCGCCTCCTCCACCACGTACTGGATGGCGGGACGGTCGATGATGGGCAGCATCTCCTTCGGCTGCGCCTTGGTGGCGGGCAGGAAGCGGGTGCCGAGGCCGGCGGCGGGGATGACGGCCTTCTTCACCGTGGAGGCTGTGGGGGTCATGGCTCTTCTCTCAGGTCTCTCGGGGCGCGGGACGGGCGAAAGGCAGGCTCCTGACGTCGCACGAGCCTCACGATGTTCTCATGGTGCCGGGCGATCACGCAGAGCGACACGCCGGCGGCCAACGCCACCTCCGCCGGAGGCCGCCCGCCGAGTGCGAGGACGACCGGCAGGGCGACCGCCATGGCCAGGGAGGCGACCGACGCCCGACGGCTGATCAGGGCGGCGAGGACGAAGACCGAGCCGACGACCAGGCTCAGCATCGGGTAGAGGACGATGACCATCCCGCTGGCGGTCGCGACGCCCTTGCCGCCCCGGAAGTGACGGGTCGCCGGGGCCACGTGGCCCAACACCGCGGCAGCACCGCAGGCCAGGCCGAGGAGGGTGCCCCCGACCGCGAGCCCGACGGCGGCGGGGATCGCCCCCTTGGCCAGGTCGATGAGGAGGACCAGCACGCCGGCGTTGCGGCCCGCCACCCGCGCGACGTTGGTGGCGCCGGGGTTGCCCGAGCCTTCCTCGGTCGGGTCATGGCCTGCTCGGCGCCCCACCAACTGGCCCGTGGGGAACGTGCCGACCAGGTAGGAGGGCACGACCAGCAGGGCGGACGGGTCCACGGGGGCATCGTAGGGGCTGGGTTCGCGGACGGGTCTTTGGGGGCGAGCGGGCGGCCCGGTACGCTGGCACTCGCAACGTTCGAGTGCTAACCGCGGCGGAGGCCGACGCATGCCCACCTACCAGTACCGCTGCCGCGAGTGCGACGAAGAGCTCGAGGTCGTGCAGTCATTCACCGACGACCCCCTCACCAAGTGCCCGAACTGCAAGAAGAAGGCGCTGCGCAAGGTGTTCGCCGCGCCCGGCATCGCCTTCAAGGGCAGCGGCTTCTACAAGAACGACAGCCGTGGCGGGAGCGGGAAGTCGGGCTCGAAGTCGTCGGGCAGCGCGTCGAGCGACAAGGCCGACACGAAATCCGAGACCAAGGGCGAGTCGACGACCGAGAAGAAGAGTGAGCCGAAGGCGGACAAGGCGGCGCCCGCCACGTCGTCGTCGGCCAAGGACTGACCCACGTCGTAGGGTGTCGCCCGTGAGCGACACACCATCTGAGCAGGCGGAGATCGGCGTCTTCGGCGGGTCCGGGTTCTACTCCTTCCTCGACGACGTCACCGAGGTCGAGGTCGACACCCCCTACGGGCGGCCGTCGGCGCCGTTCCACCTCGGGACCATCGGCGAACGACGCATCGCCTTCCTCGCCCGCCACGGCACGAACCACCAGTTCCCACCCCACCGCATCAACTACCGCGCCAACCTGTGGGCCATGCGGGCGCTGGGCGTCACCCGCATCCTCGCCCCCTGCGCCTCGGGCTCGTTGCAGCCCCACATCCACCCGGGCGAGTTCGTGGTGCCCGACCAGTTCGTCGACCGAACGAGCGGCCGGGCCGACACCTTCTTCGAGGGGCCAACCGCCAACCACGTGTCCATGGCCGACCCGTACTGCCCCGAGCTGGCGGCCGTGGCGCTCCAGACCGGGCGGGACCAGGGCATCACCATGCACGAGGGCGGCACCGTCGTGGTCATCCAGGGGCCGCGCTTCTCGACCAAGTCCGAGTCGCGCTGGTTCCGGTCGGCCGGGTGGGAGGTCATCAACATGACCCAGTACCCCGAGGCCGCCCTCGCCCGCGAGCTGGGCCTCTGCTACGCCTCGGTCGCACTCATCACGGACTACGACACCGGGCTGGAGGGGGTGGACGGCATCGAGCCCGTCACCCAGGAGGAGATCTTCAAGTTCTTCGACGACAACCTCGACAAGGTGCGGGGCCTGCTCTTCGAAGCCATCGGTCGCATCCCCGCCACCATCGGCTGCGAGTGCTCGGCCGGCCCCAACGGTGTCGAGCCCGAGCCGCCGCCGGCGCCCGAGCCGTAGGCCCGCCCTCGTAGACTCGCCTCCGACCTTCCCCCTCACGTAACCCCGCTCCGGCCCCGCCGGACCCGTCGTGAGGAGGCGCCCGTGCGCCACCAGTCCCTGTTCCTCTCGCGCCTCGCCCTGCGCCGGCGCCCGCTCCTCTACTGGTGCGCCACCGTGGTCGCCGCCCTCGCCGCCGCCGCCGTGGTCGGCAGCCTGACCGCCCGCGCCGAGGCCGCCGCAGCCCGCTACGGCGGGCTGCGCAGCGTCGTCGTGGTGGCCCGGCCGCTGGACCCCGGCGACGAGGTGGCCGCCGACGACGTGCGCATCGACCGGGTGCCGCGGGCCTTCGTGCCCGACGGGGCGTTCTCGTCGGTGCCCGAGGGCCGCACCGCGCTGGTGCCCCTCTCCCCCGGCGAGGCGGTGCTGGCCAGCCGCCTCGCACCCGACGGCCTGCACGGCGTCGCGGCGCTGCTGCCCGAGGGCACCCGGGCCATGGCCGTGCCCGCCGGGCCGGGGGCGCTGCGGGTGCGCATCGGTGACGTGGTCGACGTGCTCGCCACCGCGCCCGACGGGAGCACCCGGGTGGCGGCCGACGCCGCCGTCGTCGTCGACGTCGGCGAGGCGACCACCACGGTGGCCGTGCTCGTCCGGGACGCGCCGGCGGTGGCGACGGCCCTCACCCAGGCCACGGTCACCCTCGCCCTCGCCGCCCCCGGCTGACCCCACTTCTGACTGATCCCGGCTTCTGACTGATCCCGGCTTCTGGCTCCCGATTCGATCGCCCCAGCGGTCGAATCGGGAGCCAGAACGGACGAACGGCCAGGACGAACGACGGCCAGGGCCGAGCGGGTTCAGCGGCCGCCGAGGGAGACGTCGTCGATGACCAGGGTGGCGCTGCCCGTGCCGCCGGGCAGCCACTCGAGGTCGCTGCCCACCGCGATGACCCCGAGGAGCAGGCGCTGGAGAGTCGAGCCCAGCGTCACCTCACGCACGGGCTCGGCCAGCGCGCCGTCGCGGATGAGCAGGCCCTCGACGCCCACAGAGAAGTCCCCGCTCACCGCGTTCACACCCGAGTGCACGCCACTGAGGGACTGGACGAGGATGCCGCGGTCGATGCCGGCGATCAGCTCGTCGGGGCTGCGGTCGCCGGGCAGCACCGACAGCGCCTGGCACCCCACGCCCGGGGTGCTGCGGGCGCCCCGCACCCCGGAGCCGGTCGAGACCGTGCCCGCCCGCCGGGCCGTGTAGCTGTTGTGCAGGAAGTGGTCGAGCACGCCGCCGGCGATGAGGACGTTGCGGCGGCAGGCCAGGCCCTCGCCGTCGTGGGGGTCGGCCGCCATCGAGCGGGCGTCGGTGGGGTCGTCGACGAGGGTGAGCACCGGCGAGGCGATGGCCTCGCCGACCCGGTCGGCGAAGGGCGACCGGCCCTTCAGCACCCGCTCGCCGGTGAGGGTGCCGCCGGCGATGGCCAGCACGGTGGCGGCGGTGCGGGGGTCGAAGACCACGGTGAGGCGCTGGGACTCGGTGGGCGAGGCGCCCAGCATGCGGGTGGCCCGGTCGACCGCGTCGGCGGCCACCTGGGCGAGGTCCAGCTCGCCCCGCTCACGGCCGACGTCCACGGCACCGCCGATCTGGGTCTCGTCGCCGTCGGTGGCCAGTGCGGAGGCGGACACGCTGCAGCTCGTGCTGCGGCCGGCCACGGCGAGGCCCGTGGTGGATGCGACCGCCGCCGCGCCCGAGCCGTCGGCGTAGCCCGCGGTGCGCACCGAGCGCACCCGGGGGTCGAGGCCGGTGACCCGCCGCTCGAGCTCGAGGGCGAGGTCGACCTTGGCCTCGGGGCCGAGGTCGAACAACGCCGGGTGCCAGAGGTCCTGCTCGACGGCCTCGACGCCGTCGGGCTCGGCCAGGCCGTTCCACTCGTCGGGCTCGCCGAAGGCGACGTTGTCACGGGCCTCGGCCAGGGTGTCGGCCACCACGTCGGGGGCGAGCGAGCCGGCGTGGGCGAAGCCCTGGCGGTGGGCGCGGATGATGCGGATGCCGAGCCCGAAGGACTCGGCCGAGGTGAAGGACTCGACTTCGCCGCCGTAGGCCTTCACCGACGTGCCGCGGCGGCGGGCCACGATGCACTCGAGCTGCTCGCCCGGCTGGGCCTGGTCGACCACCGACCGCGCCAGCGCGAGCAGGGCCTCCCTTTCGTCGCTCACGAGCGGCTACGGAGCGGAGCGGAGCAGCGACACCAGCGAACCGGATGCCGAAGGCGCTCCGAGGGACGAGGAGCCAATGTGGGGCTCAGGCGCCGGAGATGGTGACGTCGCCGATGACGAGGCTGACGCCGGCGGCGCTCATGG
>CAYYDZ010000015.1:0-3078 GCA_964470715.1 uncultured Microthrixaceae bacterium | reverse complement strand
GCGCCGGAGATGGTGACGTCGCCGATGACGAGGCTGACGCCGGCGGCGCTCATGGGCAGCCACTCGAGGTCGGCGCCGACGGCCGCCACGTCGCCCAGCATCTTCTGGATGGTGGAGGCGATGGTGAACTCACGCAGGGGCTCGCCCACCGCGCCGCCGGCGATGCGCAGGCCCTCGGCGCCGGTGGAGAAGTCGCCCGAGACCGGGTTCACGCCGGAGTGCAGGCCCGAGACCGACTGCACGAGGATGCCGTCGCCCACCTGGGCGATGAGGGCGTCCTGGCTGAGCTCGCCGGGGAGCAGGGAGACGGCCTGGCAGCCGGCGCCGGGGGTGCTCTTGAAGCCGCCCCGGATGGCCGAGCCGGTGGACGCCGTGCCCGAGCGCCGGCCCGTGTAGGTGTTGTGCACGAACTGGCGCAGCGTGCCGCCCTCGATGAGGACGTTGCGGCGGGTGGCGAGGCCCTCGCCGTCGGTCTGGCCGGCGGTGAACGCCCGGGTGTCGGTGGGGTCGTCGACCAGGGTGAGCTGGGCGGCGCCGACGCTCTCACCGATGCGGTCGGCGAAGAGCGACCGCCCCTTCAACACCGCCTCGCCGCTGAGGGTCGAGCCGAGGATGGCGAGGAACTGGGCGGTGACGTACGGGTCGAAGATGACCGTGACCCGTCCGCTGGCGGGCTTGGTGGCACCGAGGAGGCGGGTGGCCCGGTCGGCGGCGTCGGCCGCGGCCTTGGCGACGTCGAGGTCGGAGGGCTCGCGGCCCACGGAGAAGCCGAAGCCCGTCTGGGTGTCGCCGTCCTCCTCGGCCAGCACGTAGGCGGCGACGTAGCAGGCCGTCTCGCGCCCGCTGGTGCGGATGCCGGTGCTGGTGACCACGGCCATGTCGCCCACGGAGTCGACGTACTCGGCCGACTCGACACCGGTGATGCGGGCGTCGGCGGCCTTGACCGCGGCCTCGAGCTGCTGGGCCAGCGAGATCTTGTCGTCGGTCGGGACCGAGAGCAGGCCCTCGCGGTAGAGGTCGAGCTCGGCGACGGAGACGCCGTCGGGCTCGGCCAGGCCGTTGAACTCGTCGGGCTCGCCGAAGGCGGCGTTGTCGCGGGCCTCGGCGACCGTCTCGGCCAGCACGTCGTCGTCGAGGGTGCCGGCGTAGGCGAAGCCCTGGCGGCCGTCGACGATGACCCGCACGCCGACGCCCTGGGACTGGGCCGACGAGAAGGACTCGATCTCGCCCTCGTAGACCCGAACCTCGGTGTCGCTCGAGCGCAGCACCACGGCCTCGACCTGCTCGCCGCCCTGGGCCAGCGCGACCACCCGGTCGCCGACCTCCAGCAGCTCGGCCCCACCCCCTGACGTCATGCCGCGGTGCCGCCCACGGTGAGGGCCGTCACCCGCAGGGTGGGCACGCCGTCGCCGACGGGCACGCCCTGGCCGTCCTTGCCGCACATGCCCGGCGAGCCCATGGCGAAGTCGTTGCCGAGGGCGTCGATGCGGGTGAGCACCTCGGGGCCGTTGCCGATGAGGTTGCCCTCGCGGATGGGGTCGGTGACCTTGCCGTCCTCGATGAGGTAGGCCTCGGTCATCCCGAACACGAAGTCGCCGGTGGCGGTGTTGACCTGCCCGCCACCGAGCTGCGCCACGTACACGCCCTTGTCGGTGCCGGCGATGATGTCGTCGGGCTCGGTGTCGCCGTTGGTGATGACCGTGTTGGTCATCCGCACCATGGGGAGGTGCTGGTAGCTCTGGCGCCGGCCGTTGCCCGAGCTGAGGCGACCCTCCTTGCGGGCCCGCAGGAAGTCCCACATGTAGTCGGTGAGCACGCCGTCCTCGATCAGGGTGTTGCGCTGGGCGGGGCGGCCCTCGTCGTCCACCGCGAAGCAGCCCCACTCGCCGGCGATGGTGCCGTCGTCCACCAGGGTGATGAGCGGGCTGGCCACCTGCTCGCCGACCTTGCCCTTGAAGGCGCTGGCGCTCTTGCCCACGAGGTCGGCCTCGAGACCGTGGCCGCACGCCTCGTGGAACAGCACGCCGCCGCCGCCCTTGCCGATGACGACGGGCAAGGTGCCGGAGGGGGCGGGCTTGGCGTTCAGCTTGGTGAGGGCCCGCTCGGCGGCGCGGCGGGCGAGGTCCTCGACGTCGTACTGGTCGAACAGCTCGAAGCCGATGGTGTGGCCGATGCTCTCGCGGCCGGTCTGCATGCCGGTGTCGCCGAAGGCCACGCAGGAGACCGAGAAGAGGGTCTTGACCTGGTCGTCGCCGGTGAGCAGGCCGTCGCTGTTGGCGATGAGGATCTTGCGGCGGCTGTCGCCGTAGCGGGCCATGACCTGGGTGATGGCCGAACCCTGGGAGCGGGCGACCTGATCGGCGCGGGTGAGCAGCTCGACCTTGGTGGCCTTGGCCACGTCCTCGGGCGCCACCGACACCTCGTTGGGGCGGGGGGCGGTGTGGCGGGTGAGGTCGACCACCTGGGTGCCGCCCGAGCCGCCCCGGGCGGCCGCGGCGGCGGCTTCGGCGGCGGTGCGCAGGCCGTCCTCGCTGAGGTCGGCGGTGTGGGCGAACCCCGTGGTCTCGCCCACGACCACCCGGATGCCGGCGCCGCGGTCACGGCCGCTGGTCAGCTCCTCGACCTTGCCGTCGTCGAGCACCGCCGACGACGAGCGCTTGTCCTCCACGAAGATCTCCGCCCATTCGCCGCCCGTGCGGAGCGCAGCTCCGAGCGTCCGTTGGATCACTGCTTCGTCGAGCACGTGTGCCTCCACTGGCCCTGGCGGTAAAGGGCTGCTTATCGTACCGGCGTGCCTCTGCATCCGGGTCTGTCCGCCGAGGTCCAGCTCACGGTGACGGACGCCGACACGGCCCTCGCCATCGGGTCGGGCACGGTGCCCGTCCTGGCCACCCCTCGGGTGGTCGCCCTGTGCGAGCAGACCTCGGTGAAGGCGGTCGAGAACGACCTCGCCCCGGGCACCACGACGGTCGGCATGCGGGTGCAGCTCGACCACTTGGCCCCCACGCCCGTGGGCCAGACCGTGTCCTGCGAGGCGACCCTCGAGAGCATGGCCGGCCGGCGGGTCACCTTCACCGT
>CAYYDZ010000014.1:27772-36101 GCA_964470715.1 uncultured Microthrixaceae bacterium | reverse complement strand
GAGACCTTCGGGGTGCCCATCGCCAAGCACCAGGCCATCCAGTTCAAGCTGGCCGACATGGCCACCAAGCTCGAGGCCTCCCGGCTGCTGGTGAAGAGCGCGGCGGAGAAGTTCGACCGCGGCGAGCGGGCCGACGTCGAAGCGGGCATGGCCAAGCTGTTCGCCTCGGAGTCGGCGTTCGAGATCGCCACCGAAGCCATGCGGGTGCACGGCGGGTACGGGTACACCACCGAGTTCCCCGTCGAGCGCTACTACCGGGACGCGCCGCTGATGATCATCGGCGAGGGGACCAACGAGATCCAGCGCATCGTCATCGCCCGCGGCCTGCTCAAGCGGGCCGAGGAGGCCGGGCTCGCCTGAGCACGCACCGTCGCCCGTCGCCTCGGACGTGAGTTGCCGATCTGGCGTCACGCACGCCCTGGCTGCGCGCGCCGGTGAAGCGAGATCGGGGTACGGGGGGCACGGGGTCAGCCCGTACTCGTGGCGGTGGTGCCGGATCCGCCGCCGGGCAGCGTGACCTGCGCGGTCATGCCCAGCGCGACGTGGGGCGTTCGGGTTTCGGGATCGGCCACGAAGCAGTTGAAGCTGTAGTCGCCGGCAGCCAGGTCGATGGGCACGTAGGCGACCGCGCCGGGCGCGATGGCCGCGAGTCCGGTCCCCGCGGTGTTGTCGAGGTTGCCGACGGTCCACTCGTGGGCCTGGGTGCCGTCGTTGGTCACCTCGATGGTGCCGGCGGCGGGCAGGTCGTCGGGGTAGTCGAAGGCGAAGTCGACGAGCGACACCGAGGCGTCGGGCGTCGGGGGAGCGGCCGGGGCCTCCTCGCCACCGGGAGAGGCGACCACGTCGACCTCGCCGAGCATGCCGAGGGCGAAGTGGGACTCGCCGTCCTGATTGGGGATGAAGCAGACCAGCGCGTAGCTGCCCTCGGTGAGAGAGACGGTGGCCGAGCCGGTCTCGCCGGCGATGGTGTTGTTGGGCCCGCCGGCGTAGTTGGTCGCGGCGACGAAGCCGTCCCCCTCGGCTTCGAGGCCGGCGGCGACGTCGGCCGCGGTCTGGCCGTCCTCCAATCGGACGAGGGTGACCTGGTGGTTCTCCGCGCCCTGGTTGTCCTGGTTGACGGTGACCAGTCCGGTGGCCACCTCTTCGGTGTCGAGCGCGTAGGCGTAGTCCGTGCTCGTCACGTTCAGGGTCGAAGGGGGGCTGGGTTCGGCGGTGGTCGAGGTGGTCGAGGCCGCGGTGGCGTCGTCGCTGCTCGAGTCGTCGCTCGAGCAGCCGGCGAGCACCAGCGCCAGCACCGCGACCAGGGCGAGCAGGCGGGAGGGACGGAGGGGGAAGGGGGTTCGGCGCACGATGGCTCCTCGGTCAGGTGGGATGGTGCAGGAGACCGCCGCCCGTCGAGGGCGGCCGTCTCCTGAAGGCCGAAGTCGTCAGCCGCCGGTGGTCGTGGTCCCGCCCGATCCGCCACCGCCGCCTCCGCCCACGGTGACCGGCACGTTCATGCCCAAGGTGAAGTGCGGTGCGCCGGTGTCCACGTCGCTCACGAAGCAGGTGAAGTTGTAGTCGTCCGGGGCGAGGTCGAGCTCGACGTAGGCCGTCGCCCCGGGTGCGATGGCGCTGAGGCCCCCATCACCGTCGTCGGAGGCGGTGGAGATGGTCAGCTCGTGCACCTGGGGGCCGTCGTTGACGACCTCGTAGGTGCCTTGGCCGGTGAAGTCCTCGGGGACGGTGTAGGTGTAGTCGGCCATGTGGATGGTGCCGTCGGTCGCGGGCGCGGCGGCGCCGGGACCTTCCGGCGCAGTCACGCTCAAGGAGCCCACCATGCCCTTCTGGAAGTGCGACTCACCGTCGGCGGACGGGATGAAGCAGATCAGGGCGTAGTCGCCCTCGGTGAGCTCCACGGTCGTGGCGTCCGACCCGCCCGGCGGCGTGGAGTTCGGCCCGCCGGCGAAGGCCTCGGGTGCCGCGGCCGAGTCCCCGCCGGTCGCGAGCGCGTCGGCGAGCTGGTCGGCGGTCTGGCCGTCCTCGAGGCGGATCAGAGTCACCTGGTGCGTCTCCTCGCCCTGGTTGTCCTGGGTCACGGTGACGAGCCCGGCCGGGACGGACTCGGTGTCCAAGGCGTAGGCGAAGTCCGTGCTCGTCACGTCGAGCGCCGTGGGCTCGGGAGCCGCGGTCGTGGTCGTGTCGAGCGACGTGGTCGTCTCGCCGGCGGCGTCCCCGCCGCTGTCGTCGTCACTGGAGCACCCCGCGGCGACGAGTGCCACCACCGCGAGAGCGCACACCAACAGGGACAGGTTCCGCCGTGTGGTCATGGCCTCTCCTTCGCATGACATCCGGTGACGGATTTTCTACACCCTCGATCGGAGGGCCGCTCGTCCGTCAGCGGCCGACGACGGCCTCGTAGAGCTCGGTGAAGGCGGGCTCGACGCAGTCGGCGAGGTCCCACACGTCGGGGAGGAGCTCGTCGCAGACCATGAAGCCGAAGTCGACCGAGTCGCGATAGCTCATCACCGTGACGTTCAGCCCGGCGCCCTCCATGACCGGGCCCATGGGGTAGGCGGCCTGGAGCTCGGCGCCGGCGAAGTAGAGGGGGAAGGGCGGGCCGGGAACGTTCGAGATGACCAGGTTGTGGATGGGGCGGTGGCGGTCGGCCAGGTTCATCGAGGAGTACAGCCGCGATGCCAGCGCGAACGTGTTCGGGGCGGCGAACTCCGTCCAGCCCTGCAACATGTCGGCGCCGATGGCGTTGTGGTCCTCCTTGGCGCCCTTGGTGTTCTCGGAGATGACGGCGAGGCGCAGCGCTGGGTCGCTGATGTCGGACGCCAGGGAGGTGAACATGGCCGACACCGAGTTGGCGCTGGCGCCGGCCTTGTCGTCGGGGGTGACGGCCACGGGGCACACGGCGAGGAGGGGCGCGTCCGGGAGCTCGCCCTTGGACTCGAGGTAGCGGCGCAGCGTGCCAGAGCAGATGGCGAGCACGACGTCGTTCACCGTGGCGTCGGCCGCGTTCTTGATGGCTTTCATGTCCGCCAGTGGCACCCGGCTGAAGGCCACGTTCCGCTTGGCCGAGATGGCGGCGTTGAACGGCGTCGCCGGGGCGGTGAGGGGCAGTGCCCCCGACGGCCGATCGGCGCTGTTGCGCGAAGCGATCAGCGTGGCGGCCGAGGAGATGGTCTTGCCCACGAGCGGCACGATGTTGAGCCGTTGGCGCATCCGCGAGGCAGCGGCGTGGTACATCAGCTCGCCGTCGGACGGGACGGTCTCGGTCTCGATGGGTGTCGGTCCGTCGGGCCCCTCCGCGTCGGGCTCGAGGTCGAAGAGGTGGACCATGAACTGCGCGCCGGCGCTGCCGTCGACCCCGCAGTGGTGCACTTTGGCGACGAGGGCGACGTTGTCATCGGCGAGGCCCTCGACCACCCAGGCCTCCCAGAGGGGACGGCTGCGGTCGAGCGGCGTGCTTGCGATCTGGCCGGCCACCCTGCCGAGCTCGGCCGGCCCTCCCGGCGCCGGTGCGCCGATGCGCCGGACGTGGTAGTCGAGGTCGAACTCGGGGTCCTTGACCCAGAGCGGGTGGTTGAGGCGGAACGGCACCTCGACCAGGCGCTGGTGGAAGGGCGGGATGAGGTGGACCCGGTTGCCGATGAACTCCTTCACCTTGTCGAACGAGTAGCCCCCCGGCATGGTGGACGGGTCGAACACCGCGGTCATGGCGACGTGCATGTGCAGCGTCGGCGTCTCGAGGTAGAGGAAGGTGGCGTCGAGTCCGGACAGTCGCTGCACGCTGGCACAATAGAGGCGTGTCGTGGCTCTTTCTCTTCGTGAGCGTCGTCGGGTTCGCCTTCACCGCCAACGCCTTCCTCCCGACGAACAACCGAATGCTGCTGGTCCCCACGTTCTTCGCCTCGTGGATGACCATCGAGCTCGCCGGTCATCACCTGGTGTGGCAGTTCCTCGCCACGCTCCTCTTCATCTACCTGGGCGCCCTCGACGCCTGGCCCGGGTGGGTGGCCCTCGGCCTCACGTTCCTGTCGTGGATCGGGCTCTGGATCCTCGTGATCCGGGGTCGGCGGGCGGCCGTCACCGTGCGTGGCGCCATGGAGGAGTTGGTCGACGACCCCGACGGTGCGCCCCGCGTGCCGCGCCGCCACGTCTGGGTGCCGTTCCTGTTCCGCCGGCCTGAGGCCCGGGTGATCAAGAACGTCGTCTACCGGCGGGTGGGCGGTCGCACGCTCAAGCTCGACGTCTACCTGCCCCGCCACGCGGCGGCCGACGCCAAGATGCGGCCCGCCATCATGCAGATCCACGGCGGCGGGTGGGTCATCGGCGACAAGCGGGAACAGGGCATCCCACTGCTCGGCCACCTCGCTGCCAACGGCTGGGTGGGATTCAACGTGAACTACCGACTCAGTCCCGCCGCCACCTTCCCCGAGCACCTCATCGACCTCAAGGCCGCACTGGTCTGGATCCGTGCACATGCCGACGACTACGGCATCGACCCGGACTTCATCGCAGTGACCGGAGGTTCGGCCGGTGGGCACCTCACCGCCCTCATGGCCCTCACGATGAACGACCCCGAGTACCAGCCGGGGTTCGAGGATGCCGACACGTCGGTGCAGGCCGCCGTGCCCTTCTACGGCGTCTACGACTTCACCGATCGGCTGAAGACGCAGACCAAGGGGTTCCTGAACCTGTTCATCGAGCCCTACGTGATGAAGGCCTACCTGGCCGACGAGCCCGAGAAGTTCGCGAAGGCATCACCCATCGACCGCGTATGCGCCGACGCCCCGCCCTTCTTCGTCCTCCACGGCGATCGCGACACGCTGGCCCCGCTCGAGGACGCGCGGTTGTTCGTCGAGCGGCTGCGAGCGACCTCCACCCAGCCGGTGGTCTACGCCGAGCTCCGCGGAGCCCAGCACGCCTTCGACATCTTCGTGTCGCCCCGTACGGCGCCGGTCATCGAGGGCGTCGAGCGCTTCCTCGACGGGGTGCACCATGACTGGCTGCGGGGCCTCGAAGGTGCCGCAGAGGGGGCGGTCACCGAGGGCTCCATCGTGGCCGACGGGTCGGCGGGCGAGGATGTCGACCGAGCGCTCACCAAACGCGCCGCCTCATAGCGGACCGGCTCCTGCCGTGGCCGATGGGGAAGGGAGACGGCGCGTGCCCGGCCGGTGTTGCAGGCGCGTGACGAAGGCTCAGGATCGCCGGGGGGAGACCGATGGAGGGTCGTCGGAGAGGTCTTGGGAGGAGGTCGGGCAGTGTTGGCCACACGTTCGGAGGGCGTCGGATCGCCGAAGCCCCATCGCAATCGTCTGCTCCACGGACCCGAGTGGATCAGCCCGTACGAGGTGCGCCGGGCCGCTCTGCGACGCGTGACCCGTAGCGAGCCCGCCGCCTTCCGCTCCTCGCGGGGGGTCGTCCTCGTCGACGCCACCCCGTCGGCGGATGTGGTCGATCTGGCCGCTCGCCGTGCGGACAGGGCCCGCAGGGCGGGCGAGGCCGCCGCGCTGCATCCGTCGAGCTGGCGACCGGCGTAGCCGGCGCAGGCGTCCGGCCGACTCGTCCTCCGCCAGTAGCCTCGGCCGGGTGACCACGGTCGAGCCGGGCACCGCCCTCAGCAAGAGCCAGGCCGAGCGCCGTCGGCGCGTCATCGGCGCGGCCATCGACCTCGGGGCCGGGGGCGGCTACGACGCCGTGCAGATGCGTGATCTCTCCGCGCGTAGCGACGTCGCCCTAGGCACCATCTATCGCTACTACTCGTCGAAGGACCACGTTCTGGCCGAGGCGCTCGTCGAGTGGGTCCAGGACCTCGAGGGCCAGATCGCCCGCCGGCCCCCGACGGGCGCCACCACCGCGGACCGCATGGTCGACATCCTGCGCCGGGCCACCCGGGCCATGGAGCGCGAGCCCAAGCTCAGCGAGGCCGTGATCACCGCGCTCGCTGCCGCCGATCCGAAGGTGATCGAGTGCCAGCGGGTGGTCGGCACGACCATGGCCCGCATCCAGGATCGGGCCTTCTCCGACGACTTCGAGGCAGAGACCCGCGTCGGCATCGTCCGCATGCTGGGGTGGATCTGGTACGCCGCCCTCGTGGGGTGGGTCAACGGCTGGTCGGGCATCGGCAAGGTCGGCGACGAGCTCGAGCTCGCCGCCCGCCTGCTCATCGAGCCGCACGAGGCCTAGCCCACCCGCTTGCCCGTCAGGGTCGGGTGCCTGCCGTCTCCTCGGCCTTGCGCTCCCGGCGGGAGCGCGCCCGGGCCCGGAGGTCGCCGAGCGCGGCGAGCCCGGCCGCCATCACCGGGTCGGCGCCGGCGCCGGCCAGGTCGGGGGCGTCCCCCGCCTCGTTGTAGCGCTCCCACAGCGTGGCGTTGAGCACGGCGGCGAGGACGACCAGGCGTCCGTAGAAGTACAGCCACAGGAGCATGGCCACCGCGATCCCCATCGAGCCGTAGGTGTCCGAGGAGTTCTCGATGGCGTGGGGCAGGTAGAAGATCGAGATCAGGTGCATGGCCTGGAGGCCGAGGGCGAGCACGGCGGCGCCGGGAAGGACGGCGGTGAAGGGGAGGTCGGGTCGGGGCAGCTGGAGGAGTCCGGCCCAACTGAGCAGGGCGAAGACGAGCACGACCGCGAGGGTGATCCCGAGGCCCGGACCGGGGAGCACGTCCCGGAGGTGGTTGGCGGCGGCGGTGGTGGCCACCATCGTGAGGAAGACGAAGTTGTAGCCGAGGACGCCGGCGATGGTCGGCGGCTTGGTCATCGGCACCCGCCACACGAGGGCGCTCGTCACCCACATGGAGCGCAGGGCGTGCTTGCTCGCGGAGTAGAGCGCCCAGAGGCCCAGCGCCAGCAGGAGCCAGCGGCTGCGCTGGACGTCGCCGGCGGCATCGGCCACCGATCGGGCGGCGAAGGCGGTCACCCCCAGGTTGGCCGTGGTCTCACCTGCGTTGCCGCCGGCCGCGGCGAGGAAGCCGAGGCCGGCCACCGAGACCAGGGAGGCGGCGAGCAGCCACACGAACACCCGGAACGCGATGGCGCCCGCGAGCACGCCGCCGCCGATGTCTCTGTCGCGCTGGTATGCCTCCCGGGCGAGCACGACCGGCGTCCAGGCCGTGGTCGCCGCCACCTCCAGCAGCTCCTCGACCTGGGTGCGACGGTGCGCCACCGTGGCGCGCCAACCCGTCGGCCCCTCGGCCTTGGTCCCGTCTGCCGCCTCCGGCGGATCGGCGCCCTCGCTCACGCCTTCAGTGTCGCCGCCGGCGGGGGAGAGGGCGAGTCGAGATCAACCCTGCGGGCGTTCGACCGTCTCGTGGATCTCGATCGTCGGCGGTGCCGTCGCGAGGGCCGAGACCCGCCGCACGAAGTCGCCCGAACCGGGCACAGCGAAGTGGGCGTCGAGGGCGGCGCGGTCAGCCCAGTGCTCGAGGAACACCAAGCGATTGGGGTTCTCCACGTCGTGGTGCACGGAGTGCAGTACGCAGCCTGGTTCGGTGCGGGACCGCCGGACGTGCTCGAGGGCGATCTCGACGGCCTGGTCGAGGTCGTCGGGTCGGACCTCGACGCTGCCGGTGACGATGATCACGTCGCCGACGGTACGCCGCTGAGGCCCGGAACTCTGTTGTACGAGTCTGTACGTCGATGTACAGTTCTCGATCATGGCGTTGACGATGAGCGTGACCGAAGCCAGGGCCTCCTTGCCGGCCGTGCTCGACCGGGTCGTGGAGGGTGACGAGATCACAATCACAAGGAACGGCCGCCCCGTCGCGGTGATGATCCGACCCGATCGCCTGCGGCACCGGCGTGCGGCGCCGATCTTCGAGGAAGCCGAGCGCCTGCGCGAGCGCATGGAAGCTGCGGGCCGGCAGCCGCTTTCCGAGATGAAGGGCCTGGCGCCGGGCCGAGCAGAGGAGTTGGTGGCGCAGCTTCGGGCCGACCGCGACGCAGAGTGAGCCGGTCTCGTGGACGCTTTCGATGCGGACGTGCTCATCTACGCCGCCGACCTCGACCATGAGCTCGGCAACCGGGTGCTCGAGTTGTTCCGGCCCGACACCCGACCTGCCGGGGTCGGCTCGACGCTCTTGCTCACCGAGGTGCTGGTCCCAAGGACCGATGGTCGTGCCGACGAGATCGACGAGCTCGGCCGGCTCCTCGAGAGACTCGACCTCCGCACGGTCGATCGTCGGATCGCCGAGGCCGCTGCGATCTTGCGTGGCAAGTACCGCCTGAAGACCGCCGATGCCGTCCACCTGGCGACGGCGCTCGACGCCGGCGCCGACCGGTTCATCACCAACAACGCACGCGACTTCCCGAAGACGATCACCGAGATCGACATCACCTA
>CAYYDZ010000014.1:24527-27672 GCA_964470715.1 uncultured Microthrixaceae bacterium | reverse complement strand
TCCTCGACGAAGTCGATGCTGCGGGGGAGCTTGAACTTGGCCAGCTTCTCGGTGCAGTAGGCGAGGATGTCGGCCGCCAGCTCGTCGCCGGGCACGGCGTCGTCGACGGGCTCGATGACGGCCTTGACCTCTTCGCCCCAATCGGGGTGGGGGATGCCGAACACGGCGGCGTCGGCCACCTTGGGGTGGCCGAGCAGGGCGTTCTCGATCTCGGCCGGGTAGATGTTCACGCCGCCCGAGATGATCATGTGGCTCTTGCGGTCCCGCAGGAACAAGAAGCCGTCCTCGTCCATCACGCCGATGTCGCCGACGGTGAAGAACCCCTTCTTGCGGTTCTCGGCGGTCTTCTCGGGGTCGTCCTTGTACTCGAAGTCCTGGCCCGTGCCCATGCGCATGTACACGGTGCCGACCTCGCCGGGGGCGAGCTCGTTGCCGTCGTCGTCCATGATCACGACCTCGGAGTTGGGCCACGCCTTGCCCACGGTGCCGGGCTTCTCGAGCCACTCCTCGGGGGTGACCAGGGTGCCGCCGCCCTCGGTGGCCGCGTAGTACTCGTAGATCGACGGGCCCCACCACTCGAGCATCGCCCGCTTGACGTCGGGCGGGCACGGGGCGGCGGCGTGGACCATGTTGCGGGTCGACGACACGTCGTACTTCGCCTTCACGTCGTCGGGCAGCGCCAGGAGCCGGTTGAACTGCGTCGGGACCATGTGGCTGTGGGTGACCTTGTACTTGTCGATCAGCTCGAGCATGCCCTCGGGCGTCCACTTGTCCATGAGGATCACGCGGTGGCCCAGGTGCAGCGAGTTGCCGGTGAAGTGCAGCACGGCCGTGTGGTACAGCGGCGAGCCGGTGCAGTGCACGCCGTCGCCCAGCGGGGTGATGCCGAACATCTGGGGGAAGCCGGCGAACAGCTCGCCGAACACGTCGGGGTCGATGTCGACCACCGGGCGCTTCACGCCCTTGGGCTTGCCCGTGGTGCCCGACGTGTAGTGCATGGCCGCACCGGACGAGCGCTCCTCGGGGAGGGTGTCGGGCTGACCCTCGGTCAGCTCGGCGAAGGGTCGGAAGCCGGGGACGTCGCCAACGGCGAAGGCCATCTCGGAGGGGAAGCCGAGCTGCTCGACCGTCGCCGCCAGCTCGCCGGCGAAGCGTTCGTGGCCCACGAGGACCTTGGCCTCGCTGTCAGCGACGATGTAGGCGATCTCGTCGGCCACCAGGTGGTGGTTGATGGGCGTGATGTACAGGCCGGCCTGGAGGCAGGCCATGTAGAGCTCGATCATCTCCACACCGTTGGGCAGCACCGTGGCGATGGCGTCGCCCTTCGTGAGCCCGAGGGCGCGCAGACCGTGGGTGACCTTGTTGGTCTCGGCGAGCAGCTCGCCGAACGTGTACTCCGCGCCGTCGGGCGTCACCAACGCCGGCCGGTCCGGCTGCTCCTGTCCGATCTTCCAGAACCCCAGGCTGGCCACGTCGTTCGTCCCCTTGTTCGGCGGTTCGTCCCTTGCGGGCGTGCGTCAGAGTAGAACGCGTTCCACTACAGTCCGCAACGCCACGGGCACGAGACCCACCACGACGCCGAAGAAGGAGCCTCCGATGCGAGGAGCACTGCTGCACAACACCGGTGACGAGACCCTCGAGATCGTCGACGACCTGACCGTCGCCGATCCCGGTCCCGGCCAGGTGAAGATCCAGATCGAGGCCACCGGCGTCTGCCACTCGGACCTCCACGCCATGACCGGCTCGCTCCCGCAGCCCGCGCCCGTCGTGCTCGGCCACGAGGGCGCCGGCGTCATCACCGCCGTCGGTGCCGGCGTGGACAACCTCGTCGAGGGCGACCACGTCATCGTGGCCTGGTCCCCGCCCTGCGGGAAGTGCTCGATGTGCGTGGACCACAAGTCGCCCCACCTGTGCGTGATGTTGCAGTTCGAGTGGGCCGTGCAGCAGAAGTTCCAGCGCGGCGACGTCGGCGTGTTCGGCATGGCCGGCGCCGGCACGTGGGCCCGCGAGACGATCATGCCTTGGCAGGGCGCGATCAAGATCGACGACGACATCCCCTTCGACGTCGCCTCCCTCGTCGGTTGCGCGGTCATGACCGGCGTCGGCGCGGCCATCAACACCGCCAAGGTCACGCCCGGCTCCTCGGTCGTGGTGTTCGGCTGCGGCGGCGTGGGCATCTCGGTCATCCAGGGCGCGCGCATCGCCGGCGCGGCGACGATCGTCGCCGTCGACATGATCGACTCGAAGCTGGAGACGGCCAAGACCTTCGGCGCCACCCACGCGGTGAAGCCCGACGCGCTGCAGGAGCTGCAGGGCGAGCTCACGGGCGGCGACGGGTTCGACTACGCCTTCGAGGCCATCGGCCTGCCGGTGACCATGCGTGCCTCGTTCGACGCGGTGCGCCGCGGCGGCACGGCCGTGGTCGTGGGCGTCGGCAAGATGGACGAGATGGTGTCGTTCAACGCCTTCGAGCTCTTCTTCGCCGAGAAGGTGTTCATGGGCTCGTACTACGGCTCGACCGACGTGCGCAGCGACTTCCACCGCCTGCTCCGCCTCTGGCGTGCCGGCAAGCTCGACCTCGAGGGCATGATCAGCGCCAAGAAGGACATCAGCGAGGTCAACGAGGCGCTCACCGCCATGACCAGCGGCGAAGTGGTCCGCACCGTCCTCACCTTCTGATCGAACGTCTCGCTCACGCGACGAAAGGCTCAAGCCCCATGGAGCAAGAAGTCCTCCGCGCACCACTGGTCATCGAGTACCCCTTCTCCCGGACGGTCGGTCCGGCGGTCAGCGCCTTCCTCACCGGCCTGCGCGAGCAGGTCGTGGTGGGGGTGCGGGGGGCCGACGGCCGGGTCATCGTGCCGCCGGTCGAGTACGACCCCGTCACCGCCGAGGAGCTCTCCGAGCTCGTCGAGGTGGGGACCTCCGGTGAGGTGCTCACGTGGTCGTGGGTGGCGACGCCCCGTCCCGAGCACCCGCTCGACCACCCCTTCGCCTTCGCCCTGGTGAAGCTCGACGGCGCCGACGTGGGCTTCCTCCACGCGGTCGACGCCGACGAGTCCGCCATGGCCACCGGCATGCGGGTGTCCATCAAGTGGGCCGACGAGCGCGAGGGCCACATCAACGACATCGCCAGCTTCGTCCC
>CAYYDZ010000014.1:0-24427 GCA_964470715.1 uncultured Microthrixaceae bacterium | reverse complement strand
GGCCGACGGGTGAGCCCGACGCCGACCCCTCGACCTACGAAGGGCAGATGTGATGCGGGACGTTGCGGTGGTCGCGTTCGCTCAGTCGAAGCACGAGCGGCGCATCGAGGGCTACAACGAGATCGAGATGATGATGCCGGTGGTCGGCGAGCTGTGGGACCGCACCGGTCTCAGCGCCAACACCGTCGGCTTCACCTGCTCGGGGAGCACCGACTTCCTGGCCGGCCAGGCCTTCTCGTTCGTCACCATCCTCGACGCCATCGGGCCGTGGCCGCCCATCAGCGAGAGCCACGTCGAGGCCGACGGTGCCTGGGCGCTCTACGAGGCGTGGGTGAAGCTCCAGATCGGCGAGATCGACTCCGCCCTCATCTACAGCTACGGCAAGTCGTCGCCCGGGGATCTCCCCAAGGTGCTGACCACCCAGCTCGAGCCCTACTCGGTCGCCCCGCTCTGGCCCGACTCGGTCAGCATCGCCGGCCTCCAGGCCCGAGCGCTGCTCGACTCGGGCAAGGCCACCGAGGCCGACCTCGCCGAGGTCGCGGTGCGCAACCGCGGCAACGCCAAGGCCAACCCAAAGGCCCAGCTGGCCGGCGACTACACCGTCGAGCAGATCCTGGCCGAGCCGTACCTGGCCAACCCGCTGCGCAAGCACGACTGCCCGCCCATCACCGACGGCGCGGCGGCGATGATCATCGCCGCCGGCGACCTGGCCCGTGAGCTGTGCGAGCGGCCGGCGTGGATCCGGGGCATCGACCACCGCGTCGAGGCGCACGCCCTCGGGGTGCGCGATCTCACCGACTCGCCGTCGACCCGCCTGGCGGGCCAGAAGGCGGGCGTCGGCGACGGCAAGGTCGACCTCGCCGAGCTGCACGCTCCGTTCACCCACCAGGAGCTGATCGTGGCCGAGGCCCTCGGGCTGGGCGACGACGTCGCCATCAACCCCTCGGGTGGGCCCCTGGCGGCCAACCCGATCATGGCCGCCGGCCTGATCCGCATCGGCGAGGCCGCCGAGCGCATCACCGCCGGCGACGCGGACCGGGCCGTGGCCCACGCCACCTCCGGCCCCTGCCTGCAACAGAACCTCGTGTGCGTCCTGGAAGGTGAAGGCTGATGGCGAAGCAGCTCGCGGCAATCGTCGGCATCGGCCAGACCAACCACACCGCCACCCGCGGTGACGTGTCCATCGCCGGCCTGGTGCGCGAGGCCGCGCTCCGCGCCCTCGCCGACGCCCAGATGACCTGGGAGGACATCGACGCGGTGGTCGTGGGGAAGGCCCCCGACTTCTTCGAGGGCGTGATGATGCCCGAGCTCTACCTGGCCGACGCCCTCGGCTGCGTGGGCAAGCCCCTCCTGCGGGTGCACACGGCGGGCAGCGTGGGCGGCTCGACCGCCCTCGTCGCCGCGTCCCTGGTACAGGCGGGCATCCACGAGCGCGTCCTCACCGTCGCCTTCGAGAAGCAGTCCGAGAGCGAGGCCATGTGGGCCCTGTCGCTGCCGATGCCGTTCTCGCCGCCGCTGGTGGCGGGCGCCGGCGGGTTCTTCGCCCCCCACATCCGGGCGTACATGCACCGCTCGGGGGCGCCGCCGCACATCGGCTGCCTGGTGGCCCTGAAGGACCGCCAGAACGCCCTCAAGAACCCGTACGCCCACCTCCACGAGCACGACGTGACCTTCGAGAAGATCGAGGAATCGATCATGCTCTGGGACCCGATCCGCTACTCGGAGACCTGCCCGTCGTCCGATGGCGCCGCCGCGCTGGTGATCTCGAACGAGGCGGGCGGCGACGCCAACGGCAACGCCGCCTGGATCCTCGGTACCGCCATGCGCTCTGAGCCCACGATGTTCGCGGGTCGCGACGCGGTGAACCCTCTCGCCGGCCAGCAGTGCGCCGACGACGTGTTCGCCCAGGCCGGCATCAAGGACCGTCGGGCCGAGATCGACGTGGTCGAGATGTACGTGCCCTTCTCCTGGTACGAGCCGATGTGGCTCGAGAACCTCGGCTTCGCCGGTCCCGGCGAGGGCTGGCAGCTCACCGAGCAGGGCGTGACGGCCATGGACGGCGACCTCCCGGTCAACCCGTCGGGTGGCGTGCTGTCGACCAACCCCATCGGTGCCTCCGGCATGCTCCGCTTCGCGGAGTCGGCCATGCAGGTGCGGGGCATGGCCGGCGAGCACCAGATCGACGGCGCCAAGACGGCCCTGGGCCACGCCTACGGCGGCGGGTCGCAGTTCTTCGCCATGTGGGTGGTCTCCTCCGACAAGCCCGGCTGATCCGAGCGGGCGCGCCGTCGCCCCGGGTGCGGGCGGCGGCGTGCCACAATCGCCCATGTGAACGCGCGGGAAACGGGTGATGAACGACCTCTGAACGGCGGCGTCACCCGGCGAGGGTTCCTGCTGGGCGCGGCGTCGGTCGTCGTGCTCGGCGCGTGCGGCAGCAGCGGGAGCGGGGACGAGTCGGCCGGCGGTGGCGAGGGCGCCACGTCAACGACGGCGGCGGTGACACCGGCGTCCGACCTGACCACGGACCCGTTCGCCCTCGGCGTGGCCTCCGGCGATCCCTTGCCCGACTCGATCGTCCTCTGGACGCGCCTCGCCCCGGACCCCCTCGCTGCGGACGGCAGCGGCGGCATGGCCGGCGGGACGGCGAGCGTGGCCTGGGACCTGGCCCGGGACGACACGTTCGCCGATCTCGTGGCCGGCGGCACGGCACCGTCCGACCCGGCCTTCGGGCACTCGGTCCACATCGACGTTCGGGGCCTCGACCCCGCCACCGACTACTTCTATCGGTTCCGCATCGGTGACTTCACGAGCACCGTGGGCCGTACCCGCACGTTGCCCGCAGCCGACGCGTCGCCCGAGCGCGTGCGCCTCGGCATCGCCAACTGCCAGCACTTCGAGGCCGGGTTCTACGCCGCCTACCGCCACCTCGCCGAGGACGACGTCGATCTCGTCGTGCACCTCGGCGACTACATCTACGAGCTGCCCGCCACCGGGGGCCCGGACGGCAACCGCTCGAGCAGGCCGGCGCTGCCGCCCAAGACCCTCGAGGAGTTCCGCCTCCGTTACGCCTCGTACAAGACCGACCCCGACCTCCAGGCGGCCCACGCCGCCGCGCCGTTCACCCTCGTGTGGGACGACCATGAGGTGTCGGACAACTACATGGGCGACACCTTGCCGAGTGGGGCCGGCGCCGCGGAAGTGCGGGATCTCCGGGCCGCCGCCTACCAGGCCTGGTGGGAGAACCTGCCCGTGCGCCTCGATCGGCCCGACGGCTCCGACCTCGTCGTGTACCACGACGTCACCTTCGGCGACCTGGCCCGTCTCTACCTGCTCGACGAGCGCCAGTACGCCGACGAGCCGCCGTGCCGCGGGGAGACCGTGCCCTACGACTACGGCGACTGCGACGCCGTGGGCGATGACCGCACCCGCCTCGGTGCCGACCAGGAGGCCTGGCTCGACGAGACCGCCCGCCAGGGTGGGGTGACGTGGAACCTTCTGGGGACGCCGGTGGCCCTCGCCGGCATCGACGCCGGCTCCGGTGACGAAGCGAAGTACTTCCTCGACCTCTGGGACGGCTACCCCGTCGCCCGCCAGCGGGTGATCGACCTGCTGGCCGAGGTCGACAACCCCGTCGTGATCTCGGGCGATTACCACCAGGGCATGGTGCTGGACGTCAACGAGGCCCCCTTCGACACCGACAGCCCGCTCGTCGCCACCGAGTTCATGGCGCCGCCCATCTCGTCGGTGCTCTTCAGCGACGACGTGAGCGAGCGCACGCCGCAGCTGCGCCAACAGCTCGACGGCCACGGCTACCTGCTCGTCGAGGTGACCCCTGAGGCCGTCACCGCCGAGTTCCGCATGCTCGACGACGTGACCGACCCCGACTCGGCCGTGCAGACCGAGTCGACCTGGCGGGTCGACGCCGGCGATCCCGCGGCCACCGAGGTCTGAACCGATCGCGTTGTCCATGGGGCACATGGCGGTGGGGCATGATGAGGGCAAGCCGCCCGATCCCGCAGGAGGGACACAACATGCGAGTCGTCGTCGACTTCGATCTGTGCGAGAGCAACGCCGTGTGCATGGGGATCCTCCCCGAGGTCTTCGAGGTGCGCGACGACGACTTCCTCTACGTCCTCGACGAGAACCCGCCCGAGGAGCTGCGCCCCAAGCTGGAGGAGGCGGTCCGCCGCTGCCCCAAGCAGGCCATCGCCATCGAGGACTGACGGCCCCGGTACCGGCCGCCGACCCGCTGCCTCACTGACCACCTCGTGATCGACCGCATCGTCGTCGTCGGCGCGTCCCTGGCCGGGTTCCGGGCCGCGGAGGCCCTGCGCACTCAAGGCTTCGAGGGCGCGCTGACCCTCGTCGGCGAGGAGCTCCACCCGCCCTACGACCGCCCGCCCCTGTCCAAGCAGGTGCTGACGGGGGAGTGGGAGCCGGATCGCACCACGCTGCCCTCGGCGGCGCCGGCGAGCGACGGCGGTGATCCCTTCGACTGGCGCCTCGGCGTCCGGGCAGTCGGCCTCGACCTGACGGCCCGTGAGGTCGAGCTCGTCGACGGCGACCGTCTCGGCTTCGACGGGCTGATCATCGCCACCGGCTGTCGGCCCCGCACCATCGGCGGGGACGGCCTCGCTGGCGTGCACGTCCTGCGCACCCTCGACGACGCCCTGGCCCTGCGCGCCGAGCTCGACGCCGGCCCCGAGCGGGTGGTGGTCATCGGTGCCGGCTTCATCGGCTCCGAGGTGGCGGCGTCGTGTCGGGCCCGTGGGCTCGACGTGACCATCGTCGAGGCGCTCCCGGTGCCGCTGGAGCGGGTGCTCGGCGCCGACATGGGTGCGATGGTCGCCGTCCTCCACCGCGACCACGAGGTCGACCTCCGCCTCGGCATCGGGGTCGACGGCTTCGACGATGACGGTGCCGGCCACGTCACCGGGGTGCGCCTCGCCGACGGCACCACCATCCCGGCCGGCGTGGTCGTAGTGGGCGTCGGGGTCGTGCCCAACACCGAGTGGCTCGAGGGGTCGGGCCTCACCCTCGACAACGGCGTGCTGTGCGACGCCACCTGCCTCGCCGCCCCGGGGGTGGTCGCCGCCGGCGATGTCGCCCGCTGGCCCAACCTGCGCTTCGGTGGCGAGGTGATGCGGGTCGAGCACTGGGACAACGCCCTCGAGATGGGGGTGGCGGCCGCCACCCGCCTCCTGGCCGCCGACGAGTCCGTCGCGCTGCCCTACGAGCCGGTCCCGTGGTTCTGGAGCGATCTGTACGACCGCAAGATCCAACTCGCCGGCCGCTCCGGCCCCGACGACGAGGTGCAGGTCGTGCACGGCGACGTGGCCGAGCGCCGCTTCGTGGCCCTCTACGGACGCGGCGGCCGTCTGGTGGGCGCCCTCGGCTGGAACCGCCCCCGCCACGTGATGCAGTGGCGACAGCGCCTCGGCGAGGGCATGGACTGGCACGACGCCCTCGAGCTCGCCCGCAGCGAACCCTGACGGGCCCATCCATCCGCACGTGGGTGCGCTTTCGGGGCCCTGGCGCCGGAAACGCGCGCCTGTTGGCGGGGCGTGGGGGAGACTGACGCCGTGACAGGACTGGCGTGGGTGTTGTTGGCGGTGACCGGGGTGTTCGCGGTGGGGGACTGGGTGTCCCGGGCCACGGAGAACCGTCGGTTGGAGTTCCTGTGCAAGCCGGCCACGACCATCGGGCTGCTGGCGGTCGCACTCGCCCTCGACCCCGCCGATGCCACCACCCGGACGTGGTTCGTGGTGGCACTGGTGTTCTCGCTCGGGGGCGACGTCGCCCTCATGATCGGCGGCGACGCGGAACCGGAGTCCGACACGAACGACGAGCTGTGGTTCATGCTCGGCCTGGGTTCGTTCCTGATCGGCCACCTCGCCTACATCGTGGGCCTGATCACCGCCGGCATCGAGGGCGGCCCCCTGGCGGTCGGCATCGTCGTCGTGCTGGTGGCGATGGCGGTGGTCGGGCGTCGGGTGGTCAACGGCGTGCGCACGGGCGACGAGCCCGCCTTGGCGGTGCCCGTGGCGGCCTACATGACCGTCATCTCGGTGATGGTCGCCTGTGCGTTCGGCACGGCGTCGGCGCTGGCCATCGTCGGCGCGTCCTTCTTCTACCTGTCGGACGCCCTCATCGGCTGGAACAAGTTCGTGAAGCTCTACGCCTGGGGCTCGGTGGCCATCATGGTCACCTACCACCTGGCCCAGGCCGGCCTGGTCCTGTCGCTTACCTAGGCTCCTCCAACGTCTGCGCGCCTTCGGCATCCGGTTCGTCGGCGCCGCTGCTCCGCTCCGCTCCGCAACGTGTGAGCCTCTGAATCAAGCGCTCGACGGCCAGGGTCGATACTGGAGGCCATGAAGCGACTGGTGGCCGTGCTCGGGGCGCTGGCGGCGGTGGCCGGTGCGCTCGTGGTCACGCCGTCCGCTCCGGCGCAGGCGGCGCCCCCGCTGTCCGGCTGCCCGGTCTTCCCGGCCGACAGCTACTGGCACGCCGACGTGTCGGACCTGCCCGTGCTGGCCCGGTCGGACGCCTACGTGCGCAGCATCGGTCGGACCGCGACCCTCAAAGCCGACTTCGGCAGCGGCCTCTGGGACGGGGGCCCCATCGGCATCCCCTTCATGCGCGAGGACAGTGCCACCCGGCGCGTGTCGGTCGACTTCCTCTACGCCGGCGAGAGCGACCCGGGCCCGTACCCGGTGCGGGGCAACCCCAAGATCGAGGGCGGGCCGAACGGCGACGGTGACCGCCACATCCTCGCCGTCGACACCGAGGCCTGCCGCCTCTACGAGCTCTACGACGCCCATCGCGCCGGGGGGCGGCGCCACTGGCGGGCCGGGTCGGGGGCCATCTTCGACCTCACCAGCAACGCCCTGCGCCCGGCCGGGTGGACGTCGGCCGACGCCGCCGGCCTGCCCATCTTCCCGGGCCTCGTGCGCTACGACGAGGCGCGCCGCGGTGCCATCGACCACGCCATCCGCTTCACCGCACCTGCCACCCAGGATGCCTACGTCTGGCCCGCCCGTCACCGGGCGTCGGACGACGCCAGCACGGCGTTGCCGCCGATGGGCACCTGGTTCCGCCTCAAGGCCGGCGTGGACATCAGCGGGTACACCGGCGAGGTGCGGGCCGTGCTCGAGGCCCTCAAGGTGCACGGCATGATCCTCGCCGACAACGGCTCGCCCTGGTACCTGAGCGGGGCCCCCAACGAGCGCTGGGACAACGACGCGCTGCGCGCCCTCGCCGACTTCAGCGGCGCCGACTTCGAGGCCGTCGACGCGTCCTGCCTCCAGGTCGGCCCCAACTCGGGCCAGGTGCGTTCGAACCCTCCGCCCCGCTGCCGGTAGCCCGCTGGGGCCGTGGCCGGGCGCGGGTCAGACCCAGAGGTGGTTGAAGCAGCGCTGGTCGATGCGGCCGGGGGACCAGCGGCCCCACATCGTCCCCGCGGCCCGGCGCGAGTACTCGATCCACGGCACGCAGGAGGGGTCCGCGGTGCGCCAGGTCACCTGGCGGATGCCGGCGTCGTGCACGGTGTAGGCCGCCCAGGTGCCGGGGTAGTCCTGCGGTGAGCCCACCTCGGTGAGGACCACCGAGCCCACCTCGCGGCGGCGGTTGCGGTGGGTGTGGCCGCTGGAGAGGAAGGCGTTGGGGTTGGCCGCCATGATCTCGGCGAGGAACCGCGAGGTGTGCTCACCCCGGACGCCCGGTGGGTAGAAGTACGACCACCGCAGCGGCTCGAGGTGGTGGTGCAGCCCCATCCACACCGGCAGCTCGGTGGTGCCGACCGCTTCACGCACGACGTCGTGGAGGTGGTGGACGAAGCCCCGACGGACGTCGAGCACGGTCGAGTCCACGAGCACGATGCGCAGGCCGGGCACGTCGAACCAGCGGCAGCCGTCGGGGATGGGCTCGAGGCCGATCTTCTCGAGGGCGTCGTTGGGGTCGATCTCCCGGCGGTCCTCGACGTCGTGGTTGCCCGGGATGGCCTCGCCGACCAGGCCGGCCTCATCGAGCAGGTCGCGAAACGTCAGCCAGTTGGCGATGTCGCCGTGATGGGTGATGTCACCTTTGGCGATGAGGCGCTCGGCGCCCCACCGTTTCGCCTCGATGAACGCGGCACGAGCCATGCGCACGGTGTAAGGCTCCTCGGGCTGCGGCTTCTCGCGCATCGTGTTGAACACGCCGTACGACCGGGAGCCGAGGTGGAGGTCGCTCACGGTGGCGAAGCGGTAGCGCTCGGGGCCCGGCAGCGCGGCGAGCGTGCGGAACGGGAGGCTGATCCTGCTCGCGGGGACCCCGGGGCCGACCAGTTCGACGGTGCCGGCTCGGTCGGGCTCGAGGCCGTGGAACGAGCGGACCCCCGGTCCGCCGTCGGTGTGGAGCTCGACGGCGTCGTCGCCGACCGAGACCTCGACCCGGCCGGGCCCGAGCCTGCCCCAGGCGATCTGGACCGCGTCCTCGTCGACCGCGAAGACGCCCAGGCGGACCACCTTGGGCCGGGAGCGAGGCATGTTCAACCGCCGAAGGCCGCGGCGAGGCGCTCGGCCTCGCGGTCGCGGAGCGCGACGTTCACGGCGAGCCGCTCCAGGTGCTGGGCGATGGTGCGAGCGCCCTGGGGCACCGGGTGGGCCTCGAGGAACGAGGTGACGTCGGCCGCCACCTCCGGGTCGGAGAGCCAGCGCACGCCCTCGAGCAGGCGGGCGATGCTGTTGGACGGGAGGCGCTCGCCGACGTCACCCCAGTGCTCGCGTAGGAAGGCCCAGGCATCGGGCCCCCGCTCGCGGTTGATGAGGGCCCGGCGCAGCACGAACGGGGCGTCCTGGCTGCGTACCTCGGTGAGGGTCATGGCCAACGTGTCGGCAAACAACCCCGGGTCGTTGAAGTCCGGGAGGCAGCGGAGGTAGCGCTGCTCGTCCTGCGGCGTGCCGGCGGCCCGGAACCGGGCCAGGAAGTCGGCGCGGTCGGCCGCGCCCCCGGTGGCGGCGATGACCCCCACCGCGGCGGCGGCGAGGCTCGGGTCGACCGCGCTCGGGTCGGCGTCGTGGGCGGCCAGGAGGGTGCGGGCCCGGGCCTGCACCGCGGCGTCGGCGCCGGTGGTGCCGAGGGCGGTGAAGAGCGCGGCGCGCAGCTCACGCTGGCGGTCGGGCTCGCCGGCGGTGCCGGTGGCACCGAGGCGGTCGGCGGCGGGCCTGACCAGCCCGCGCACGAAGCCCTGGAACTGGTGACGGGGGTCGCCGTCGAGCAGCCGGTCGAGGGTGTCGAGCGCACCCAACAGGCGTTGCCAGACCGCGAGGTCCGTCTCGGCGGTGAAGCCCCGGACGAACTCGCAGAACTCGGGGGTGGTGGTCCGCCCGGCGAGCACCGAGGCCCAGGTGTCGTCCACGAGGCCGTAGCGCTCCACCGGGGCGAGCACGTCCTGGGCCCGGGCGGCCAGGGCGGCCCGGAGCTCGGCGTCGTAGTGCACCCGGTAGAAGCCGCTGCCGTTGACGTTGGCCTGCACCCAGTCCACCGGGCCGAGGTCGAGCTCGACCGGTGCGCCCTCGACCAGGGTGCGCTCGAGGCGCTCGCTGCTCGTCGCGGTGGCGCCGACGGGAGCGGCGTCATCGCCGGAGACGTCCGTGCCGGCTCGCACCAGCACTGGGACCGACCAGGTGGCCGGGGCCACGTCGTCCTCGCCGCCGCCGGCGAAGGCGAAGCGCTGCTGGCTCACCCGGACACCGGCGGCGGTGCGCTCGACCGAGAGCAGGGGGTACCCGCCCTGGAAGATCCAGCTGTCCATGACCTTGCGCACCGGGAGGCCCGGGTTGGCGGCCTCGATGGCGTCCCAGAGGTCGGTCGTCTCGGTGTTGGCGTAGCGGTGGGCGTCGAGGTAGCCCCGGATGCCCTCCCGGAAGTTCTCGGCGCCGAGCCACTGCTCGAGCATCCGGACGACGGCGGCGCCCTTTTCGTAGGTGAGGACGTCGAACATGCCCTCGGAGTCGGCCGGCGAGACCACCTCGAACTCGATGGGGCGGGTGGAGGCCAGCGAGTCGACGTCGAAGGCGGCGGTGCGCGAGAGGCCGAAGTCGACCCAGCGCTGCCAGGCCGGCCGGAAGGCGTCGGTGGCGAGCATCTCCATGAAGGTGGCGAAGGCCTCGTTCAGCCAGATGCCGTTCCACCACTTCATGGTCACGAGGTCGCCGAACCACATGTGGGCCAGCTCGTGGGCGATGACGTCGACCACCCGCTGCAGCTCGGGCTGGGTGACGCCGTCGGGGTCGACGAGCAGCAGCACCTCGCGGAAGGTGATGCACCCGAGGTTCTCCATGGCGCCGAAGGCGAAGTCGGGCACCGCCACGAGGTCGACCTTGTCGCCCGGGTAGGGGATGCCGTAGTAGTCCTCGAAGAAGGCGAGGGTGAAGGCCCCGACCTCGAGGGCGAACTGGGCCAGGTGGCCCTTGCCGAGCGGGTGGACCACGCGAAGGGGCGTGCCGCCGGCGTCGACCACCTCGGTGGCCTCCAGGGGGCCGACCACGAAGGCCACGAGGTAGGTGGACATGACCATGGTGTCGGCGAAGGTGACCGCCACCGTGCCGTCGCCGGCGGGCTGGCGCCCGGTCTCGGCGGCGTTGGACACGGCGAACAGGTCGTCCGGGACCACGAGGGTGACCCCGAAGGTGGCCTTGAACTCGGGCTCGTCCCAGCACGGGAAGGCCCGGCGGGCGGAGGTGGCCTCGAACTGGGTGGTGGCGATGACCCGCTCGACGCCCTCGGCGTCGGCGAAGGTGCTGCGGTAGAACCCGTGGAGCTTGTCGTTGAGGATGCCGGCGAAGGCGAGGTGCACCGTCCAGGGCCCGGCGGCGGCCGGCTCCTCGAGGGCCAGCGTGGCCCGTTCGCTCTCGGCGTCGAAGGTGACTGTGGCGTTGCGGCGGATGCCCTCGGGGTTCTCCAGCCACGCCTCGTCGATGGTCAGCTCGGCGGCGTTGAGGACGACCTCGTCGACCTCGTCGGCCACGTCGGCGGTGATGGCCACCGCGCCGGTGAAGGTGCCAGCCTCGAGGTCCGGGGCCAGGCGCAGTGCGTAGTGGGACGGCACGACCGTGCGCGGGAGGCGGTACGGGTCCATCCGGGCAGGTTAGGGGTGCGCGGCACCCGTCGCAGTAACCTCCTCGCCTCGTGAGCGAGAACCCCGCACCCTCCGCCGGCCCCCTCGACGTGGTCGGCATCGGCAACGCCATCGTGGACGTCATCAGCCCCGTGGACGAGGCCTTCCTGGCCGAGCACGAGCTCGTGAAGGGGGCGATGGGCCTCATCGACGCCGAGCGCGCCGACGCGCTCTACGCCGCCCTGCCGCCGGCCGAGGAGAGCTCGGGCGGGTCGGTGGCCAACACCATCGCCGGCGTGGCCTCCTTCGGCGGCACCGGCGGTTTCGTGGGCAAGGTGCGCGACGACCAGTTGGGCGAGATCTTCACCCACGACATCACCTCGCTCGGAATCGTGTTCAACGCGTCGCCGGCCACCGACGGCCCGTCGACGGCGCGCTGTCTCATCGCCGTCACCCCGGACGCCGAGCGCACCCTCAACACCTTCCTCGGCACCGCCGGCCTGCTCGGCCCCGACGACGTCGACGAGGCGCTGGTCATGCGGGGCAAGGTCGTCCTCGCCGAGGGCTACCTCTGGGATGTGCCCTCCGCCAAGGAGGCCATCGTCAAGGCGATGGACCACGCCCGCGCTGCCGGGAACCGGGTGGCCCTCAGCCTCTCGGACTCGTTCTGCGTGGACCGCTACCGCGACGAGTTCCTCGCCCTCGTGCAGGAGCGGGTGGACGTGCTCTTCGCCAACGAGGCCGAGATCACCTCGCTCTACCAGGTCGACTCGTGGGAGGCCGCCCGTGACCAGGTGCGGGGCCACTGCGAGATCGCCTGCCTCACCCGCAGCGAGAAGGGCTCGGTGATCGTGACCGCCGACGAGGAGCACGTGATCCCGATCCACCCCCACGGCGACGTGGTCGACACCACCGGTGCCGGCGACCTCTACGCCGCCGGCTTCCTGCACGGCCTGACCACGGGCCAGGACCTCGACCGCTGTGGCCACCTCGCCGCCCTGGCCGCCGGTGAGGTCATCAGCCACTACGGCGCCCGGCCCGAGACCTCGCTCGCCGAGCTCGCCGGCGCATTGGACTGACCCCAACCTCCGGAAATCCTGGTGAGAAACCCCCGTTACGGGGGTTTCTCACCAAGAAATCCCGAGGGGGTAGCGTCGCGGCCCATGGGTTACGACTGCTTCGACGTCGACATCGCCGACCACGTGGCGCACATCCGCCTCGACCGGGGGGACGAGCTCAACACCATGACGCCCGCCTTCTGGCGGGAGCTGCCCGAGATCGTGAACCGCATCGATGCCGAGGGCTCGGCCCGGGTGATCGTGCTGTCGTCCACCGGCCGCCACTTCAGCGCCGGCATGGACCTCAGCGTGTTCTCGGGCAACGGCCTCACCGGCGGCGGTGACCCCGATGCCCCGCCCGTGGAGATGGGCCGACAGCGAGCGCAGCTGCGACTCACCGCGCTGGCGCTGCAGGAGAGCTTCACCTGCTTCGAGCGGGCCCGCATGCCCGTGCTGGCCGCCATCCAGGGTGGCTGCATCGGCGGCGCCGTCGACCTCGTGACCGCCTGCGACATGCGCTACGCCACCGCCGACGCCTTCTTCTGCATCCAGGAGATCAACATCGGCATGACCGCCGACGTGGGCACGCTCCAGCGCCTGCCCAAGATCATCCCCGAGGGCATCGCCCGAGAGCTGGCCTACACCGGCCGGCGCATGCCCGCCGACCGGGCCGCGGAGGTCGGCCTGGTCAACCAGGTGTTCGCCAACCACGACACGCTGATCGCCGGGGTGATGGAAGTGGCTGCGGAGATCGCCAGCAAGTCGCCGCTGGCCATCTGGGGCACGAAGGAGACGGTGAACTACGGCCGGGACCACACCGTGGCCGACGCCCTCAACTACATCGCCACCTGGCAGACCGGCATGTTCCAGCCGACCGACATGCTCGAGACCTTCGCGGCCAAGTCCGAGAAGCGCCTTCCCGAGTTCCAGGACCTGCCGCCCCGCCCCTTCGGCCTCTGAGCGCCGATCCCGCCGGCGCCCGCCGATTCGTACGGAGCGCTATCCGGGGGGCGTGGTGTCGCGGACGGGCTCCTTGGGAGGCAGGTTCATCGTGCCCTGCGGGACCCAGCCGCTGTTGGTGATGATCTCCATGACCTCGGCCATGTTGAGGATGTCGAGCTCGTGGTCGAACCGGCCGTCGCCGGCGTAGCGCATGATCGACACGCCGGGTGCCTGGAAGGGCCGGCCGTCGGCGTCGGTGCCCGGCAGGCGGTTCCACCAGAAGCTCACCACCCGGTCGCCGTCGACCATGATCCACTCCTCGGGGAAGGTCCAGTCCTCGAGCCCCGCCATGGAGCGGTCCATGAAGTCGGTCACGGCGGCGCGACCCTCCGAGCGGCCCCAGGCCGGGTCGATGAAGACCACGTCCTCGGTGAAGAACTCCTCGGCCAGCGACCCCCAGGTGCGCTCGCCGGCCTCGACCCGTCCCCGCTCGGCCACGTAGCGCTCGTAGGCGGCGCGTGCCTCGGCACTGCGATCGTCGTCTGCCATGTCGTCCCCCAGCGTCAGCTTCAGGCTGAAGCTACCCGGTCCGCGCCGATCGCGAGGTCGGTGACGTCCCGAAGCGGATCCCCTCGGAGACACCTCGTGCGCTCAGCGCTCGCCGTCGTCCAGGTCCGGAGGGAGGTACGAGAGCTTCACGTCGCCCAGGCTCACCAGCATCGACGCGATCCAGCCGCCCATGTCCTTGAAGTGGTCATCGAGGATGGAGCCATCGCTGAGGGCCGCTTCGCCCAGCTCATAGGAACCGTCGTAGGAGATCTCGAGCGCGTACTGCGGGTGGTCGAGCTCGCGGTCGTACACGATTTCGACCGTTGGGCTCGACCGGTCGAGGCGCTCGTCCCCGATGGGCGGGCTGGTCTCGGGCAGCACGGACAGGATGGAACGCAGGTCGGGCTGGCTCGACAGGCGTTGGATGCGCAGCACGATCTCGACTTCGATGTGCGGTCCCTCGTCGAAGTCCTCGCCGATGAACCACGACCGGTAGGCACTCTGGGCCCACGTGGGCCAGTCGAGGGTGATGTCGGCGCGGATGCGCGGCGGGAGGCCCTCGCCGGGGAGCCCGTAGCTGGTTTCCCAGGTCAGGTCGCCGAGCAGGACGTCGGCCTGGAAGCGCTCTTCGAAGGCCTGGCGCTCGAGCATGGCGCTGACCAGGGCTTCGCGGAGGGCCCCGATGGCGTCGGTGAAGACGTGGTCGAGCACCGCGGCAGGTTACGGGTTCGCCAGGGGGACCGGCGCGAAGCAGCCGACGCGGTTCGGTAGCGGCGCCAGGGTCATCATCCGACCGCCGCGGGGCCACGTGAGAGGAACGCCGTCGGCACCGTCAGGTGCAGCTCCCGGGTGCGCAGCGTGGCGATGCGGCGGCCCGGCTGAACGGCGTCCTTGGGGGCGGTGAGGTGGGGGCCGAGGGCGGCGGCCGTGGCGTCGAGGTCGGCCACGGTGAGAGCGAGACCGTAGAGGCGGGCGGGCCGATGGGCGCGTGCGGGGTCGGGCTCCCGGGGGCCGATGAGCTCGAGGATCACCTCGCCCAGACGGAAGAAGTCCTGGCGCATCGGCTGGTCGTAGCCGTCGGCCAACCGCGTGCGGCGATGGACCATCCCCGTCGCTTCGAGTGCGGCGATGGTGCGCTCGGGGTCGGGTGTGGTCATCACCACATGATCGATCACGACCGCACCGTTGGGGTGCGCCCCCCCGGATGATGTCGTCGCGGGTGCGGCGACGGTGGGGACACCGTCGATGTCGGTGGTGGGCGCCGGGAGGTCGTTCAAGGCCCACGAGGTGATCCCGCGGCCCGCGGCCCGTCCCTCCAGCCGGACCGTCACCGATCCGATCCGGCAGGTGGCGTCGGCCGCGACGTCGAACCCGCCCGCACGCCACGGTTCGGGCTCGTCGGCCACGGAGAGGCCGACGAGCACCGGGGTCAGGTGTGGCGCGCCGTCCACTGGGCGGCCACCTCCCTCGCCTCGGCCTCGAAGGCGATGGCCCAGTAGGCGGCCATGTGGTCGCGGAGGGCGACGAGGTTGCGGACGTAGTCCCACAGGTAGCGCCGCAGGAAACCGAACCTCCCGTACTGCTGCCATTGCCGAACGTGGACCAGTTCGTGCGCGAGGAGGGCCTGGCTGGCTTCATGCCCGGGTCGGACGTAGATGGTGCGTCCGAGGGTCATTGCGTCCGCCTGGCGGGGGAGGCGTCGGGCGGTCTTGACCCGTGCGCCTTCGACGGTCGCCGGTGGGAGGTGGTCGAAGCGGGCAGCCCCCGCCTTGCCCAGGGCCACGGCGCGGGCCACGTCAACCGGCCTCGAAATCCGGGACGCCGGCGAGGACCGTGGTGATGAAGCCGATCGTGTCTCCGTCCCAGTTCTCAGCGGTTGCCGCCGACAGGCCGAGGCGGTAGGCCGCGGTGGTGGCCGCCCAGCTGCCGTCGGTCTGGCGCAACAGCTCGTCGACGTAGGCGGCCATGAGCTCGATGTCCTCCGCCGGGACCGCAGGATCGAGTGCCGGGCCGGGGACGAGCTCGTCGTTGATGTAGTCCACCGTCGACGGGCGGAGCTGTGCGATGCCGGTGCGCCCCTCCTCGCCGATCTTGTCGGCGTCCCAGGCCGACGTCTGCCAGGCAAGGGACTCGAGGAGGCCGACCGGCACGTCGTACTGCGTGGCCACGGTGGCGAAGGTCGGGCGCAGGGCCATGAGGTCGGGATCGGCGGCGAGGAAGGTGGGCAGCTCGTCGTCGGCCGACGTGGGGTGCGGTACTTCGATCTGGCTGCCCGGTTCGATCGACGAGGCATCGGTGAGGCCGTTGGCCTCCTGCACCACCTCCTTGGGTGTGCCGTGGAGCTGGGCCACCGACGAGATCGTGTCGCCGAGCCGCACCGTGTAGGTGTCCACGGCGCGGTCGACGGGTTCGTCCCGCTCCCTCACCACGCGAGGCGCGAGGACCAGGGCGATGGCGACGAGGGTGATCGAGGCCGCCACCAGGACCACCCGTCGTGACGGACGGTGCAGGCGGTGGTGGCGGGCCGCCGGCTCTGGGGAGGGCGGTCGCGGACGGGGGGCACCCAGGTATCGATCGGGCGCGGATCGCGAGGCCACAGGTCGTGTCTAGTCGATTTCGTCCCAATTGCGGTCGGGGGCGACGTAGATCAACGGGAGGCTGGCGAGGGTCACGAGACCCTTGACCACGATGTTCACGAGCACGATGTCCCACACCGCGGGCCACGGGAGGGTGAGGGCGTCGTCGCCGAGGAACGGGAGGGCCCCGAAGGCGAGCACCCCGAAGATGACGCTGTCGAGGGGGACGCTGACGGCGTTGCTGGTGAGCACCCGCGCCCACTGGTGGCGGGTGGTGACCCGGGTCACGAACCAGTGGTACACCTCGGTGTCGACGAGCTCGCTCACCACTTCGGCGATGATCGAGGCGATCACGATGCGCCAGACCGGCCCCAGGATGGCCGAGTACTCGGCGCCGAGCCCCCATGAGGGGTCGCTGGCCACGCTCGCCGTCCAGGCGAAGTAGGCGCCCATGAACAAGTTGACGCCGCCGCAGGTGATGATCAGGGTGCGGGCGGCGCGGCGACCGAGCACCTTGTGCACCACGTCGCGGAGGGTGAAGGTGATGGGGTAGATGAAGGTGCCCATGTCCACCGCCCGGCCCGCGACGATGCCGATCTTCAGGCTGGCGACGTCGGCGATCACCTGGGCGCCCGCGTACGCGGCGACGGCGACGATGGCCACCTTGGTGAAGGCCGTGAGGGTCACGGCGGGGGAGGGCGCGAGGTCGTCCGTGCGGAGGGCCATGGCGCCTATCCTGCCGTGGTGAGCGCGCACCGGACGATGCGCTCGGCCGTGACCGACGAGGGACGCCGATGAGCGACGCCGTGGTGGTGGGTGCAGGCCCGAACGGCCTCGTCGCCGCCAACGTCCTCGCCGATGCCGGGTGGGACGTGGTGGTGCTCGAGGCCAACGACGCGCCGGGCGGCGCCGTGCGCACCGCCGAGGTCACCGCGCCCGGATTCCGCAACGACCTCTTCAGCGCCTTCTACCCCCTCGGCGTGGCGTCGCCGCCGCTGAAGGCCCTCGGCTTGGAGCGCTACGGCCTCGAGTGGTGCCGGGCGCCTCTGGTGGTGGCCCACCCGACCCCGGACGGCCCCACCGCCGTGCTCTCGACCCACGGCGACGAGACCGCCGACTCGCTCGAGCGCTTCGCCGGCGGCGACGGGGACGGCTGGCGTCACCTCTACGCCCTCTGGGAGCAGATCGGCGACGCCCTGCTCGATGCGCTCCTGCGTCCCTTCCCGCCCGTCGCCTCCGGGGCACGACTGGCCGCGGCCCTCGGCCCGTCGCGGGCCCTGCCCTTCGCCCGCCTGGCCCTCATGACGGTGCGGCGCCTCGCCCAGGAGGAGTTCCGGGGCGAGGGCGGCGGGCTCCTGCTCGCCGGGTGCGCCCTGCACACCGACCTCAGCCCCGAGTCGACCGGCGGCGGACTCTTCGGCTGGCTGCTCGGCGGCCTCGGCCAGGAGCTCGGCTTCCCCGTTCCGGCCGGGGGCGCGCAGTCGCTGACCGATGCCCTCGTGCGGCGGCTCGTCGAGCGGGGCGGGCGTATCGAGTGCGGCGTACGGGTGACCGGGATCGAGGTGCGCGCCGGTCGAGCGGTCGCCGCTGTGGGCGCGGACGGCACGCGTTACGACGCCCGGCGGGCCGTGCTCGCCGATGTCGGCGCCCCGGCCCTCTACTCGCACCTCGTGGCCGCCGAGCACCTGCCCGCGCGGCTGCTCGAGGACGTGCGGCGCTTCGAGTACGGCTCGGGGACGGTCAAGGTCGATTGGGCCCTCGACGGCCGCATCCCCTGGCTCGACCCGGAAGTAGGGCGGGCGGGCACGGTGCACGTGGCCGACTCGCTCGATGACCTCTCCGAGATGTCGACCCAGCTGGCCCGGGGCCTGTTGCCCTCCCATCCCTTCCTCGTGATGGGCCAGATGACCACCGCCGACCCCAGCCGCTCGCCGGCGGGCACCGAGGCGGCCTGGGCCTACGCCCACGTGCCCCGGGAGGTGAAGGGCGACGCCGGCCCCGACGCCCTCACCGGGCGGTGGGACGAGTCCGAGACCGAGCGCTTCGTGGCCCGGATGGAGGCCCGCATCGAGCGCATGGCGCCAGGCTTCGGCGACCGCGTCCTCGCCCGCCACGTCTTCACCCCGCCGAGCTTCGAGGCCGCCAACGCCAACCTCGTGGGCGGCGAGATCAACGGGGGCACCGCACAGCTCCACCAGCAGCTGATCTTCCGGCCGGTGCCGGGCCTGGGTCGGCCCGAGACGCCGGTCGACCGCTTGTTCCTCGCATCGGCCTCGGCCCACCCCGGCGGCGGGGTCCACGGCGCCTGTGGGGCCAACGCGGCGAAGGCCGCGCTGGGTCGGGACCGGCGCCCCCGTCGCCTCGTGGCGGCCGGCGCCGCCCTCACGGCGGTCACCGGTGCCAGGCGGGCCGTGCGCCGTCGTCGGCGCGCCGCCTCCAAGTAGGTTTGGCCGCCGTGATCCGGGTCGTGCTGGCGGAGGACAACGTGCTGTTGCGCGAGGGCGTCTCGCGCCTGCTCGACGCCCAGGAGGACCTCGACCTCGTCGGTCTCGCCGGCGACCTGCCCGGTCTGCTCGACCTCATCGAGCGGGAGAAGCCTGATGTGGTGATCACCGACATCCGCATGCCGCCGACCGGCACCGACGAGGGCATCCAGGCCGCAGCTGCGCTGCGCTCGCTGCATCCCGAGGCCGGCGTGGTGGTGCTGAGTCAGTACGCCGAGCCCGCGTACGCCCTGGCCCTGCTGGCGGAGGGATCCGAGGGGCGGGCGTACCTCCTGAAGGAGCGGGTGAGCGAGGTCGACGAGCTGTTGACCGCGGTGCGTGAGGTGGCGGCCGGCGGTTCGGTCATCGACTCGAAGGTGGTCGAGTCGCTGGTCGCGGGTCGGCGCGGGCCCACCAGCGACCTCGCCCGCCTCACCCCCCGTGAGTCCGAGGTCCTCGGCGAGATGGCGCAGGGCAAGAGCAACGCGGCCATCGCCGCCAGCCTCGTCCTCAGTGAGCGTGCCGTGGAGAAGCACACCAACTCGATCTTCTCGAAGCTCGGCCTCTCCGAGGAGCGGGACGTGAATCGGCGGGTCAAAGCCGTGTTGCTCTACCTCTCCGACGAGGGGCGAGCTAGCACCACCCCCTGACACGTGGCTGCACGGTGGTCGCGGGCAGACCGGTCTGCAACGATGAGGCCACGATGAACGATGTCGGGCCGGAGGTGAAGACCGTGTCGGTGCTGGTCGTGGACGACCAGGCGCCGTTCCGCCTCGCGGCGCGTGCGGTCATCAAGCGAGCGGACGGCTTCGAGCTCGTCGGCGAGGCCGAGACGGGCGAGGCCGCGGTCGAGATGGCCGCCGACCTCCGCCCGGACCTGGTCCTGATGGACATCAACATGCCCGGGATCAACGGCATCGAGGCCACCACTCGCATCGTGGCTGATGCCCCGGACGCGGTGGTGTTCCTCTGCTCGACCTACGAGCGCAGCGACCTGCCCGAGGGGGCCGGCGAGAGCGGCGCCAGGGCCTACATCAACAAGGAGGAGCTGGGCCCGGTGGTGCTCCGCGACCTCTGGGACGCCCGCCAGAGCGCCACCCTCTAGTCAGCCTTCGCGTCGGCGGGCTCGACGACGGCCACGGGCACGGCGCCGCTGACGGTCACGCCGTGGCCGGGAGACGAGTCCCATGCCACGTCACCCCCGATGGCGCCGAGGCGGTCGCTCATGTTGGTGAAGCCGTGCCCGAGGCCCATCGCCGCGAGGTCGAAGCCGGGCCCGTCGTCGGCGACCTCGAAGCACAGCCGGTCCCCCTGCTCGCCCACGGTGAGGGTCACCTTGGCGTCGGGGGCGTGCTTGCCGGCGTTCTGCAGCGCCTCGAGGCAGCAGAAGTACACGGCGGCCTCCACCTCGGTGGGGTAGCGGCCCACCTCCCCCGGCTCGAAGGAGACGTCCAGGGGGCTGCGGCCGGCCGCGGCGCGGAGGGCTTCCACGAGGCCGCTGTCCATCAGCAGCGGCGGGTAGATGCCGTGGGCGAGGTCGCGCAGCTCCTGGATGGTGTCCTTGATGCTGCCGGCGAGCAGGTCGAGCATCTCACCGGCGGTGTCGGGGTCGTCGGTGAGCAGATCACGGGCGAGGCGCAGGTTGACGGCCAACGCCACGAGGTGCTGCTGCGCCCCGTCGTGCAGGTTCCGCTCGATCTTGCGCCGCTCCGCGTCGGCGGTGGCGACGATGCGGGCACGGGAGGCGCGCAGCTCCTCGGCCTGTCGCTTCACCTCGTCGAGGCTCTCCTGGAGGGCCGAATCGAGCTCGACGTTGTGCAGGGCCAGCCCGACCTGTCTCGCCAACTCGGTGAGCACGCGCTCGTCCTCCTCCCCGAACAGGTCGCCGTCGGCGGGCCGCTCGGCGACGATGAGCCCGAAGAGCTCGCCCGAGTGGCTGACCGGCGCGACCCGGATGGCCACATCGCCGCGGCCCTCGAGCAGCGCCGGCACCCACACCGCCGCCCAGGCGTTGCCCGACACGCCGGCCCGGGCCACGACCGGCTGCTCCTTCTCACCCAGCTCGATGCGTCGCCGCGATCGGTCGGGCACCGAGACCTCCCGTTGGACGACTCCGCCGGTGCCGGTCCACACCTCGGCGGCCGAGAGGCTCATGGTCTTCTTCAGTGACTCGGCGAGCTGCAGCAGGAGCTCGTCCATCGGGACGGCGCGGGACAGACGGCCGCCGAACGTGCGTAGCACCTCGTCGGGCGCCTGGCGCTCGCCGTAGACCAGCCGGTTGGCCACCTCGGACAGCCGTTCTCGGGCAGGCAGGTACAGGAGGGCGGCGACGGCGGCTGCTGCCATCGAGAGGACGAGCACGTGGCGCTCGGCGTCGTCGGGCACTCGGCCGAGGCCGAGCACGATCACGAGGTAGACCGCCACGACGACGCCGGTCAGGCCGGCCAGCGACACCGTGTGGACCAGAATGCGGTCCACACGGGCCACCAGGCGCGGTGACGTGCCGGCCGCGAGGCCGAGGGGGATGAGGATCGTGAAGGCCGCCGCGACGACGGCGCCGTTCGACGGCCAGCCCGCGAACAGGCGCAGGGCGATCGCGACGAGCGCCGCCTCGAACGAGATGGCCGCAGCACACCCCACCCATTGGAGGCGCTGGCGCTCGAGGCCGGCGGTGGTGAGGTAGCTGCGGTGAGCGCCGGGAAGGCCGCAGAGGAGCATCGCGACCGACACCATCCACAGCAACCAGGCGGGAAGGTCGGGGCGGATGGACCACAGGAAGGCGCCGAGGCCGAGTCCGAACGTGAAACCGATCGCGGTCCCGACCCGGCGGGCCGTGCTGTCGAGCCGCCCCGCCGGCAATGCCAACAAGATGGCCAGCCCGAACGCCGGCAACAGGCCGATCCCGAAGGCCCGGACCACCTGGGCGACGGCGTCGCCGGTTCCGGTCCAGTCCTGGGCGACGCCCGCACACGCCACGAATGAAGCGGCGGCCACCGTGGCGCCCGCCAGCACCCAGGTGCCGAGGGGGCGGAGGGCCCGATGGGTGGCGAGGGTGACGCCCGCGAACGCCCACGTGGCGATGATGGCGGCGCCCACGAGCTCCCGGGCCACGAGGCCGTCCTCCGCCGCGATCACCAGGCCGGCGACGACGAGCAGCGCCGCCACCGGGGCGAGCAGCAGCACGGGCGTGCCCTCGCGGTCGGCGGGGCGGGGCGTCTCCGAGAGGATGACGAGGGGTTCGGCGTGGTCGACGGTCACCGCCATGAGTGTGCTCCGATCGGGTGGCGAGGGCAGGGGCAGACGGTGGGCAAGGTCATTCGCTCCTCAGTGCGGCAGCGGGGCGGGTGCGGGCGAGAAGGGTCCCGCCGGCGTACGAGAGGGCAGCGCTCGCCAGGAGGGCGGCACCGGCGAGGGCCAGAAGCGCGGCGAGCGGGGTCACGGGGTCGGGGACGACGCCGAGCCCGTCGCCGAGGCGGGTCCAGAGCGTTCGGCCGGCGGCGATGCCGAGGGGGATGCCGATGACGAGGGCGATCACGACGATGGTCACGGTCTGCCAGGTGACCGTCGTGGCCACCTGACGGCGGCGAAAGCCGATGGTCTTGAGCAGGGCGAGGTCGTGGCGTCGGCTCCGGCTCGCGCCGAGGAGCGAAAGGGCGAGTTGGACGAGGATCAGGGTGGCGAGGAGACCGGCGAGGATCGCCGGCGCACGGCGCACCCGGGCGAGGGCGACGATGTCGCCAGGTCGCCGGGGGACGGTGGCGATTTCGATCTCGTCGCTGAAGGCGATGCCCTCACGGAGGAGGGTGTCATAGTCGGCCGTGAAGGCCTCGACGTCGGTGCCGGGACGGAGGCGGATGAGCTCTTGGCCCTTCTGGATCGGCGCTCCGAATCGGCGCAGGTTGGCGATGGTGGCCATGGCGCCGGTCCCGAGGTCGTTGCGCTCGGAACCCGAGTAGGCGCCGATGCCGGGGAAGACTGCCTGGCCGACCACCTCGAGGCGCTGAGTGCGACCGTCCGGGGCTCGCACGGTCACCGTGTCCCCGATCGACGCGTCGAGTGCGCGCAGCGTTCGGCCCCCGAGGGCGATCTCGTCATCCGTGGCGGGTGCCCGTCCTTCGACCACGGTGGGGGCGACGGCATCGGGGCTGCGGTCGATGCCGACGGCAGGGATCGGGTTGCCGTCGAGCACCAGGCGGTTGAACGTGATGGGGGACGACGCATCGACCCTCGGGTCGGCCTGGAGCGCTGCCTCGAGCGCGGGGATCCGCTCGTTGACCCCGATGCTGGCGCTCCAGTTCCAGCCGTAGAGCACCGGGGTGTCGACCAGGCGTGAGAGGCTGGCCCCGAACGTTGCGGCGGCGCTCAGGAGGGTGACCGCGAAGACGGCACCGACGAGCGAGGAGCGCAAGCCACGGGAGCCGCGGCCTCGGGTCGGCTCCAGCGCGAAGTGCACGCCGCTGACGAGGGCGGGCCCGGCTCCCCGCCGGCGCAGCGCGGCTGAGACGGTGGACGGCCGGGTGAGGCGGACCTGGCGGGAGGCGAGGCCGGTGCCCCGCCAGACCGGCATGGCCACCGCCAGCAGCAGCAGGGCCACGGCGGCGCCGACGCCGGCGGCTAGGACGGCCAGGTTGACGTCAACCCCCGGATGGGGTTCGGCGGCGCGAACGAACCCGATCGGGAACCGCGAGGACGCGGCGATCGCCGCCACCGCGCCGAGCGCCGCACCCCCGAGGCCGAGCAGTGCCGCCCGGAGCATCCCGCCGACGAACAGCGAGCGCCGTGTCACCCCCATCGCCTGGAGGGTGCGAGCCTCCTCCTCGTCGAGCACCAGTTGGCGGGTGAGGCCCTGGCTCACGAGCACGAGGGCGGCCAGGCCCACGAGTGCGCCGAGGGCGTAGAGCGCGTGGACCTGCGGCGCCACCGCCCGGCGGATCGCGTCGTCGTCCACCGCCTGGCGCCGATACTCGATGTCCTCGTCCGGGACCATCGCATCGACCGCGTTCCGGAAGGCGGTGACGCCGGCGGGGGAGGGGTCAACCAGGCGGAGGTCGAGGCCCCAGTAGCCGACGGCGCGCCGGTTCGCCTCGAAGTAGGCCGGGGTCAGGAGGATCTGGTTCGTGTCGAAGGTCTCGTCCGCGAGGATCTGGCTCGTGGAGAGCCCGATGCCCGTCACGGTGAACTCGGTGGGGATGAAGTCGGGAAGTTCGCCGTCGATCGGCGGGCGCGAGAGGTCGGGGATCAGCAGCTCGGTCGTGTCGCCGGCCGAGACCCCCAGCCGTTCGGCCAACGCCGGGTCGATGACGATCTGGTCGGGCGCGTCGGGATCCGGGAGATGGCCTTCGGAGAGCAGTGGTCGATCGAGGCGGTAGCCGAAGTCGCCATCGCCCGAGGCGAGGCTCAAGATGGGCGCCGAGAAGTCGGGGTTGCCGTCGGCGTCGGGCGGGACCACGAACATGCCGGCAGCCACGCCCATGGTCTCGACCCCTGGCAGCGCCTCGACCGCGTCGAAGTCGAGCGCGGTCTCGGTGCCGAGGTCTGGGTTGGCCAGGATGTCGCTGGCATCGACTGCCTCGACCATCCGGGGGTAGGCGGTCTGGGTGCGTCGAGCGCCGGCGACCGCAGTCAACACGATGCCGACCGCGAGCGCGAACAGCAGCGTCGCCGCGAGAGCGCCCCCGCGCCGGCGGCGCCACTGGCACCGGCTCCACACCCACCACACGA
>CAYYDZ010000013.1:31252-37689 GCA_964470715.1 uncultured Microthrixaceae bacterium | reverse complement strand
GTCAGCGTGGAGGTGGCGGCGGCGCCGTCGACCCTCTACGCCATGGTGAGCGACGTGACGCGGATGGGCGAGTGGAGCCCGGAGAACGTGGGCTGCGCCTGGCTCGGTGGGGCCACCGGCCCGGCGGTGGGCACGCGCTTCAAAGGCAAGAACCAGCGGGGGAGCCGGCGCTGGTCGTCGGTCAACGAGGTGGTCGAGGCCGAGCCCGGCGCCGCCTTCGCCTTCCGCACCAGCGCCTCCGGCCTCAAGGTCTCCCTGTGGCGCTACACCTTCGCCGGCGACGAGGGCGCCGGCACCTGCACGGTCACCGAGTCGTGGACCGACGAGCGGGGCACGCTCATCACCGTCCTGGGACGCCTGGCCACCGGCGTGGCCGATCGCGACAGCCACAACCGCGAGGGCATGGCCCAGACCCTCGCGGCACTGAAGGCGGCCGCCGAGTCCGGCTGACCGGTTGGGCTACGGCTGGCAGTCGTCCTTGAGGTAGAGCCGGCGGTCGAGGGAGTAGGTGGCCTCGAGGTGGTAGCCGGCGTCGAGGAGGCGCTCGTCGAGGCCTTCCATGTCCTCGCGGAAGCGGGGGGTCCAGAGGACGACGGCGCAGGTCTCCGGGCGCTCGGCCTCCTCCATGATCGTGTCCGTGGTGATCCAGAGCGACGGGCGGTCGGAGTCGGTGCGCAGCACGGAGGTGTCGACCAGCCAGTCGGGAGTCAGGTGGCCCGAGCGCCAGACCTGGCCGGGCTCGTCGCTGATGGCCAGCGCGCCGTCGGGTAGCGCCCGTAGCTCGGCCACGACGTCGGCCTCGTCGCCCGTGTACCAGAGGGGGGTGATGGCTCCCCAGGCGAACACCAGCGACAGCGGGACCACGACGGCGGTGGTGATCCACAGCGGCTTGCCCGCCGGCCGGTACCGGGCGATGAGCAGGGCGAGCGGGGGGACCAGCTCGGACACGTGGGGGCGCCACATCGGGTGCTCGGCCACGAGCATGGCGAACATGGCCACCGCCCAGAGGCCGAGGAGGAGCTCGAGGGCAGGGAGGCGGCGCACACCGTCGGCCGGGGGATGGTCGCCTTCGGGTGCCGCAGCGAGGGGCTCGCCCCGTTGCCGGCGCACCAGGACGGCCACGAGGGTGACGGCCCCGAGGGCCAACAGGAGCGGGTCACGGGTGACCAGGGTGTCGAGCAGCTTGGTGAGGTTGGCGACGGGGTCGGAGCCGCCGGGGGAGTCCAGGTGGTAGGTGACCGACTGGTCCCACACGTCGGCGAAGCCGAAGGCCAGGGACGAGACGAGGCCGACGGCCACGGCGCTGCCGACGGCGGTGACCCAGTGCCACGGACGCTTCGCGAACAGCAGGACGAGCCCGATCGGCACCGCCGCGGGCAGGACGAGGGCCTTGACGCACAGGCCGGCGCCCAGGAGCGCTCCCATGAGCACGGCGCGGCCCGTGGTGGGGTCGCGTCGGTAGCGCAGGGCCACGAGCACCGCGGAGGCGGCGAAGGCCATGGCCGGGCCGTCGGCGGCGAGCGAGCCGGTCACCGCGAGGCTGCTCCCCGTGACGGCCACGAGGCCGCCGGCCACCAGGGCGCCGAGCCGGTCGGACAGCTCGCGCCCGGCCAGGTAGACGACGGCGACGAGCACGAGACCCGACGCGAGCATGGTGAGACGGGGCCCGTCGAGGGTGTGCAGGCCGACGAGGTCGCCGATCCAGAGGAGGGGGAGGAAGAGCGGGCCCTGGCTCGAGAACACGTCCCGGAAGGGCATCCCGCCGTTGCGCATGGCCACGACGGAAGCGCCGAAGACGCCGTCGTCGAAGGTGAGGTGTCGGGTGGCGAAGAAGGAGGGCAGGCGCAACACCACCGCGATCGCCGCGAGCACGGCGATGTCTCGGCGCTGCTGGCTGCGCACGTCGGCGGGCAGGCGGGCGCTGGTGGTCGGGGCGTCGGTGGTCACGGCGGAGGAGGGGTGCGGCCCGGTGTGACAGGAATCTCGGCGGAGGTTCACCGGTCGGCGGCCGGGTCATGGTAGCTTCGCCAAGGCCTCTCCGAGTCGGCAGTGCCCGACCCACCCGACCCACGTCTGCAACCACGGGGTGCCGCCGATCCCGGCGAGACCAGTCCGGGTGTTGGAGACCCTTTGGTGAGCGAGTCGGGAGGCAACGAGTGACAAAGCACGTGTTCGTGACCGGTGGAGTGGCGAGCTCACTGGGCAAGGGTTTGACGGCGTCGTCGCTCGGCCGGCTGCTCAAGGCGCGCGGCCTGCGGGTCACCATGCAGAAGCTCGACCCCTACATCAACGTCGACCCCGGGACCATGAACCCGTTCGAGCACGGCGAGGTCTTCGTCACCGACGACGGCGGCGAGACCGACCTCGACCTCGGCCACTACGAGCGCTTCATCGACGAGCCCCTCACCCGCGACTCCAACGCCACCACCGGCTCCATCTACTCGGCCGTGCTCGCCGCCGAGCGCCGGGGGGACTACCTCGGCAAGACCGTCCAGGTCATCCCGCACATCACCAACGAGATCAAGGGCCGCATCAGCCGCCTCGCCACCGACGACGTCGACGTGGTCATCACCGAGGTCGGCGGCACCGTGGGCGACATCGAGATCCTCCCGTTCCTCGAGGCCATCCGCCAGTTCCGCCTCGACATCGGCCGGGACAACGTCTGCTACCTCCACGTCACCCTCGTGCCCTTCATCGGTCCGTCCGGCGAGCAGAAGACCAAGCCCACCCAGCACTCGGTCACCGAGCTGCGCAGCCGGGGCATCCAGCCCGACGCCATCGTGTGCCGCAGCGAGGCCGCCATCAGCGACGACCTCAAGCGCAAGATCTCCAACCTCTGCGACGTACCCGTCGAGGCGGTGGTCAACGCCGCCGACGCCCGCAGCCTCTACGAGATCCCCCTCGTCCTGCACGAGGAGGGCCTCGACACCGTGGTGTGCGACCTCCTGCGCTTCGACGCCGGGCCCGTCGACCTGTCCGAGTGGACCGGGTTGGTGGACCGGATCGACGCCATCGACCGCTCGGTGCGGGTCGGCATCGTCGGCAAGTACGTCAGCCTTCCCGACGCCTACCTGTCCGTCGTGGAGGCCCTCAAGCACGGCGGCTTCCACCACGGCACCGACATCGAGCTCGACTGGATCCAGGCCGAGGACGTCGAGGGCCTGCTCGCCGACGGTCGCCTGCGCGAGCTCGACGGCATCGTGATCCCCGGGGGCTTCGGCGAGCGGGGCATCGAAGGCAAGATCGCCGCCGCGGGCTACGCCCGTGAGAACGACATCCCCTGTCTCGGGCTGTGCCTCGGCATGCAGGTCATGACCATCGAGTACGCCCGCAACGTGCTCGGACTGGACAACGCCAACTCGAGCGAGTTCGACGCCGGTTCGCCCCACCGGGTGATCGACCTGATGGAGAGCCAGCGCGACGTCACCGAGAAGGGCGGCACCATGCGCCTGGGGGCGTACATCGCGGAGCTGCTGCCGGGGTCGCGGGTGGCGTCGGCGTACGGCAAGAACGTCGTCTCCGAACGCCACCGCCACCGCTACGAGTTCAACCCCCGCTACCGCAGTCGCTTCGAGGGCAGTGGGTTCGTGTGCTCGGGCTCGTCGCCCGACGGCCGCCTCGTCGAGTTCATCGAGGTGCCCGAGCACCCGTTCTGGATCGGCACGCAGGCCCACCCCGAGTTCAAGAGCCGCCCCGAACGCGCCGCGCCGCTGTTCCGTGAGTTCGTGGGCGCCGCCGTGGCCCGGGCGGAGGGGCGCAAGCCGCATCTGTTCGACGTCGAGCCCGGCCGCAGCCCGCAGGTCCACGCTGCCTCTTGAGTCATCGGTGACCGCACCGGACGGGGCCCCGTTCACGAAGGGACCCGAGCGCGAGATCTACCGCGGTGGGGTCATCTCGGTTGCCGTCGGCACCTTCACGGCTCCCGACGGCACGACCTTCGAGCGCGACCTGGTCCACCACCCGGGCGCGGTGTCGGTGGTGCCGGTCACCGACGACGGCCACGCCGTGCTGGTGCGCCAGTACCGGGCTGCGGTCGGCAAGCACCTCCTGGAGATCCCGGCAGGCAAGCGGGACGTGCCGGGTGAGCCCCCTGAGGCCACGGCCCACCGCGAGATGGCCGAGGAGGTGGGCCTGGTGGCCGCCCGTCTCGAGCCGTTGGCGAGCTTCTACAACTCGGTGGGGTTCTGCGACGAGCTCTCCCACGTGTTCCTCGGGCTCGACCTGAGCGAGGTGCCCAGGGACACCCAGGGGCTCGAAGAGGAGCACATGACCATCGAGCGGGTGGCCCTGGCCGACGTGCCCGCCATGATCGCCGACGGCCGCCTGCTCGACGCCAAGACCATCATCGGCCTGACCCTCGCCCGCGCCGCCCTGTCCACGGGCTGAGCCGCAGGCGGGGAGTCCGCCGGCTCAGCCGGGAGCGGTGGTGGCGGCGGTGAGGTCCTCGGCGGGCACGAAGCCCACGTTCGTGACCCGGTAGCCGTTGCTGGCGTTGCCGGTGATCAGCAGGGTCACGGTGCCCGTGGTGTCGCTGTAGTCGCACTCGATGGCGGCATCGACGGTCTCGGAGCCGCGGCAGGGGAGCGACTGCACCTCTTGAGGCGTCGGGTAGGAGAACAGCGCGTTGGCGACGTCGCTGCCGGCCACGGCCACCGCGGCGTTGATGTCCCCGATCACCCAGGCGTCGATGAGGCGCTGGCCCGCCTGCTGGGCCGTCGCGTCGGTGGCGGTCGTCGGGGCCTGCCCCGGCGGTACCGACTGGGGCGGAGCGGTCGTGGTCGAGGTGGTGGTGCTCGGCGCCGGCGCGACGGTGGTGCTGGGGCCGGCGGTGGAGACGTCGGCGGTGTCGTCGCCGCCGTCGCTCGAGCACCCGGCCAGGGCGAGGACGGCGACCAGGGCGGCGACGGGGGCGAGTCGGCGGAGCGGCATCACCCGGATGGTAGAGGTGCCACCGGTACCGTTCGCGTCATGGAGTCGGACGCCGAGGCGCCCGTCCCGCCGCCGCCCCTCGAGGTCGAGGAGTTCCTCACCTGGCTGGCGGTCGAGCGGGGGCGGTCGACCAACACCCTGGCGGCGTACCGGCGCGACCTGCGGGCCTACTGGTCATGGCTGCACGGTGCGGGCATCGACGGCCTCGACCAGGTGACGACCGAGGTCGTGCAGGCCTACGTGGCGTTCCTGCGCGAGGGCGACCGGGCGGACGCGTCGGTGGCGCGGGCCCTCGTGGCCGTGCGCACCCTGCACCGCTTCCTGGCGGCCGAGGGCTTGGCGATCTCCGACCCGGCGGCTGACGTCGACCCGCCGTCGGTCCCCGCCGGCCTGCCCAAGCCGCTCAGCGAGGACCAGGTCAACGCCTTGCTCTCGGCGGTCGAGGGCGACGGCCCCACCGAGCGGCGGGACCGCGTGATCGTCGAAGTGCTCTACGGCACGGGGTTGCGCATCTCGGAGCTCGTGGGGCTCTCCCTCGGCGACCTCGACCTCGAGGCCTCGCTGCTGCGGGCCTTCGGCAAGGGCGCGAAGGAGCGCATCGTGCCCCTCGGGCGGCCGGCATCGGCCGCCCTCGCGGCCTGGCTGGCACCCGGCGGCCGCCCGGTCTTCGTCCCCGATCGATGGGCGCGGCGCACCGACGAAGAGGCCCTCCTGTTGAACCGCCGGGGCGGGCGCCTCAGCCGCCAGTCGGCGTGGAACGTGGTCAAGACCTACGGGACGAAGGTGGGCCTGCGCGACCTCTCACCGCACGTGCTGCGCCACTCGTGCGCCACCCACATGGTGGACCACGGGGCCGACATCCGAGCCGTCCAGGAGCTGCTGGGTCACGCCTCCATCAGCACCACCCAGGTGTACACCCAGGTGTCCACCGAGCGGCTCTGGCAGGTCTACGACGCGGCCCACCCCCGGGCCCGCGTGGGGAACCCCCGCACCACCGGCGCCCGGGTTCGGTAGCCTTTCGCCGTGGTCGACGAGTCCGTGCTCCCAGAGATCCGCGCCGAGCTCGAGCGCGAGCGTGAGCACCTGCGCGGCCAGCTGGGCGAACTCGTCCCGGGGACCGACACCAGCCTGACCTTCGACGAGAACTTCGCCGACTCCGGCCAGGTGGCCGCCGAGATGGGCGAAGCGCAGTCGCTCGCCGGCCCGCTGATCGGCCAACTCGCCGACGTCGAGCTCGCCCTCGACAAGCTCGACGCCGGCACCTACGGCACCTGCGAGCAGTGCGGCCAGGCCATCGGCGACGCCCGGCTCGAGGCCATGCCCCACACCCGGTTCTGCATCGACCACGCGTAACATTGGCTCCTCGTCCCTCGGAGCGCCTTCGGCATCCGGTTCGCCTGACGAGCTGCCTCGCTCCGCTCCGCAGCGTCTTGGACCTCGCGTCGGCTCCTCTTCCCTCGGAGCGCCTTCGGCATCCGGCTGCTCGGGTCTGATGGACCTCTGGCACA
>CAYYDZ010000013.1:28818-31152 GCA_964470715.1 uncultured Microthrixaceae bacterium | reverse complement strand
TCCCTCGGAGCGCCTTCGGCATCCGGCTGCTCGGGTCTGATGGACCTCTGGCACAACGTCAAGCGGTTCTTCGGGTCGCTGCGGCCGGGGCCGCCGCCGCGGGAGGACCTGGCGTGGGCCGAGGGGCACCTCCTGCCCGCCGAGGTCGATCTGTGGCGCGTCATGTCGAACCCCGACAAGCGTCACGCCCTGCGGGTGGCCCACCGGGTCGAGGCCGCCCTCGGCGCCGACGCGCCCCGGCCGGTGATGGCCGCGGCGCTGCTGCACGATGTCGGCAAGGTGGACGCCCACCTGCGCACGTACGGGCGGGTGATCGCCACCCTCACCATCTGGCTGGCGGGCAAGAGGACCGTCGCCTCCTGGACCCAGACCCGGGGCCTGTGGCGGCGCCTCGGCCTCTACGCCGAGTACACGCGCCTGGGCTCCGAGGCCCTCGCCCTCGCCGGCAGCGACCCGCTCACCGTGGCCTGGGCGCTCGAGCACCACGAGCCGCCCGAGGCGTGGACCATCCCACGCGAGCTGGGCGAGGTGCTCGCCGCCGCCGACGAGTGAGGCGGACCGGTCGGTGACCATCCTCGTCGACCAGGCGGTCTGGCCGTGGCGGGGCCGGCGCTGGGCCCACCTGGTCAGCGACGAGAGCTACGACGAGCTCCACGCCTTCGCGGCCCGCCTCGGCATCCCTCGACGGGCGTTCCAGGGCGACCACTACGACGTCCCCGCCGACGCCCGGGAGCGGGCCATCGAGCTGGGTGCCGAGGCCGTCGATGCGCGGGTCCTGGTCCGGCGCCTCAACGCCTCCGGCCTGCGCCGGCCCGTGCGCCAGCACCGGGACGAGGCGACCCTCCACCTCGTCGCCGTCGATCCCGACGACGGACTGGGCGCGGCGCTGCGCTCGGCCGCGCCGGTGTTCGCCGAAGGTGGCACGAGTTGGCGTCCGCCGGGGGGGCGGCTGCTCGCCGCCACCTACCGCGACGAGCTCGTGGGCGGTGGGGCGCTCCGTCTCCCCGGTGGGCGCTGGGCGCTCCTCGACCATGTCTGGGTCGACCCCACGGCGCGGCGCTTCGGCGTCGGCGCCCGCGTCGTGGCCACCCTCGAGGAGCACGCCAAGGCGGAGGGCTACTGGGCGGTGCGCACCCCGCGCCCGCCCGACGACGTGGCGGCCTCGTTCGCCGCGGCCGTGGGCTACCGGGAGGGCAGCGAAGGGTTCGAGCGGGAGCTGCTCGGATGAGCCCTCCGCCGGACGAGCGCCCGGTCACCTGGGACGATCCCGACGTCGTCGCGAGGTACGCCGAGCGCTCGGCGGCACCGGGGCCCCGGGACCAGGGTGAGCGCCTGCTCGTCGATCTGCTGCCGGCACACACCCGGCGGCTGGTCGACCTCGGGTGTGGGGATGGCCGCCTCGCGGCGACGGTCCTGGCCGCGCGGCCAGACCTCGAGTCGGTGGTGGTCATCGACCGATCGCCACCGATGCTCGATCGGGCCCGGAGGCGTTTCGCGGGCGATCCGCGGATCGAGATCCGGGCCGCGGACCTGGCCAACCCCCTCGGTGCGCTCGGCGACGTCGATGCGGTCGTCTCGGCCCTCGCCATCCACCACCTGGAGGACGACCGCAAGCGGTCGCTGTTCGGCGAGGTCCGGCGCGGCCTGCGGCCCGGCGGCCTGTTCGCCGACCTCGACGTGGTGGCGTCGGCCACGGACCGGCGCCACCGCGAGTTCCTCGCCGCGATCGATCGGCCGGCCGACGACCCCGAGGACCGGCTCGCCAACGTCGAGGATCAACTGCGGTGGCTCCGCGACGCCGGCTTCGTCGAGGTCGACTGCCTCTGGCGGTGGCGGGGCTTCGCCCTCCTCGTGGGCGAGGCGCCCTCGCCATGACCGACGACGACGTGCTCCTCGTGGTCGTCGACCCGGGGGAAGACGACGCCGTGCACTGCCTCCGCGAGTACTACGCCGAGCTCGACCGGCGCTTCGACGCCGGGTACGACCCGGACGCGGCCCTGCCGCTGCCGTTGGACGAGATGCGCCCGCCGGTCGGCCGCTTCCTGCTGGCCCGCCGGGGCGGGGAACCGGTCGGCTGCGGGGCTTTCAAGCTGCACGGCGAAGAGCCCGCCGAGATCAAGCGCATGTGGGTGGCCGCGGAGGCCCGGGGCCTCGGGCTTGGCCGCCGGATCCTCGGTGAGCTCGAGCGTCTGGCCGCCGAGGCAGGCGCGCCGGCGGTGCAGCTCGAGACCAATCGGGCCCTGCCGGAGGCCATCGCCATGTACCGCACCTCAGGCTATGACGAGGTCCCGGCCTTCAACGACGAGCCCTACGGCCACCACTGGTTCCGCAAGC
>CAYYDZ010000013.1:24457-28718 GCA_964470715.1 uncultured Microthrixaceae bacterium | reverse complement strand
CTCAGCGGGGGAGCAGGCCGATGTTGCGCTTGGCCCGGTCGAGCACGACCGAGGACACGGACTGGGCCTTCGACGCCCCCTTGGCGAGGATGTCGACCATCGCGCCGGGGTCGGCCTCGAGCTCGCGGTAGCGCTCCTGGATGGGGCGGAGCAGCTCGACCACGGCCTCGGCGCAGTCGGCCTTGAGGGGCCCGTACTGCTCGTACCCCTCGGCCACCTCGGCGCCGGTGCGGCCCGTGGCGGCGCCGAGGATCGACAGCAGGTTGGACACACCGGGCTTGGCGACCACGTCGTAGCGGACCTCGTTGTCCGTGTCGGTGACCGCCCGCTTGATCTTCTTGGTGACGGCGGCGGGGTCGTCGAGCACGTAGATGGTGCCGGCGACGCTGTCAGCCGATTTCGACATCTTGTTGGTGGGCTCCTGGAGGTCCATGACCCGGGCGCCGGCGGGCGGCACCACCGCCTCGGGCACCACGAAGGTCTCCCCATAGTGGTGGTTGAAGCGCAGGGCGATGTCGCGGGCCAGCTCGATGTGCTGGCGCTGGTCCTCGCCCACAGGCACCCGATCGGTGTCGTAGAGCAGGATGTCGGCGGCCTGGAGTGCCGGGTAGGTGAACAGCGCGGTGGAGATGAAGTCCGCCTTCTCGGACTTGTCCTTGAACTGGACCATGCGCTTCATCTCGCCGTAGGAGGCGGTGCACTCCATGAGCCAGGCACCCTCGGCGTGCTCGTGGACGTGGCTCTGGACGAACAGCGTGCACTTGTCGGGGTCGAGGCCGACGGCCACCAGGAGGCGGGCGAGGGCGAGGGTGCCGTCCCGGAGCTCGGCGGCGTCGTGGGCCAGGGTGAGCGCGTGCAGGTCGACGACGCAGTAGACGCAGTCGTCCTCGTCCTGGGCCCGCACCCACTGCACCAGTGCACCGAGGAGGTTGCCGAGGTGGACGTCACCGGTGGGTTGGATGCCGGAGAAGACGCGGGCCATGGGGAGCGAGGATACGCACCGCCTGGCGCACCTCCGGCGCCCATTCCGAGATGCACGGACGCCGCTGCCGCGGCCTCTAGAGTCGGAGCACCGTGACCACCACCTCGACCGGCGCGCCGCCCGACGCCAACACCGCCGACCGGACCGGTTCCTACGAGGTCCACACCCCCGTTTACGAGGGGCCGTTCGACCTCCTGCTCCATCTGATCCTGCGCGACCAGGTCGACCTCTACGAGATCACCCTCCTCGAGATCGTCGACGCCTACATCGCCGAGCTCGAGCGCATGGAGACCCTCGACCTCGACGTCGCCACCGAGTTCCTCCTGATCGCCGCGACGCTCGTCGAGCTGAAGTCCCGCCGCCTGCTCCCAGGCGACGACGACCTCGACCTCGATGACGAGCTGGCCCTGTGGGAGGAGCGCGACCTGCTCCTTGCCCGTCTGCTCGAGTGCAAGACCTTCAAGGACGCCTCGGTGGTTCTGGCCCGCTTCGCCTCCGAGGCCGGGCGGTCGTGGCCGCGCGTCGCCGGCATGGAGGAGCGCTTCCTCTCGGTGGCGCCGGACCTGCTCGCCGGGGTGACCCCCGACAAGCTGCGCGACGCCTGCCTGTCGGCGCTCACGCCCAGGCCGCAGCCTCGCATCGACCTCGAGCACGTGGCCCCCATCCGCATGAGCGTGGCCGAGGCCGTCGAGGAGCTGATGGACGAGCTGCCGTCGATGGGCCGCATCACCTTCCGCTCCCTCACCCAGTCCTTCGTCGACCGCGTGGAGGTGATCGTGCGGTTCCTGGCCCTGCTCGAGATGTTCAAGCAGGGCTGGGTCGACCTCGAGCAGGCCGGCAACTTCGGTGAGCTCCACATCGCGTGGATCGGCATCATCGGCGAGGACGAGCCGGGCGGGGTCACGGCCCGTCTCGCCGCCATCGACTCCTACGAGGGCTGACCGTGGCCAGCGAAGCGGTCCGGGCCATCGAGGCCATCCTCATGGTGGCCGACCGCCCCGTCGAGCCGCACCTGCTGGCCCAGCTCCTCGAGGTCTCGCCCGACCGGGTGGACGAGCTGTGCGCCGAGCTTGCGGACGTCTACGAGGCCGAGGAGCGGGGCTTCGCCCTCGTGAAGGTGGCCGGCGGCTACCGCTACCAGAGCCACCCCGACCTCGCCGCCTACGTCGAGCGCTTCGTGCTCGAGGGGCAGTCGTCGCGCCTGTCGTCCGCCGCGCTCGAGACCCTCGCCATCGTGGCCTACAAGCAGCCCATCTCCCGGGCCCAGGTGTCGGCCATCCGCGGCGTCGACGTGGACGGGGTGATGCGCACGCTGCAACAGCGTGGCTACATCGACGAGATCGCCCGCGACGCCGGCCCGGGCCAGGCAGTGCTCTTCGGTACCACCGAGGCCTTCCTCGAGAAGATGGGCCTGTACTCCCTCGACGACCTGCCCGCCCTCGGCGAGTTCGTGCCCGACGCCCGGGTGGTCGAGGCCCTCGAGGCCGGCCTGCGCCCCGACCCGCTGCCCGAGGTGGCCGAGGCCCAGGCCGCCGTCGACCCCACCCTCGCCCCGTCGTCCTCAGCGCCCACCGTCAGCGCGTCAGACGGGGTGCCGCCCGAGGCCTCATCCGACGATGCCGGCCCGGTCGATCCCGGGGCAGGCCCCCGTGCCGACGCCTGAGGACGCCCCGAACCGCGAGCGTCTCCAGAAGGCCCTGGCCCGGGCCGGGCTTGGCAGCCGCCGCCTCTGCGAGGAGCTCATCGCCGACGAGCGCGTGACCGTCAACGGCGTGGTCGCCACCCTGGGCGACAGAGTCGACCCCGACCAGGACGAGGTCACCGTCGACGGCGTGGTCGTGGGTGTGCGTCCCGGCCTCGTGCACTACGTGCTCAACAAGCCCGCCGGCGTGGTCACGACCGCGGATGACCCCCAGGGCCGCCCGACGGTGATCGAGCTCGTGCCGAGCGAGCCCCGGGTCCACCCGGTGGGCCGCCTCGACCTCGACACCGAGGGCCTGCTGCTGCTCACCAACGAGGGCGAGCTCACGCACCGCCTCACCCACCCGTCGTTCGGGGTGGACAAGGAGTACCTCGCCGAGGTGGCGGGCATCCCCAGCCGGGGGGCGCTGCGACGGCTGCGCGAGGGCGTCGACCTCGACGACGGGCGCACGGCGCCGGCACGGGTCTCGCTGCTCGGCGACCACCTGCTGCGCCTCACCATCCACGAGGGGCGCAACCGTCAGGTGCGGCGCATGTGCGAGGCGGTGGGCCATCCCGTCACCCGTCTGGTGCGCACCCGCATCGGCCCCCTCACCGACCGGACGCTGGGGCCGGGGGAGTGGCGCGAGCTGACGGGAGCGGAGGTGCAGGAGCTGCGCCTCGCCGCAGTCGAGGTCGAAGAGGACGCGGAGGACGTCGACGGCGCCGAGAAGGATCCCGGCTCCGGCACGGGCCACCGGTAGGCTGCCGGGCCGTGTCTCCCGTCCGAGCCCTCCGGGGCGCCACCACCATCGACGAGGACACGCGCGACCACCTGCACGACCGGGTGATCGCCCTCCTCGAGGCCATGTTCGAGCGCAACGGCCTCGACCACGACCAGCTCGTGTCGGTGATCTTCACCGCGACGGCGGACATCCACTCCGCCTTCCCGGCCGAGGGGGCACGCAAGTTCGGCTTGGGCGACGTCCCCCTGCTGTGCGCCCAGGAGCTGAGCATCGACGGCGGCACGCCGTACTGCGTCCGGGTCCTCATGCACCTCGAGACCGACACCTCGCGGCGCGAGCTGCACCACGTGTACCTCGAAGGTGCGCGCGGCCTCCGCGACGACCTTCCCGACTGAGCGCCGTGCCTGGACGCGCCGCGCTCGTCGGCACGGGTCTCATCGGCGGCTCCATCGGCCTCGCCCTGCGCCGTCAGGGTTGGCACGTGAGCGGTGTCGACCGTGACGAGGCCCGGGCCGCTCGAGCCGTCGAGCTGGGCGCGCTCGACGCCATCGGGCGGGACCCGACCGCCGACCTCACCTTCGTGGCCACGCCCGTGGGGGCCGTGCCCGACCTCGCCCGGGCCGTGCTCGAGGGCAGCACCGGGGTGGTCACGGACGTCGGCAGCGTCAAGGGCCCCATCGTGCGGGCGGTGGCCAACCCTCGCTTCGTCGGCGGCCACCCCATGGCCGGCTCCGAGCAGGAGGGGGTCGAAGGCGCCCGCGCCGACCTCTTCGAGGGGGCGGTGTGGGTGCTCACGCCCGACGACGCCACGGATGAGACGGCGTACACGACGGTGCGCTCGGCAGTGTCGAGC
>CAYYDZ010000013.1:13098-24357 GCA_964470715.1 uncultured Microthrixaceae bacterium | reverse complement strand
GACGCCATCGTCGAGACCCTCGACCGGCTCATCGGCGCCCTCGGCGAGACCCGCGAGATCGTGGCCTCCGGCGATCGCGAGGCGCTGCTGCGTCGCCTCGAGACCGCCCGCACGGCACGCGCCAACCTGCCGGTGCGCTACGCCCGCCCCGACCAGCTCACCGAGCTGCGGGTGCTGGTGGCCGACCGTCCGGGCTCGCTGGCCGAGGTCACCACCCTGGCCACCGAGCTCGACATCAACATCGCCGACCTCGAGCTGGCCCACTCCGCCGAGGGCGACAAGGGCGTCATGCTGCTGCTCGTCGAGTCGGCCGAGGCCGCTCGGCTGGCCGGCGCACTGCACCAGCGGGGTTACACGGTCGTCGAGCGCCCGCTGGAGCAGCCGTGAGCCGCCTGACCGTGACCGGCCCGGTTCCGCTGCGAGGGCGGGTCCGGGTGCCGGGCGACAAGTCCATCTCCCACCGGGCGCTGCTGCTGGCCGCGCTGGCCGACGGCACCTCGACCATCCGCGGGCTCTCCGCCGGCGAGGACGTGGCCCACACGCGCGCCGCGGTCGCCGCCCTCGGGGCCGAGGTCGTCGTGGCGGACGACGGGGCCGTGGCGGTGACGGGCGGAGCGCTGCGCCCGCCCGGGGGCGTGGTCGGCGTCGGCAACTCGGGCACGGGCCTGCGCCTGCTGATGGGGGTCTGTGCCGGCCTCGACGGCACCACCCGATTCGACGGCGACGCCTCCATCCGGCGCCGGCCCATGGACCGTGTGGCGGTGCCCCTGCGTCAGATGGGGGCGACCGTGGCCGGCGAGGGCGACTCCTGCCGGGCGCCACTCTCGGTCAGCGGCGGCAGGCTCCGCGGCATCGACTACGAGTTGCCCATGGCCAGCGCACAGGTGAAGGGCGCCGTGCTGCTGGCGGGCCTGGCGGCCGAGGGCGAGACCGTGGTCCGCGAGGGGCTGCTCACGCGGGCCCACACCGAGGAGATGCTGGCCGACTTCGGGGCCGACCTCGCCGTGGACGGCACCGCTCGTACGGTCCGGGTGCGTCCCGGCCGCCTCACCGCCACCGATGTCGATGTCCCCGGCGACCCGTCGCAGGCGGCCTTCTGGTTGGTCGCGGCCAGCATCGTCCCGGGCAGCGACGTCACCGTCGAGGGGATCTACCTGGGCCCGGCCCGCAACGGCTTCCTCGCGGTGCTCGAGCGCATGGGAGCCGACCTCGAGATCGACCGCGCCACCGGTGACGTGCGGGCCCGCCACGCCCCGCTCCGGGGCACCGACGTGACCCCGGACGAGATCCCCGGCCTCGTCGACGAGGTGCCGGTGCTGGCCGTGGCCGCCGCCTACGCCGAGGGCCCGACCCGCTTCCTGGGTGCCGGCGAGCTCCGGGTGAAGGAGTCCGACCGCATCTCGACCGTCGCCTCCGAGCTGGGGGCGATGGGTGCGCGCGTGGAGCCGCTGCCCGACTCCCTCGTGGTCGTCGGGGGCGGGCCGCTGCACGCCGGAGCGGTGGACGCCCACGGGGACCACCGCATCGCCATGGCCGGGGCGGTCGCCGCCCTCGCCGCCGACGGCACCACGGCCATCGACGGCTGGGAGGTCGTGGCCACCAGCTACCCAGGGTTCGAGCGCGATCTCGAATCGCTGACAAGATCATGACCGCAGGGATCGCGCCCACACGGGCCGGCGGAGAAGGAGCAACGACGTGCAGGTGATCGCGATCGACGGGCCCGCCGGTTCGGGCAAGTCCACGGTGGGGCGGGCGCTGGCCGAGCGTCTCGGCCTCCAGTACCTCGATACCGGTGCGATGTACCGCGGCGTCGCCTTCGCCGCGCTCCGCCGCGGGATGGATCCCGCCGACGCCGAGCCCGTCGCCCACCTGATGGAGCACCTCGAGCTCGAGGTCGGCGACCGCTCGCTCACGGTCGACGGGGTCGATGCCAGCATCGAGATCCGCGGCCCCGAGGTCACGCGGGCCGTCAGTACGGTGGCCGCCAATCCTGCGGTCCGCGCCGAGCTCCGCAGCCGTCAACGCGAGTGGGCCAAGCGCCACGGTGGCGGCGTCATCGAAGGGCGCGACATCGGCACCGTCGTGTTCCCGAACGCCGACCTGAAGGTGTACCTCACGGCCTCCCCTGAAGTGCGCGCTGACCGTCGCTCGAAGGAGGTCGCCGATCTCGACTACGAGACGGTGGCCCGCGACATCGCCCGGCGCGACGCCCTCGACCAGGGGCGGGAGGACAGCCCCCTCCAGGAGGCCGAAGGCTCCGTGCTGGTCGACACCAGTGACCGGTCGGTCGACGAGATCGTCGACGACATCCTCCGACTGCTCGAGGAGGCCACCGGGAGCGGGGACGACGCCTCGTGAGCGGGAAGCACGGCGCCCACCGCCACAGTGCCCCACCCACGAAGGCGGCGTTGGCGCTGTACGGCTTCGTCCGCGCCGTGCTCGCCGGGTTCTCCCACCTGTTCTGGCGCCTGAAGGTCTACGGCCGCGAGAACATCCCCGAGTCGGGCTCGTTCATCCTCGCCCCCATCCATCGTTCGAACATCGACACCGTCGTGGTCTGCACCTGCACCCGGCGGCGCATGCGCTACATGGGCAAGGACACCATGTGGAAGTACCGGTGGTCGGCCTGGTTCTTCTCGGCCATGGGCGGCATCCCGGTGCGCCGCGACGTGGCCGACCGGGAGGCCATGCGGCTCTCGCTCGAGATCGCCGGCGGCACCGAGCCCATCGTGATGTTCCCCGAGGGCACCCGGCGCACCGGCCCGGTGCTGTTGCCCGAGGACATGCACGACGGGCCTGCCTACGTCGCCTGCAAGGCGGGCATCCCCATCGTCCCGGTCGGCATCGGGGGCTCGGAGGATGCCATGCCCAAAGGCGCCAAGGGCCTGCGCCCCGTGAAGCTGGCCATCGACATCGGCACGCCCATCTACCCACCACCGATGGTCAACGGTCGGGTCTCCCGCAAGGCAGTGCGGGACGTCACCGAGCAGGTGCGCCAGGAGATCCAGGAGCTGTTCGACCGCTCCCAGGAGCGGGTCGGCAAACCGAACCGGCACCCCTAGGCTCTCGGGGCATGGGGGACCGCGAGGACCGGCCACCGGAGCACGCCGTGCGCGAGCGCTGGCGCGAGGCGGCCCTCGAGGCTGAGTACGAGACCGGCGAGCGCGAGGAGACCGCGGAGCGGGCCCGGGCGCACATCGCGGTCCGCATCGCCCGCATGACCGGTGGGTCGCTCCTGCTGCTCGCCGGCCTTGCGATGCTGGCGCTGCCCGGTCCGGGCTGGCTGACCATCGCCCTCGGGCTGGGCCTGCTCGCTCAGGACGTGCCGTGGGCCGAGCGCACCCTGGAGCGGGTGCGCAAGCGCCTCCCCGCCGAGGAGGACGGCCGCGTGAGCCGCCCCCTGGTGTGGGGCTCGCTGGGAATCGCCGGGGCGGCGACCGGCGCCAGCCTCTGGTTCGCCTTCTTGGCCTGAGCGGGTCCCGCGGGGGAGTCCGCCCGTCAGAACAACTTGGCCTGGGCGAAGACCTCGCGGACCATGGGCTCGAAGTGCTCGAGGGGGAGGGTGTCGTAGTCGGGGTCGAAGGCGACCTGGTCCCACTCGTCGGCGAAGCGCCCTGCAAGCTCGAAGGTCTCGGGGCTGAGCTCGTCGCGGTGCTTCTCGCGGGCGTCGGGGTCGCCGCCGAAGTGGTGGTAGTAGTGCCGACCCTGGAAGTCCTGGTGGACCCGGATCATGTCGTACACCTCGGGGCGCACGTAGGGCTTGAGGATGGCGGCGGCGATCTCGGGGTGGTTGGGGACGCTGATGGCCTTGCCGATGTCGTGGCACAGCGAGGCGACGATCACCTCCTGGTCGGCGCCGGCCCGCTCGGCCAGGGTGGCGGTCTGGAGGCAGTGGGTGAGCTGGTCGGTGGAGAACCCGTCGGTGATGTCGTCCATCGAGCGGAGCAGGTCGAGCACTCGCTCGGCCACGCGGCTCTGGTTCTTGGCCGTCTCCGCGCCGATCACGCCCCACTGCTCGGCGGTCGACTCGTCCATGCGGGTGAAGGTCGAGGTCATGGCCCCATTGTTCCACCCCCATCGCCTGCGGGGGCGAGCCGGGCTACCCGGCGGAGAGGAGGATGCCGAGGAAGAGGGCGGCGAGGGCGGTCAGGCCGCTGAGGGCGCCCCAGAAGGCCAGGGCGCCCTTCGTGCCGGCCCCGATGTGGGCGGCGGCGCTGATGCCCGACGCGGCCACCACGATCAGCTTGATGAACAGGGTGATCTGATACTCGATGCTGGTGTCGCCGACGTCGACCGCCACCAGGTTCCAGACGCCGGTGAGCACCAGGATCGCGAACGCCGGCCAGGCGATGCGGTTGAAGCGGCGGGCGACCACCTTGGGGGCGTCGCCGCCGAGGGCCCGCAGGCTCGGGACGAGGCCGGCGAGGGTGAGCTGACCGCCGACCCACACCGTGGCCGCGAGGACGTGCAGGAACAGCCGGACGGTGGTGGCGGTGACCGGGAGCATGGCCCCAGGATGGCCGGTGGCGGCCCGTCAGCCCGAAGCGGGGAGCGCCGCCAGCACGTCGCTGGCCTTCGTCTGGCGGTCGTTCACCCCGGGACGGTCCTGCATGGGGCCGCCGAGGCTGAACGTGGCGAAGAGGTCGATGGCGTCGATCAGGTCGCGCAGGCTGCGCGGGGGAGGGAAGTACTCGTCCTCGTCGGTGTAGCGCACCTCCTCGACGCCCTCGGTGGGGGCGAGGTGCTCGATGATGGCCTCGACCAGCTCTTCGGGGGCCGAGGCGCCGGCGGTGACGCCCACCACGCCGGCGAGGTCGTCGGGGAGCTCGTCGACGCCGTTGACCCGCTCGACCCGGGGGCAACCGGCGTCCCGTGCCAGCTTCTCGAGCGCCCGCGTGTTCGACGAGTTGGCCGAGCCGATGACGATGGTGGCGTCGCAGCGGTCGGCGATCTGCCCGAGTGCGGACTGGCGGTTGGTGGTGGCGAAGCAGAGGTCGCTGCGGCCGGGCATCCACGTCTCGGGGAAGCGGGTGCGGGTGGCCTCCATGACGCCCTCCCAGTCCCGATGGCTGAGGGTGGTCTGGGCCAGCAGGGCCACGGGCTGCTCGAAATCCGGCAGCGCCTCGACCTCGGCCTCGGTCTCGACCAGGTGGATGGCGTCGGGGGCGACCGCCATGGTGCCCACGGCCTCTTCGTGGCCCTCGTGGCCGACATAGACGATCTGGTAGCCCTTGCCGGCGCGGACCTTGACCTCGTGGTGGACCTTGGTGACGAGGGGGCACACGGCGTCGACCACATAGCCGCCGTTGTCGCGTGCGGCCTGGACGACCTCGGGCGCGGAGCCGTGGGCGCTCAACATGAGGGGCGACCCGGGCGGCACCTCGGCGATGTCGTCGACGAAGACCACGCCCATGTCCTCGAAGCGGCTGACCACCTTCTGGTTGTGGACGATCTCGTGGTAGCAGTACACGGGCGGTTCGAAGGCCCGCACCATCCAGGCGAGGGCCTTGATGGCCATCTCGACGCCGGCGCAGAACCCCCGGGGGGCGCAGAGCAGGACACGGTCGACCGCCATGGCTCCCAGGCTACGGGTCCGACCATCCCCTCGAAGCGTTCCACCCGTAGGCTGGATCCCATGTCGGGAGCTCGGGTGCAGGCCGTCGCGCCCGGATCGCCGGCCGAGGCCGCGGGACTGCTGCCCGGCGACGAGATCGTGGCCCTCAACGGCGAGGCCCCGCGCGACGTGATCCAGTACCGCCTGCTGGCCGACGAGGCCGAGGTGCACCTCGACGTGGTGCGGGGCGGGCTGGCCCTCGAGCTCGAGGTGGCCAAGGCCGAGGGCATGCCCCTCGGCGCCGAGGTGGCCTCCGCCCTTTTCGACCAGGTGCGCACCTGCGACAACCACTGCGAGTTCTGCTTCATCTACCAGCTGCCGCCGGGTCTGCGCGACAGCCTGTACCTGAAGGACGACGACTACCGGCTGTCGTTCCTCTACGGGAACTTCACCACCCTCACCCGCTTCACCGAGGCCGACCTCGAGCGCGTGGTCACCGAGGGGCTCTCGCCGCTGCACGTCAGCATCCACGCCACCGACCCCGAGGTGCGGGCCGACCTGCTGCGCAACCGTCGCGGCGCCACCAGCCTGCGGTGGCTGCGGGCCCTGCTCGACCACGGCATCACCGTCCACGGCCAGGTCGTCGTGCTGCCCGGGGTGAACGACGGGGCCGTGCTCGACGACACCCTCGCCGGTGTGCTCGACCGCTACCCCGAGCTGGCGTCGCTGTGCGTCGTGCCCCTCGGCATCAGCCGTTTCGCCCCCGAGGGCCGCATGCGCCCCCACACGGTGGACGAGGCCCGCGCCGTCGTCGACACCGTGCACGACTGGCAGGACGTCTTCCTCCGGGTGCTCGGCCGGCGCCTCGCCTTCGCCGCCGACGAGTACTACCTCATGGCGGGTCGGCCCTTCCCCGACGCCGAGGCCTACGAGGGCTTCCCCATGCACGAGGACGGCGTGGGCATGGCCCGCACCTTCGAGCTCGAGTTCCGTGGCCTGGTCGACGAGCCCACCGGCCCCCAGTCCGGCTTCTTCGCCGCCGTCGACGGGGCGCCGGCCGAGGGCTATCGGGCCGTGCGCACCGGGGCCTCAGGGGCCACCGGCCTCACCATCGGCCCCCGACGCGACGCCCCCGTGGGCGTGCTGACCGGGCCCTTCGGTGCTGCGGTGCTCGAACCGCTCGTCGCCGACCTCGATCGCGACGACGTGCGGGTCCTGCCGGTGGCCAACGAGTACTTCGGCGGCAACATCGGCGTCACCGGCCTGATGGTGGGCGCCGACGTGGGCCGGGTGCTCGCCGACGAGCCGGCCGGCCATCGTTACCTGCTTCCCGAGGTGTGCCTGTCCCAGGGCCGCTTCCTCGACGGCACCACCCCCGACGACCTGCCCCGGCCGGTCGAGATCCTCCCCACCGACGGCCTCGCCCTGCGCGCGGCCCTGGAGCACTGACGTGTCACTCCCCATGGTCGCCGTGGTCGGCCGCCCCAACGTGGGCAAGTCCACCCTCCTGAACCGGATCGTGGGCCGCCGCGAAGCCATCGTCGAGGAGAAGCCCGGGGTCACCCGCGACCGCAAGGAGGTCGTCGCCGACTGGCTGGGTCGCGAGTTCGTGCTCATCGACACCGGCGGTTGGCTGCCCGGCGGCAGCGACCTCGACGCGAAGGTGAGCCGCCAGAGCGAGCGGGCCATCGCCGACGCCGACGCCATCATGTTCGTCGTCGACGGCGCCATCGGCATCGTCGAGGAGGATGCTCGGGTCGCGGAGTTGCTGCGGCGATCGACCGTGCCGGTGCTGTTGGCGGTCAACAAGATCGACGACACCGGCCGTGAGTCCAACATCTGGGAGTTCGTACGTCTCGGCGTCGGCGACCCTTACCCGGTCAGCGCCCTCCACGGCCGAGGCACCGGCGACCTGCTCGACGCCCTGGTCGCGACCTTCCCGCCGGAGGAGGCGGAGGACGAGGCCCCGGCCACCGAGGAGGAGGGCCCCCGCGTGTTCGGCGTGGCCATCGTCGGCCGCCCGAACGTGGGCAAGTCGACCCTGTTCAACCATCTCATCGGCGAGGAACGGGCGGTGGTGCATGACATGCCCGGCACCACCCGCGACTCGATCGACACCATCGTCGACACGGGCGACGGGCCGGTGCGCTTCATCGACACCGCCGGCATGCGCCGCAAGGGCCGCATCGACGAGGGCACCGAGTACTACTCGATGGTCCGCGCGCTCCAGTCGGTCGACTCGGCCGACGTGGCCCTGCTCGTCATCGACGCCACCGTGGGCGTGACCCACCAGGACCAGCGCTTGGCCGAGCGCGTGGATGCCGCCGGGTGCCCGGTGGTGGTGCTCATCAACAAGTGGGAGTTGCTCGACGCCGAGCAGCGGGCCCAGGTCGCCGGCCAGATCGAGCGTCGCCTGCACTTCCTCGGCGAGGCCACCATCCTCAAGATCAGCGCCCTCAGCGGCAAGGGCGTGCACAAGCTGCTGCCGGCGCTCTCCGAGGCCATCGAGGACTACCACCGGCGCATCCCCACGCGACAGGTCAACAAGGCCATCCGCTCGGCCCAGGCCGCCCAGCCGGCACCACACGGGGGCCGGGTGCTGTACGCGACCCAAGGTGCGGTGGACCCCCCCACCTTCACCCTGTTCGCCAACAAGGCCCTGCCCCCGACGTACCTGCGCTACCTCGAGCGCAGCCTCCGAGAGGCGTTCGACCTCGGAGCCACGCCCATCAAGCTGCGGGTGCGCAAGCGTTCGGAGTGACGCCGAGCTGTAACCGCTTCTTCATTCCCCGTCGAGAGCCCAGCGCTACGCTCGGATCCTCCATGACCACCTCGTTGTTGGCGGTCGCCGCCTCGGGCTGTCTGCTGGCCGCCCTCGTCTGGGGACGTTCGGCGCGCCATCGCCACAAGGTGTGGCGGCGAGCGGCGGCCAGCGGAGCCGACGCCGACGCCACCACCATCGCCCTCGGCGACTACCGCAAGGACCTCCACACCACGGTCCTCTACCTGCTGCTGACGGTGGCCTGCGCGTCCACTGCTGCACGCCCTCCGCAGCGGGTCCTCCCGGTGGTGCTGTTCAGCGCCGTGCTCGTCACGGTGGTCTTCACGTTCGCCTTCGGCCGCAACTTCGTGCGTGACGCCCGCCTCGTCCAGAGCCGCAGCGAGCTCGAGCGCCGCGCCCAGGAGGTCCTGAGCCAGGAGGAGCTGGCGCCCCGCCGCTGGGCGGCCCGCCTCGCGCCCGACGACCTGCCCGACGTCACCGGGTTCGAGCTCGGGCGCGTCTACCAGGCGGGCACCGGCCTGATGGCGGGGGACTTCTACGACGTGTTCCCGGTGGGCGCCTCGCGCATCGCCGCCGTGATCGGCGACGTCACCGGCCACGGCATCGAGCCGTCGATCACGGCCTTCCAGGCGAAGTACCTGCTGCGGGTGTTCCTGCGCCAGTTCCGCGACCCGGCCCAGGCCCTCGAGGAGCTGAACGCCCAGATGTCGGCGATGGAGCGCCCTGAGGAGTTCATCTCGCTGTGCGTGATCGTGTTCGACACCGAGGCGGGAACCCTGCGCTTCGCCTCGGCCGGGCACCCGGCGGCGTGGCTCTGGCACGACCGCGAGGTGCGGCCCCTGCGCTCCACCGGCCCGCTGCTCATGCTCGATCCCACCGGCACGTTCCACAGTCGGGAGATCCCCCTCGACCCCGGCGACCTCTGCCTGCTCTACACCGACGGCCTGGCCGAGGCCCGCGACGGCGACACCCTCTTCGGTGAGGACCGCATCGCCAACACCCTTCGTCGTGACCCGGGCGTCGCCCCCGACGTGCTCTGCAAGTCCCTGCTGGAAGCGGCTCGGGACTTCTCGAGCGGTCCCCTCACCGACGACGTCGCCATCCTCGCCATCCGTCGGGAGTAGCGGCCGGGGCCGCGCAGCGGTCACCATTTCCCCGTGAGCGAGGCCGAGCCCAGCATCGAGGACCACCGCGCCGCGGTCACGTCGGCGACCGAGCGGGCGCTGGCCGGGAACGTGGCCAAGGTGGGCGACAAGCTCGTCCGCCAGAACAAGCTGTTCGTGCGCGACCGCCTCGCCCTGCTCCTCGACGAAGGCTCCTTCGTGGAGGACGCCCTGCTCGCCAACACCATGGCGACGGACCTCCCAGCCGACGGCGTGGTCACCGGCACCGGCCAGATCGACGGGCGCAACGTCGTGGTGGTGGCCAATGACCCCACCGTGAAGGCAGGCTCGTGGGGGGCGCGCACGGTCGAGAAGATGGTGCGGGCCACCGACCTGGCCCTCCAGTACGAGCTGCCCATCTTCTGGCTCATCGACTCGGCCGGCGCCCGCATCACCGACCAGGTCGAGCTGTTCCCCGGGCGCCGTGGCGCCGGGCGCATCTTCTACAACCAGGTGAAGCTGAGCGGCCGTGTGCCCCAGATCTGCTGCCTGTTCGGCCCGTCCGCCGCCGGCGGGGCCTACATCCCGTCGTTCTGCGACATCATCGTCATGGTCGAGGGAAACGCCTCGATGTACCTCGGCTCGCCTCGCATGGCCGAGATGGTCATCGGCGAGCACACCACCCTCGACGAGATGGGCGGCGCCCGCATGCACGCCACGGTGTCGGGCTGCGGGGACAACCTCGCCACCGACGACGCCGACGCCATCGAGCAGGCCAAAGCGTGGTTCACCTACTTCCCCGACCGGTGGCGGGAGCAGCCGCCCGAGTACCTCGCGGCACCGCCCGCCCGGGCCCTCACCGCCGCCGTGGTGCCCGACGAGGAGCGCCAGGCCTACGACATGCATGACGTCATCGACGGTCTCGTCGACGCCGAGAGCTTCTTCGAGCTCAAGCCCCTCTTTGCCCCGGAGTTGATCTGCGGGCTCGGGCTGCTCGACGGGCGCCCCGTGGGCATCGTGGCCAACAACCCCCAGCAGAAGGGCGGGGTGCTCTTCGTCGACTCGGCCGACAAGGCTGCCCGCTTCGTGTGGTGCTGCGACGCCTTCAACATCCCGCTGGTGTTCCTGTCCGACGTGCCCGGCTTCATGGTGGGCAGCGACGTGGAGCGCCAAGGCATCATCCGCCACGGCGCCAAGATGGTCACCGCCGTCTCCGAGGCCACGGTCCCGAAGGTGTCGGTCATCGTGCGCAAGTCCTACGGCGCCGGCCTGTATGCCATGTCGGGCCCCGCCTTCGAACCCGAGGCCACCATCGCGCTGCCCACGGCCAAGATCGCGGTCATGGGGCCGGAGGCGGCCGTCAACGCGGTGTTCGCCAACAAGATCGCCGAGATCGAAGACCCCGACGAGCGCGAGGCCTTCATCGCCCGTGAGCGGGCCATCTACGAAGAGGACGTCGACCTGCTGCGCCTCGCGTCCGAACTGGTCATCGACGCCATCGTGGACTTCGGCGACCTGCGCACCGAGATCATCCGCCGCCTGGAGCGTGCCCGCACCAAGGACCGGCACTTCAGCGACCGACGCCATGGCGTCCCCCCGGTCTGAGAGGCTCGAACCGTGCCGTTCTGCGAGGAGTGCGACAAGTACTACACGCCGACGTCGCTCGCCGTCGGCGGCACCTGCCCGAAGTGCGGGCGGACGCTCTACGACGACGGCGACGAGCGTGACAGCAAGCCCCACATGCCGTGGCACTTCTGGCTGCTGCTGATCGTGTTCGCGATCTACCTCGGGTGGCGCCTCGTCCAAGGCGTCGGCTGGCT
>CAYYDZ010000013.1:0-12998 GCA_964470715.1 uncultured Microthrixaceae bacterium | reverse complement strand
TGATCGTGTTCGCGATCTACCTCGGGTGGCGCCTCGTCCAAGGCGTCGGCTGGCTCGCCCACCACCTCTGAGCGACCTCGCCGCTGGCGTCCCGCTGATGAAGTGCTCCAAGTGACACGTGAAGCGGATCGGCATCCGGGAGCTTCGGCAGCGGGCGAGCGACTACGTCCGCTTGGCTGAGCGCGGCGAGCAGATCGAGATCACGGATCGGGGGCGTCCCGTCGCCCTCTTGGTCCCGGTGCCACAGGGCTCGACCCGAGAGCGGTTGATCGCCGAAGGGCGTCTGAAGGTCGGCGGCGGTGACCCGCTGCGCCTCGGGCCACCACCTCCCACCCCTCCTGGGGAGCCGACGCTGAGCGAGGTCCTCGAGGAGCTTCGGCGCGACGAGCGCTGACGTGCGCGCCTTCTTCGACTCGTCGGCGTTGGTGAGGCTCGTACACGAAGAGGAGGAGTCAGTGGCCCTGCGTCGCTTCCTCGCGGATTCGACCCACCACTACGCGTCGGCGCTGGTGCGCGCCGAAGTTCCGCGCGCGGCGCGCCGCGGCGACGCTCGCTCCCCGGCGCGAGCACACATGCTCTTGGACGAGCTCGATCTGATCCACATCGACGAGCCGCTGCTCGCAGACTCTGCACAGGTGGATGGTCGAGACCTGCGGACGCTCGACGCCATCCACCTCGCCGCAGCCATCACCATCCGCGACGACCTCGACGTCTTCGTCACGTACGACGCACGTCTCGCCGCCGCCGCCGAAGCCGAAGGCTTCCGTGTCGAGTCTCCGCGCTGACTCCCGATAGAGTCTGTCCCTCACCAGACGGGCTGTGGCGCAGCTTGGTTAGCGCGTCGGTCTGGGGGACCGAAGGTCCCGGGTTCAAATCCCGGCAGCCCGACCAGGACGAACGCGCAGGGGCCAGCGATGGCCCCTGCCGCCGTCTGACCGGCCACGGGCCTCCGTAGCCTGGCCTCGTGCGAGTCACCATGCTGCTGGCCGACGCCGCCCAGGCCATCGACAACAAGCTCTACATCCTCGGTGGTGGCTGGTCGGTGACGGGCCCGGGCCCCACCAACTTCGCCATCGCCCTCAAGATCGAGGTGCCCTGGGACCAGACCAACCGGCGCCACCAGTGGCGCATGGAGCTCATCGATGCGGACGGCCGGCAGGTGCTGCTGGCGGGTCCCTCCGGCGCCCAGCCCCTCGCGGTCGGCGGCGACTTCGAAGTGGGCCGACCGGCGGGCACGCCCGACGGCACGCCCATCGACCTGGCGTTGGCCGTCAACCTCGGCGCGGTGCCCTTCCCCGCCGGCCTCCGCCTGGTGTGGAAGCTCTGGATCGACGACCAGACCAGCACGGAGTGGGAGACGGCCTTCACCACCCGCCCGGCGGCGCCCGCTTGAGCGCTCGGCGCGCCGGACGGACGGCCTCACGGCTCAGCCTGTCGGTGGGTCGACTTCGACGTTGCGCAGGGTGAGGGCCCGTCGGGCGGGCTGGCCGCGGACGGCGTCGGCGGGCGGGAGCTCCTCGGGATGCTCCAGGCCCGACCACGACGGCAGGACGAGCGCGGACGGGTGGATGCCGCCGCGACCGACGAGGTGGGCGGCGCCCGCCTCGACGGGGTTGTCGAAGCACCAGAACGGCTGGTCCCGGCCGGGGGTGGAGAGCACCAGCCGGACTCGTGAGCCGGGTCGGAAGACGTGGGCCACCGGCATGAAGGGGATGCGGAAGCGCAGCCACTCACCGGGGACCAACGCCGCGCGGTGCTCGCGAGCGAAGGTGTAGTCCACCCGCAGGTGGTCCGAGCGCTCGGGGTCCTCCTCGCGGTGGACCGGGCGGTGCCACCCCGACTGGACCCGTAGCTCGTGGCCGTCCGGGCGCACCTCGGTGAGGGTGGCCTGGACCGACGTGTCCGGCGTGCCGGGGCAGAGCCACAGGTCGACGTGACCCTGACCCATGACGGTGAGGGGTTCGGTCAGGGGGTCGGTCTCGTAGGCCGCGGTGCACTCGTCGACGAAGCGGGTCCACTCGATGGGCACGCTCGGCAGGAGGAAGTCGTCGAAGCGCTCGGTGAGGGCGTAGGAGGATGCTCCGGCCCCGACGTCGTCGAGGTACCGGTCGGCGCCGTCGGTGTCGGGTGCAGCATCGAGGAGCCGCGTCTCGGGCCCCAGGTACCACCGTCGGGCCACGGCGTCGGGCGGCGGGAAGGTGGCCAGCTGCACCTCGTAGCGGTGGCCCGGCGCGCCGGCGACGTCGGCCACGGTGCCGCTCTCGAAGAGCACCCGCACCGGGGGCTCGGCGGTGTAGCGGGCCAGCGCCGTGGGGTAGTCGTCGACGAGGTGGGCGAAGCGGTCGCCCTCGAGCTGCGCGGTGTACCCGAAGTGCTCGGCGAAGGCCGCGGGAGCCACGGCGCGGACGAGGTCGGGCACCACCGGCACCTCCCGGGACACGTGGAACGAGAGGAACTCGAACCAGCGCGTCGCCATCATCGGGCTGAACCCGTCCGGATGGTGCCCGTTGAACAACGTGAACACGACGTGCGGTGCGGCCTGGAAGCGTTCGAGCATGAGCGCGAAGCGGCTCCCGGTCTGCTCGTCCTGCCACGAGCCGGACAGGAACACCGGCACCTCGATGCGGTGGACCAGATCGGCAGCGCGTCGCGCTCCGAGGGCGGGACGGAAGTCCTCGGCGGCGCGGCCGAAGCGCTCGAAGTCGAGGGTGAGCGATCGGATGGACTGGTTGGCTGCCGCGACCTCGTCGCCGGCGTCGATGCGGGCCTGGTCCCAGGCCATGCCGCCGACCTTGGTCTCGGCATCTCGCTGCGCCAGCCACGCACGGGTGAAGCCGGAGTTGTACGTGCCGCCGGGCCACTGCTGGCGCCAGAGGTCGTCGATCACCGAGAGGGGTGTGATGGCGGCCAAGCTGGGCGGTGCGGTCGCGGCCACGAAGAGCTGCGAGATGCCCGGATAGCTCAGGCCGACCATCCCGGGCCGTCCGTGGCGCACCCACGGCTGGCGGGCGACGGTCTCGATCACGTCGTAGCCGTCGGCGGCCTGCGCAGGGCTGAAGACGTCGAACACGCCACCCGAGCAGCCGGTGCCCCGCATGTTCACGCCGATCGTGGCGAAGCCGAGGAGGTTGGCCAGCAACTGGCCCGGCGACATGAGATCCGGGTTGGACGGCCCGTAGCCCGAGTACTCCACGACCGTGGGCCACGGCGGCGGCCCGTACATCCCCTCGTCGGGGAAGCGCACCATGGCCGACAGCAGCGTGCCGTCGCGCGTGCGCAGGTAGCCGAACCCCCCGGGCAGGTCCTGGTCGTAGGTCGCGGGGTCCGGGTGGTCGTCCACTGCCAGCACCCGTACCGGGCCGTGGACGGAAGGAGGCGACTCGCTGAGGTCGCGCACGACGTAGTCGCCGGGTGCGAGGACGTCACCGGCGCCCACCGCGGCCACCAGGTCGTCCAGGGTCGCGATCACGGTGGGGGAGGCGGGCACGAACGAGACGTGGGCGTTCCCCGCGTCGTCGGCCACGACGGTCACGACCTTGCGTCCACCCGCAGCCAGGACCTCGAGGTGTGCCCCGGGGCGCGCGCCCGTGATGGTGAGGGTCTCGACCCCGGGCCCAAGGATGACACCGTTGCCCTCGTGCCCGTCAGTGCCCTCGTCCATGCCCCCAGCTTCTCACGGCGAAGCGCCTCGGCTCGGCGGCTCCGGTCCGGCGGGTGACGGGCCGGAGCCGCCCGCCACCGCTATCTTCGGTTCTTCCGTGCACACCCCGTCCCGGCTGGCCACCGTCGCCGCGCTCTTCTCGTGCCTCGCCCTCGCGGTCGTGGCCTGCGGTAGCGATCACGAGGTCCGGCGGGCCATCACGACGGTGCCGCAGGCTCGGGCGGACGCGCCCAACGTCGTGGTGATCATGACGGACGACCAGACCGTCGAGAGCCTGCGGGTCATGGAGCAGACCAACGCGTTGCTGGCTGCACAGGGGACGACGTTCTCGAACTTCTTCACCCCGTTCCCCTTGTGCTGTCCCTCGAGGGCGTCGTTCCTCACCGGCCAGTACGCGTTCAACCACGGCGTGCTCGACAACCTCGCGCCGAATGGTGGGTACTACAAGCTCGACAACATCAACACCCTGCCGGTGTGGCTGCAACAGGCGGGGTACGCGACGAGCCTCATCGGTCACTACCTGTACACCTACGGCACCCGGGACCCCCACGAGATACCGCCGGGGTGGGACCGGTGGTTCGCCACCATCGATCCCTCGACGTTCCACTACTTCGACTACGACGTGAACGACAACGGTCAGACGGTCCACTTCGGCACCGACCCGGCGGACTACCAGACCGATGTGATGGCGGATCGAGCGGTATCGGAGGTCCAGCGCCTCGCCGCCGGTGACAAGCCCTTCTTCCTCAACCTGTGGATGCTGGCGCCCCACGTGGCCAAGCCCGAGCGTGGGCCGGGCTCGACGGGCGACCTGGCGGCGGTGCCCGCTCCCCGCCATCTGAACACCTTCGACGAGCAGTGGTGGACGACGAACGAGGCGCCGGCGTTCAACGAACAGGACCTGAGCGACAAACCCGGCTACGTCTCCGCCCGCCGTCCGCTGAACACGATCGACCAGCTCACCGCGCAGAACCACTACCAGCGCGCCCTCGAGTCGCTGTTGGCCGTCGACGAGGCCGTCGGTCGGATCGTCGATGCACTCGATGACGCCGGCTCGCTCGACGACACGGTGATCATGTTCTGGTCGGACAACGGCTACCTCCAGGGTGAGCACCGCATCCGTGATGCCAAGGTCGTGCCCTATGAGGAATCCATCCACGTGCCGCTGATCATCCGGGGGCCCGGCTTTCCCGTAGGTGCCACGGCGCCCCAGCTCACCGCGAACATCGACCTCGCCCCCACCATCCTCGAGCTTGCCGGCGTGACCCCCAGCCTGGAACCGGACGGCCAGTCGCTCCTGCCGGTCGTGTCGGACCCCGATCCGCCGCCGGACGATCGGGTCATCTACCTGCAGAACGGCCCGGAGCGTCAAGGCGCGGCCATTCCGCACTACGACGGGGTCCGCGTGCCCGGCTACAGCTACGTCGAGTACGAGCCGGGTGCCAGCGAGCTCTACGACCTCAGCGCCGACCCCTTCCAACTGGTGAACCGGGCGGGAGACCCCGCCTACGCGTCGCTCCAGGCGCAGCTGGCGGATCTGCTCGGCCAACTGCGGGGCTGTCAAGGGGAGGGCTGTCGGGAGCCTCGGTTCGTGCCGCCGGGTTAGCGTTGCGCCGATGTGCGGCCGCTTCGTCTCCGCCACCCCTCCCGATCAGATCGCGCAGTACTTCGGAGTCGAGGAGGTCTCAGAGGCCGTCCTCGACCCGAACTGGAACGTGGCGCCGACGACCGACGTGTACACCGTCCTCGAATCGAAGGGTGTCCGCCGCCTCGAGCCTGTCCACTGGGGGCTCGTGCCCTTCTGGGCCAAGGACATCAAGGTCGGGAACCGCATGATCAATGCCCGGGTGGAGACCCTGGCCGAGAAGAGCGCGTTCAAGCGGCCGTTCGAGAAGCGGCGCTGCATCATCCCCGTCGACGGGTTCTACGAGTGGCAGAAGCGGCCCGGCCACAAGCACAAGCAGCCCTATTTCATCCAACGCGCCGACGGGGAGCCGATGGCCCTCGCCGGGCTCTGGGAGATCTGGCGGGGGCCCGACCGCGAAGGCCCGGCGTTCCCGAGCGTCACCATCATCACCGGGCCGGCCAACGAGAAGATGGCGGCGATCCACGACCGCATGCCCATGCTGTTGACCCCCGACCACTGGGACACGTGGCTCGACCGTGAGGTCCACGACCTCGACCTGCTTTCCACGTTCCTCGTGCCCGCGCCGCCGGAGCTGATCACCCTGCGGCCCGTGAGCACGGAGGTCAACAACGTGCGCAACGGTGGCCCCCACCTCGTCGACGAGATCACCCTCGGGGACGACCTCCCGTCGTGACGAGGATTCCGGCGGCCACCACCTCGTCGCGGTCGCCCACCTTGCGCAAGCGACTCGACAACCTCGCCCTGCGCTGGCAGGCGCGCCTGGACAGCGAGTCGGCCGACCGGTTCGTGCCGTGGGGCTCGGCGCTGGTGCTGTTCGTCCTGCTCGGGGCCCTGGCGCTCGGGCGGGCGCGCTCGCTCGACGGCGGGGCCGACCTGGCCAGCTACCTCCAGGGGGCATGGCTCATCAACCAGGGCGACCCCCCCCTCGTCACCATCACGGGGACCCATCTGCTCGCCGACCAGGCCGGGTTCGTCTTCTACCCGCTGGCCTGGATCGCCCGCTGGGTCCCCGCCGTCCCGCTCCTGCTGCTCGTGCAGGCCGCGGCCCTCGCGCTGGGCGTGGTGCCGCTGTGGCGGATCGCCAGGAGGGTGGCGCGCCTACGGGCCGGCGCCGCCGCCACGCTGCTGGCCGCCTACGCGCTCTACCCGGCGCTCCACAACGTCAACCAGGCGGACTTCCACCTCGCCTCGCTGGCCCTGCCATTGCTGCTGGCTGCCTCGTTGTTCGGCCTCACCGACCGCTGGCGGCTCTTCGCCCTGTGCGCGGTGCTCGTGGTGCTCTGCCGGGCCGACTACGCCCTGGTGATCGCCGGCCTGGGTGGCCTCCTCGCCCTCGAAGGCAAGCGACGCGAAGGTGCGTTGACCGCGGCGTTCGGCCTCGTCTGGGTGCTCTTGGCCCTGTTCCTGGTGCAGCCGTACTACGCCGACGGTGGCTTCGTGCACGAGAGCGCCTTCGCCGCCTACGGATCGTCCCCTCTCGGCGTGTTCGTCGGCATGCTGGCCCACCCCGTCTCGGTGCTCGGCGACATCACCGCCGAGGACAACTTCACCATCGTGGTGCTCCTGTTGGCACCGGTGCTGTTCCTGCCTGTCCTGGCGCCGCGCTACCTGCTGCCGGCACTGCCTCTGGAAGCCCTGTACCTCGTGGCGAACGCCAGCGAGCTCCGCGGGCCGCGCGTCGAACAGAACGTGGCCATCACCGCGTTCGTGTTCCTGGCCACCGCCATGGCGCTCAGCCGCATCGGTACCCGCACCATCGACCGAGTCCGGGTCGACCGACGGGTGCTCGGGGCATTGGCACTGGCGTCACTCGTGTTCTTCGTTCGGGATTCCGCGAACTCTCCGTACCGGGAGCCGTGGAACCTCGGACGTCGCGACGCCGCCGACGCCGCCCGCCTCGACGCGGTCGAATCGATCGACGATGCCGATGCCGTGCGCGCGTCCCCGGCGCTGCTGCCGCTCCTCGCGGAGCGGCGGTGGCTCTACGAGCTCGACACCGTCGACCGCCCCCACGTGCGAAGGGCCACCGCCGACGACGTGGACGTCGTGGTGCTCGACGAGCTGGCCGAGCTCGAATGGGACGATGACGACCGCCGCTCGTTCCACGACGGGATGGTCGCCCTCGGCTTCACCCGCACGTTCAACACCGAGGGCATCGTCGTCTACCACCGCGGGTAGCGGGCCACGGCGCGTCGAGGGCCTCGACCGTCAGTCAGTCGCTGGGACCTCGGCGTGACCTGCGGCTCGCAGACCCTCACGAATGGCGCTCGCCGCCCGGTCGAGGTCGGTTGGGTCGGGCTCGGTCTGAGCGTTGGCGAAGTCGAGGTCGTGCACGCCGCGGATGGGCACGACGTGCAGGTGCACGTGGGGCACCTCGAGCCCGGCGATCATCAGACCCACCTTCTCGGGGGAGAACACGTCCTGTTGCACCTTCGCGATGTGGTGCGCCACCGCAGTGAGGTGCTGCATCGAAGCAGGGTCGAGGTCGACCCAATGGTCGACCTCCTCGACGGGCACCACGAGGGTGTGGCCCGGCTGCAGCGGGTTGATGGACAGGAAGGCCACGCAGCGGTCGTCCCGCCACACGAAACGGCCCGGCAGCTCACCGCGGATGATCAGGGTGAAGATGGTCGCCATCACCAGATCGTAGGCTGGCAGGGTGAATGACGACGCGGGCGCCGGCGCAACGGGCGAGGACCGCATCGTCACCGTCCCGAACGTCATCACCAGCGTGCGCCTCGCGTGCCTGCCGTTGTTCGTCTACCTGCTGTTCGGTCGGGACAACCCGGCGGCCGCAGCCTTCCTCCTCGCGCTGCTCGGCGCCACCGACTGGGTGGACGGGTACGTGGCCCGCCACTTCGACCAGGTGTCGACCGTCGGCAAGGTGCTCGACCCGGTGGCCGACCGTCTGCTCTTCTTCGTCGGGGTCGGCGCGATCATCGTCTACGGCGGCGCGCCGCTGTGGTTCTCGGTCGTCGTCTTGGCCCGTGAGGTCTTCGTGTCCCTCGCCGTGCTCGCCCTGGCCGCGCTCGGGGCCAAGCGCATCGACGTGACCTGGTACGGCAAGGCGGGGACCTTCTGCCTCATGTTTGCCTTCCCACTCTTCCTGGCAGGCAGCGACCCCGATCTCGTCGGCGCTGATCTGTTCACCATCGCGGCGTGGGGGTTCGGGCTTCCCGGCCTCGCCCTCAGCTACTACGCCGCTGTCCTGTACGTACCCATCGGGCTCGCGGCGCTGCGCGAAGGGCGGGCCTCTCGCCACGCCGGGCTCATCGAGGAGGCCTCGTGAAAGCAGTGATCATGGCGGGCGGCGAGGGCACGCGTCTGCGGCCGCTCACTTCGAACATCCCCAAACCCATGATGCCCATCGTCAACCGCCCGATGATGGAGCACATCGTCACGTTGTTGAAGACCCACGGCTTCGACGAGATCGTCGTCACCGTGGCCTTCATGGCCAACGCCATCCGCACCTACTTCGGCGACGGCTCCGAGTTCGGGGTGCGCATGGTCTACGCCACCGAGGAGACGCCGCTCGGCACGGCCGGCTCGGTCCGCAACGCGATGGACGAGCTCGACGAGCGCTTCCTCGTCATCTCTGGCGACGTGCTCACCGACATCGATCTGGGCGAGATCGTCCGGTTCCACGACGAGAAGAAGGCCATGGCCACCATCGGCCTGGTGCCCGTCGAGAACCCGCTCGAGTTCGGCATCGTCATCACCAACGAGGACGGCTCGATCGAGCGGTTCCTCGAGAAGCCCACGTGGGGCCAGGTCTTCAGCGACACCATCAACACCGGCATCTTCGTGCTCGAGCCCGAGATCTTCGACTACATCGAACCGGGCCGGCCGGTGGACTTCTCCAGCGAGGTGTTCCCGGCCCTCCTGGCCGAGGGCCGGCCGCTCTACGGCGCGGTGTCCGAGGGCTACTGGGAGGACGTCGGCACCCTCGAGGCGTACCTGCGGGCCCACAAGGACGCGCTCGATGCCAAGGTCGCCCTCGACATCCCCGGGTTCCGCATGTCCGAGGGCGTGTGGGTGGGGGAGGGGGTCGAGGTGCACCCCGACGCCATCCTCGAAGGGCCCGCGGTCATCGGCGAGAACTGCCGCATCGAGGCGGGCGCGCGCCTCGGCGAGTACGCCGTCCTGGGCAACAACGTGAAGGTGCGCGAGCAGGTCGAGCTCCAGCGCACCGTGGTGCACGACAACACCTACCTCGGTGAGCAGTGCCGCATCGGCGGCACCGTCATCGGCCGTGCCTGCGACCTGCGACGCGGCGTGCGTTGCGAGGAGGGCGTGGTGCTCGGTGACGAGTGCTTCGTGGGGGAGAACGCGGTGGTCGGCGCGGGCGTGAAGGTCTACCCCTTCAAGACCGTCGAGGCCGGGGCCATCATCAACACGTCGATCGTGTGGGAGTCCCGCGGCGCCCGCAGCCTGTTCGGCCGCGACGGCGTATCGGGCCTCGCCAACGTCGACATCACCCCGGAGTTCGCCACCCGCGTGGCCATGGCCTTCGCCACCACCGTGAAGAAGGACACCACCGTCGTCACCTCGCGTGACTCGAGCCGCTCGGCCCGCATGTTGAAGCGGGCGATGATGGCCGGCCTCAACGCCGGTGGCGTCAACGTGTTGGACCTCGAGGTGGCCAGCGTCCCGGTCACCCGCGTGCAGGCCCGGCGCCCCGACGCGGTGGCGGGCATCACCCTGCGTCTCGCCGAGGACGACGCCCAGTCGGTGACCATCCGGTTCTTCGACACCAACGGCGCCGACATCAGCGAGGACACCCAGCGCAAGATCGAGCGGCTGTTCAACCGTGAGGACTACCGCCGGGTGCTGCCGAGCGAGATCGGCGACATCGGCTTCCCGCCGCGTGCGATCGAGCAGTACGCGGTGGCCCTCGAGTCGGTGGTCGACGTCGAGGCCATCGGCTCCGCGGGCTTCAAGGTGGTGGTCGACTACTCCTACGGATCGACCTCGTTCGTGATGGCCAACGTCTTCTCGAAGCTCGGGGCCGAGGTGCTCGCGGTGAACCCGTTCGTCTCGACCCAGGGGGTGGTCGAGTTCGACCGGGAGGCCCATGCCGCGCAGGTGGGCAACCTCGTGCGTGCTTCGGGCGCCAACCTCGGCGCGGTGATCGACCCGTCGGGTGAGCGGCTGACCCTCATCGACGACCGTGGCCATGTCCTCACGACCAACGAAGCCCTGCTGGCCATGCTCACGCTGGTGCGCAGCCGGATCCAGGGCGACCGCGTCGCTCTGCCGGTGTCGGTCACCATGCGGGCCGCCGAGATCCTCGGCGAGGCCGGCATCCACGTGCTGCCCACGAAGACGTCCTCGGCCGCGCTCATGGTCGAGTCGACCGCTCCGGGCGTGGGCTTCGCCGCGGACCTGAACGGCGGCTTCATCGTCCCTGGCTTCCTGCCGGCGTTCGACGGCGCGGCGTCGCTGGTCAAGGTGCTCGACCTCCTCGCCCACGCCGGCGGCACGCTGTCGGAGATCGTCGAGGGCCTGCCCCGCATCCACATGGCGCACGAACGGGTCATCACCCCGTGGGAGCAGAAGGGCATGGTCATGCGCACCCTGGTGGAGCACTCGGCCGACCGCCAGCTCGAGCTCGTGGACGGGGTGAAGGTCCACCACGAGGGCGCGTGGGCCCTGGCCCTGCCCGACCCCGAGGAGCCCATCACCCACATCTGGGCCGAGGCGGGCACCGAGGTGGCGGCCCGCCAGCTGGCGGAGGAGTACGCCCGCCGCATCCGCCAGATGCTGCGCTGAGCGCGGCCTGCGACGTCCCCACCGCATCGGGGGTTGTCGTCGGTCTCCTCGTCGGGTAAATAGATACGAAACCGTCTCGTATCGAAACCCTGGGAGCACCGCATGGCCCTCGATTCCCCCTCCGCGCCGGGCGACGCCACCTCCGACGCCGCCGCCTCGACGGCGGGTGCGCCGCCCGCCGCCGAGCTCGATCCCCGCCGTTGGTGGGCGCTGGCGGTGCTCTGCCTGAGCCTGCTGCTGATCGTGATGGACAACACGATCGTCAACGTTGCCCTGCCCACCATCCAGGAGGACCTCGGGGCGACGGGCAGCCAGCTGCAGTGGATCGTGGACGCCTACGTGCTGGTGTTCGCCGGCCTGCTGCTCACGATGGGCAGCCTCGGCGACCGCTACGGCCGCAAGCCCGCCCTCTCGCTCGGTCTGTTGATCATGGGCTCGGCCTCGGCCATCTCCGCCTGGTCGAGCGACCCGCAGCAGCTGATCTTCTGGCGGGCGGTGATGGGCATCGGCGGCGCGCTGATCATGCCCGCCACCTTGTCCATCCTCACCAACGTCTTCACCGACCACCGTGAGCGGGCCCGGGCCATCGCCATCTGGGCGGGGACGTCCGGCATGGCCGTCGCCATCGGTCCCGTCACCGGTGGTTGGCTGCTGAACCACTTCTGGTGGGGCTCGGTCTTCCTCGTCAACGTGCCCGTGGTCGTGGTGGCCCTGGTCGCCGGCTACAAGATCATCCCGAACTCGAAGGACCCGAACCCGCCCGCCCTGGACCCGCTCGGCGCCCTCCTCTCCATCGTGGGCCTCGTGACCCTGGTGTGGGCCATCATCGAGGCACCCGACCAGGGCTGGACCGACTCGGTCACCCTCACCGCCTTCGGGATCGCCGCGGTCCTGCTGATCGCCTTCGGGATCCACGAGAAGCGCAGCGACCACCCGATGCTGGACGTCAACTTCTTCCGCAACCCGCGCTTCAGCGCGGCCAGCGGTGCCATCACGATGACGTTCTTCGCCATGTTCGGGACCTTGTTCCTGTTCACCCAGTACATGCAGTTCGTGCTCGGCTACTCGCCGCTGGCCACCGGCGTGCGCTTCATCCCCATGGCCGCGGTGACCATGGTGGTGGCGCCCTCCAGTGCCCGCATCGTGGAGCGGGTGGGCACCAAGGCGGTCGTCGCCACCGGCCTCGGCTTCACCAGCCTGGCCCTGGCCCTCGGCACCTTCCTCACCGCCGACGGCGGCTACCTGCCGCTGCTGGGTGTACTGCTGGTGATGTCCGTCGGCATGGGCCTCACCATGGCGCCCGCCACCGAGTCGATCATGGGCTCGCTGCCGCTGGCCAAGGCCGGCGTCGGGTCGGCCGTGAACGACACCACCCGCCAGGTCGGTGGGGCCATGGGCGTCGCCGTCCTCGGCAGCCTGCTGGCTTCCAGCTACGGCTCGAAGATGGCCGACTTCCTGGCCGGCTTGCCCATGCAGGTGCCGGCCGACGCCGCCGCGGCGGTCGAGGACAGCGTGGGCGCGGCGGTGGGCGTGGCCTCCCGGCTGCCCGCTCCGGCGGCGGACGCGCTGACCGGCGCGGCCCGGGCCGCCTACGTCGACGGCATGGGCATCTCGCTGTGGGTCGGTGCCGGCGTGGCGTTGATCGGCGCGCTCATCGCCCTCGTGTTCCTGCCGTCCCGTGCCCCCTCGCACCTCGAGGACTCGGCGGGGTGAGCGCGGCAGCGGCGGCCGCGGCCGAGGCGGCCCGCCGGCCGCCCGGGCGACCCCTGGACGAGCAGGTCAGCACCGAGATCCTCGACGCGGCGGTGGCCGTGCTCACCGAGCAAGGCTTCGCCGGCGTCACCGTCGACAACGTGGCGGCGACCGCCGGCGTGTCGAAGGCCACCATCTACCGCCGGTGGTCCACCAAGGAGGCCC
>CAYYDZ010000012.1:34312-38131 GCA_964470715.1 uncultured Microthrixaceae bacterium | reverse complement strand
ATAGGCATGTTCGATTCGGGGTTCGGGGGGTTGACGGTGGCCCGGGCGCTGATCGACCTGTTGCCCGCCGCCGACCTCGTGTACTTCGGCGACACGGGCCGGTACCCGTACGGGCCGCGGGACCTCGACGAGGTGCGGGGGTTCGCCCACGAGATCACCCGGATGCTCGTGGCCGAGCACGACGTCGGCATCGTCGTGGTGGCCTGCAACACGGCGGCGGCGGCGGCGCTCGATGAGCTGCAGGCGGACGTCGACGTGCCGGTCGTCGGGGTGATCGACCCCGGGGCTCGGGCATTGGTGGAGGCCACCCGCAACGGCCGGGTCGGCGTGATCGGGACGGTCGGCGCCATCGGCTCGGGGGCCTACCAACGGGCGGTGGCCGCCGCCGCGGCCGATGCGGGTCGAGACGACATCGTCCTCACCTGCGCCGCCTGCCCGGGCTTCGTCGAGTTCGTCGAGCGGGGCGAGACCGACAGCGACCAGGTGCACGTGCTGGCCGAGCGCCTCCTCGCCCCCGTGGTCGAGGCCGGCGTGGACACCCTGTTGCTCGGGTGCACGCACTACCCGTACCTCGCCCGTACCATCGGCGACGTGATGGGTCGCGACGTGGTGCTCGTGTCGTCGGCCGACGAGACCGCCTTCGAGGTCCGCTCGCTGCTGGCCGACCGCGCGGTCGGCGGCCGGGCCGGGTGCCACCGGTGGATCTCCTCGGGGGACGTGGCCCACTTCGCCGCCCTCGGTCGCCAGTTGCTCGGTCCCGAGCTCGCCGGCGCCGAAGCCTGGACCTGGTCGTGAGCGCGGTGGGGGAGTCGGGGGCCGACAGCCCCCTGAGCATCACGGTGCTCGGCTGCTCGGGCACCTACGCCGCCGTCGACGGGGCCTGCAGCGGCTACCTGGTGCGAGGGCGGGGGACCACCGTCTGGGTGGACACCGGGCCCGGCACCTTGGCCAACGTCCAGCGCCACACCACCTTCGCCGACATCGACGCCGTCGTGGTCAGCCACTGCCACCCGGACCACTGGACCGAGCTGCCGGTGCTTCGCAACGTCTTCAAGTACGTGGTGCACCGCGCCGGCGTGCCCGTGCACGGCACCGCCGAGACGCTGGCCATGGCCGAGGCCGCCACCCACGACGGCCTGGCCCCCACCTTCGACTGGCACGTGATCGAAGACCACGCCACCGCGGACATCGGGGCCCTGCGCTTCTCGTTCTCCCGCACCGACCACCCCGTCGAGACCCTGGCCGTTCGGATCGAGGACACCACCACGGGCGAGGCCATCGCCTACTCGTCGGACACGGGCCCCGGCTGGTCGGTGTCGGCCTTCGGCGCCGACGTCGACCTGTTCGTGTGCGAGGCCACCCTGACCACCGACGAGGAAGGCCTCGCCCCCCACATCAGCGCCCGCGAGGCCGGCGCCATGGCCGCCGCGGCCGGCGTCCGCCGTCTCGTCCTGACCCACCACTGGCCCGGCGGCGACGTCGAGGCCCAGCGGGCCGCCGCCGAAGCAACCTTCGGCCGGCCCGTGGAGCTGGCCACCATCAACGAGAGGTTCACCCTGTGACCGACGCACCCTCCACCGCCCGCCACGACGGCCGCCAGGTCGACGAGCTGCGCCCCATCAGCTTCGAGCGCGACTTCACCGAGTTCGCCGCCGGGTCCGTGCTCGTCACCTTCGGCCGCACCAAGGTGCTCTGCACCGCCTCGATCGACGAGAGCGTGCCCCGTTGGATGAAGGGCAAGGGCGAGGGGTGGGTCACCGCCGAGTACTCGATGCTGCCCGGCTCGACCGACGACCGGGTGCGCCGCGAGGTGAAGGAGGGGCGTCCGTCGGGGCGCACCCAGGAGATCCAGCGCCTCATCGGGCGGTCGCTGCGCTCGGTGTGCGACATGGCCAAGCTGGGGGAGCGCCAGGTCATCGTCGATTGCGACGTGCTCCAGGCCGACGGCGGCACCCGCACCGCCTCGATCTGCGGCGGCTACGTGGCCCTCCACGACGCCCTGTCCCGGGTCGTGCAGCGCGGCGCCATCAGCTCGCACCCGCTCACCGAGGCGTGCGCCGCCATCTCGGTCGGGATCATCGACGGCGTGCCCATGCTCGACCTGCCCTACGTCGAGGACTCCCGAGCCGAGGTCGACATGAACGTCGTGATGACCGAGTCGGGCCGCTTCATCGAGGTGCAGGGCACCGCCGAGGGCCAGGCCTTCGCTCGCGACGGGCTCGATCGCCTCCTCGACCTCGCCCAGGGCGGCATCCGCCAGATCACGGCGCTCCAGGCCGAGGCCCTCGCCGAGCCGCCGGCACCGCGCCACTGATGCGCCTCGTCCTCGCCACCGCCAACCGGGACAAGGTGGCCGAGATCGCGGTCATCCTCGGTGACGGCGTCGAGCTGTCCCCGCGCCCCGACTCGGTGCCCGACGTCGTCGAGGACGCCGACACCCTCGAGGGCAATGCCCGCCTGAAGGCGGTCGCCATCGTCGAGGCCACCGGTGAGCCCGCGGTGGCTGACGACACCGGCCTGGAGGTCGATGCGCTCGACGGGGCACCCGGGGTCCACTCGGCGCGCTTCGCCGGCGACGGCGCCACCTACGCCGACAACGTGGCCAAGATGCTCGAGGACCTGGCCGGCCACCCCGATCCCTCCGAGCGGACGGCCCGCTTCCGCACCGTGGCCCTCGTGCGTTTCCCCGACGGTCGCGAGGTGATGGCCGAAGGCGTCGTCGAGGGCACCATGGCCACCGAGGCCCGCGGCGACGCCGGCTTCGGCTACGACCCCCTCTTCCTCCCCACCGAGGGTGACGGCCGCACCTTCGCCGAGATGACCCCCGACGAGAAGCACGCCGTGTCCCACCGCGGCCGCGCCTTCCGCGCCCTCCGCGACGCCCTCACCTCACCCTGAACCCCGACCACCCGTTCTGGGCCTGTGGGGTCACCAGCCGCGGAGGTCGACGGGCCAGCGGTCGATGACCTCGTCGCCGTCGACCAGCCAGAGCTGTTCGTGGAGGGCGATGGTGGGGTCGACGTGGGCGGGGACGAGGCGGACGCGGTCGCCGACCTCCCAGGAGTGGCCCTCGTGGGGGATGAAGACCACGTGCTCGTCGGAGCAGTAGAGGACGTCGGCGCCGTCGATGGACGGGTCGCCGTGGTCCATGCCCATCGACTTGAGGCCGGCGTCGCAGATCGCCACCCGGTCGTTCACCGAGATGACCGTGGCCCACAGGTGCAACGTCTGGCGGAAGGGGAGGCCGAGCTTGGCGTACTCGGTGTCCATCAGCGTGTACGAGCCCGCCTGCACCTCCGTGACGAGGGTGTTCAGGTCGTAGGTGCCCGTGCCGGCGCCCGAGATGATGTCCCCGCCGACGTCGGCGTAGGCCCGGGCGAGGCGGGCCATGGCGACCTCCAGGAGCTCGATGCGGCTGGCGCGGTCGGGGTTCAGCGAGACGTGCCCTTCGTAGCCCATGACGCCGCGCACCTCGAGACCCTTGGCGCGGGCGAAGTCGGCGAGCGGGCCGGCGTCGTCGGGCTCACACCCGCAGCGGAAGCCGTTGTTCACGTCGATGAGCACCTCACGCACGCCGCCGGCCGCCGCGGCGAGCACGGTCGGCTCGCTGTCGACGGCGACGGTGACCCGGGCGGTGCCCGCCTCGACGAGCGCGCCGAGGCGGCGGGCGTCCAGCACCTCGTTGGCCAGCAGGAGGTCCTCGCCGAGTCCCGCGGCGGCCATGCCCTCACACTCCCGGACCGTGGCGCAGCAGAACGTGCGGTGGCCGGCGTCGTGCAGGCGACGGGCCAGAGCGGTCGACTTGAAGGCCTTCACGTG
>CAYYDZ010000012.1:23778-34212 GCA_964470715.1 uncultured Microthrixaceae bacterium | reverse complement strand
TGGCCACGTTGTGCTCGAAGGCGGCGGCGTCCACCAGCAGCGCCGGCGTGGTCAGCTCATTCACGTGCACGCCCGCACGCTAGGTCACGCCGAACTGGCTCCCGATTCGACCGCCCTGGCGGTCGAATCGGGAGCCAGAACCGGCGAGGTTCGCGGGCACTGGGGGGTCAGCGGTCGTAGATGGTGCGGAGGACGGCCATGGCGTCGGCGACGACGTCCTCGTCGGTCCGGACCTCCATCTGCTCGGCGTAGCCGGCGGCGTTGAAGCCCAACAGGACGGGTTCGCCGGTGACCTTGGCCACGTTGAGCCACTCGGCCCAACGGCCGTCGGCGTCGGGGGAGGCCCAGCCGATGGCGTCGGCCTCCGCGTCCCAGAAGACCTCCGGGAAGCGCAGGTACACCTTGTCCAGCAGGCCCATGCCGAGGCGCTCGATGGCGGTCGCCTTGTCGTCGGGCAGCGGCGGCTCGAAGGTGACGGTGCCGGCCTTGAGGACGCCGAGGGGGAGGGTGACCACGACGTGGTCCGCCCCGACCGCGTCGACGTCGGACTCGACCACGACGCCCTCGTCGCCGGAGGCGATCCGCTGCACGGCCATCCCCGTGCGGATGTCGAGCCCGTCGGCCAGCCCGTCGACCAGGCCGACGTACCCGCCGGGCAGCAGCTCGTCCTCGCCGGGGTAGCCCTCGCCCTCGTCCCACCACCAGGTCGACAGCTGCTCGAGCGAGCCCGAGTACTCGTGCTCGATGCTGGTGTTGAGGTAGTGCCGGGTCACGACCTCGACGTCGTCGTCGAGGTCGAGGTCGGCCAGCGCCTCCTCCACGACGTCGCGCAGCGGGGCGTCGTCGTCCCGCTGCTCGGACTGCTCGGCGGCGTGGGCGAGGACGGCGTCGAGGGCCTCGTCGACGGCGGCGTAGAGCGCGTCGGTGAGCTCGGCACCGTCGGGGGCGTACTCGATCTCGTTGTCCCAGTCGGTGGCCGGGCCCCGGGCCACCCCGAGGTCGTCGGCGAGGGTGGAGAGCGGGTTGCCGTCGACGCCGTGGATCCACGAGGCGCCGAGGTCCAGGGGAATCCCAAGCGAGTCATCGGTGAAGGTACGCCCGCCCCGCCGGTCGCGTCCCTCGACCACGGTCACGTGGTAGCCGAGGTCGTGGAGTGCCCGGGCGGCCCCGAGGCCGGCCATGCCGGCGCCGACCACCACGACGCGAGCGCCCGCGGCCGCGACCTCGTCCACCGCGGCGGCCGCGGCGCGGCCCGACTCGAGGGCGCCGTGGGCGGTGGCCGGGTTGGCCACCGAGGTGGCCTCGCCGGCGAAGAACAGGCGGTCGCCGACAGGGGCGGCGAGGGCGCGGCGGTCGTCGGGAGAGCTGCCGACGGCGAGGAACGAGTAGGACCCGCCGGCGAAGGGGTCGGCCCGCCACCGGGTGACCACCCAGTCCTCGGGCTCGGGCACGTCCGAGCCTTCGCCGGCGGCGTCACCGCCTTCGTCGCCACTGGTGTCGGGCTCGTCGCCGCCGTCCGAGGCGCACCCCGGGACGGCGGCGTACAACACCAGCAGCGCCGATCCCTTGAGGACGGTGCGGCGACTGATGGGCATGGTGCGGGCGAGAGGACTCGAACCTCCAAGGGCCGAAGCCCACCGGGACCTAAACCCGGCGCGTCTTCCAATTCCGCCACGCCCGCGGACGACTCGCACGGTACCGGTATCCTCGACCGCCATGCAGCCCTCACCGCTCGTCGGCCAGATGGCCGGCTTCGATCCGTCCAGCGAGATCTTCACCCGGCTCCTCAAGGAGCGCATCGTCTTCCTCGGCACCGAGGTCAACGACACGATCGCCAACACGCTGACGGCCCAGCTCCTCTACCTCGAGGGCCAGGACCCCGACAAGGACGTCTGGCTCTACATCAACTCGCCCGGCGGGTCGGTGACGGCGGGCATGGCCATCTACGACACCATGCAGTTCATCTCGCCCGATGTGGGCACCATCTGCATGGGCCTGGGTGCCTCCATGGGGCAGTTCCTGCTCTGCGCCGGCGCCCCGGGCAAGCGCTACGCCCTGCCCCACGCCCGCGTGATGATGCACCAGCCCTCGGGCGGCATCCAGGGCCAGGCCGCCGACATCGCCATCCAGGCCGAGCAGATGGTGTACACGAAGAAGCTGCTGGCCGAGCGCATCGCCTTCCACACCGGCCAGACGGTCGAGCAGATCACCGCGGACTCCGAGCGCGACCGCTGGTTCACGGCGGCCGAGGCGGCCGACTACGGCATCATCGACCACGTCATCGGCCACCGGGGCGACATGGCGGCGGCGAACGCCGCTGCTGCCGGGGCCGACAAGTAGGGACCGCACCGCCGCGATCATCACACCCGGTTCGAGCTGTCGGGCCGGCCGGGATCAGGCGGAGGTGTCGGTCGTGGTCGCCCCGGCCGTCGCCGTCGTGGCCACCGATGGCGCCGGCACCACGCCGGTGACGGTGGTCGCGGGCACGGACGTCGGTGCTTCGAGCACGATGCCGCACTCCGCCTCGGCGTACGCGTCGATCCGGGCCTGCGCATCGTCGGTGGGTTCGGCGTCGGCCAGGCGGGCGAGGGCGTCCTCGTCGCCCCGGGAGGCGGCGATCACGTCGTCGACGTAGGCGAAACGGGCCTGGACGTCGGCGCTGATCTCCTCGGGCGCGCTGGCCTCGATGTCGTCGAGGAGCTGGGCGATGCGTTCCACCGCGGCATCGTCGGCGACGTTCAGGTCGAAGGCCTGGGTCCCGCTGTTGAACTCCGTCAGCTTGGCGCAGAAGGTGGCCTTGTCGGGCTGGGTGCCGTCGCCGTCCGACGAGCACGCCGGAGCGAGCAACACGATCCCGATCAGGCCCGCAAGGGCCAGCGCCACCACCCTGGGCTGCGGGACGGCCGACCTCATCCGCGCGCCGCCTCGGCGCGGTCGCGCAGATCGGCCACCGCGTGGCCGAGGCCTTCGGGGTCCCGGTAGAGGGCGCTGCCGGCCACCAGGACGTTGGCGCCGGCACCGGCCGCGCCCGCGACCGTCGACGGGCCGATGCCGCCGTCCACCTCCACATCGACATCGAAGCCGGACTCGAGGATGAGCCGGCGGGTCTCGGCGATCTTGGGCTCCATGGTGGTGAGGTACGACTGGCCCCCGAAACCCGGGTTGACGGTCATGACCAGCACCAGATCGACGAGGTCGAGCACGTGCGCGAACGCCGACGTGGGCGTCGCCGGGTTGACCGCAACCGCCGCCCTGGCCCCGAGCTCGGCGATGTTGCCCAGGGTGCGGTGCAGGTGGGGGCATGCCTCGGTGTGGACGATGAGCCGCTCGCAGCCGGCGTCGACGTACCGGGCGGCGAGCTCGTCAGGCTGCTCGACCATCAAGTGCGCCTCGAAGGGGACGGCCACGTGGGGCCGGAGCGAAGCGATGACGTCCGGGCCGAAGGTGAGGTTCGGCACGAAACGGCCGTCCATCACGTCGAACTGGATGCGGTCGACGCCGGCCTCCTCCAGGGCGACGCACTCCTCACCCAACCGGGCGAAGTCGGCTGGGAGCACCGACGGGGCGATGAGGATGGGTCGGTCGTCGGCCATGGGCTGAGGTTAGATGAGCGCTCGCTCGGCATCGACCTTGGTAGCTTCGTCCCGTGCTCCGACCGACGAGCGCCCTGCCCACCGTCGCGGCCTTGCTCATCCTGGCCGGGGCGACCTCGGTGAGCGTGGGGGCCCCCACGCGCGTCGACGCCGCAACCGTGCAGGCGGGCGCCGGACCCGACGCCCCCGGGACCATGGCGTCGCCCACGCCGCTCGTCGGTGACTTCGACGGCGATGGGAGCGAGGATCAGCTCTGGTACGGCCCGGGCGCCTCACCCGACCACGCCTGGTACGGCGGGCACGACCGTGCCTTCAGCGGTCGCTCGGTCGACGTGGCCGAGGACTACGAGCCGTTGGTGGGCGACTTCAACGGCGACGGCCGGGACGACGTGTTCTGGTACGGGCCGGGCGCCGCCGTCGACCACCTGTGGCAGGGGACGTCCACCCGGGGGTTCGTGGGTCGGTCGGTGAGGGTGGGGGGCACCTATCAGCCGCTCGTGGCCGACTTCAACGGCGACCGTCGCGACGACGTCTTCTGGTACGCCCCCTCTGGGCCCGACCGCGTCTGGTACGGCACCAACGGTGGGTTCGCCGCCGTCCCGGTGGCAGTGACCGGGTCGTTCACCCCGGTGCTCGGCGACTTCGACGGCAACGGCACCTCCGACGTGCTCTGGTACGCGCCGGGCGGCGAACGTGACTACTTGTGGCGGGGCACGTGGTCCCGTTCGTTCGTGGGCGTGTCGTTGGCGGTCGACGGCACGTACACCCCCGTGGTGGGCGACTACGACGGGGACGGCCCCGACGACGTCTTCTGGCGAGCGGCGAGTGGCGGCGTGCTCTGGAAGGGACAGCGCGGGGGCGGGTTCGAGGGGGCATCCGCGAGGGGAGTCGGTACCGCCAGCCCGGTTGCGGCCGACTTCGACGGCGATGGGTCCGATGACCTGGTGTGGGACAACGCGGGCGTCGGGGCCGACCGTGTCTGGTTCGGCACCTCCAGCGGGTTCGCGGCCCGCTCGATTCGGGTCGGGGGCAGCTACACGGCCACACCGGGGGACTACGACGGCGACGGGCGCGACGACCTCTTCTGGTTCGCCGCCGGCGCCAGCCCCGACGCCCTCTGGTTCGCGGGGCCAGGCCGGGCCTTCGGCTCCCGTCCCACCACCCTCGATCCGCTGTCAGGCGCCGATGCGCCCTTCCGCCAGGATGCCTGGGTCACCCAGTACGAGCCTTACGGCTACGTGGCGCATGCCCTCGGACCCACACCACCCGATCGGTACGGGCGCACGTTCGGCTACTCCAACTCGCTCGAGTCCTTCGAGCACAACTACCTGAAGGGCTTCCGTGTCTTCGAGTCCGACTGGGTGCGCCTCGCCGATGGCACGGTCCTCGCCGCGCACAACGGCACCGAGCGCCGCTACGGGCTGCCGCCAGGAGTGACCTTCTCGAACAGCACCCGAAGCCAGCTCGACGGCTTCTACACGGTGGGCGGGAACGCCGACCACCAGGCCAACCGCTTCACCCCGCTGTTCGCCCAAGACCTCGTCGATCTCCTCATCGCCCACCCGGACGCGTACGTGATCCTCGACACGAAGACCAGCCACAGCGAGATCGTGGCCGAGTTCGTGCGCCTCACTGCGGGTCACCCGGGGGTCATGGACCGGCTGGTGCCTCACGTCGCCGGGCAGGCCGAGCTGGACCGGCTCCGTGCCATCTACCCCGTCCGCAACTACATCCTGGCGCTCTACCGCACCCAGGCCTTCAACCAATTCGACGACCCCGCCGTGGTCCGCTTCGTGCAGGACAACCGGGTCCCTGCGGTGATGATGTGGTGGGGCACCCGCGACCCCGCCTTGAGCCTCTCGGCCAACATGGGCCAGCAGCGCCGTTACACGCCCGCCCTCGTGGCCGCGCTCCAGGCCGCGGGCGCCGTGTCCTACGTGCACTCACTCGGGGACGCAGCCGTCGTTCAGTACTTCGCGGCCAGGGGCATCGGGGTGTACTCCAACGGGCCGTTCCCGCCGTTCGGCATCGAGCCGGCGCCCATCGAACCCCACATCGAGGGCAGCCCGCTCGTGTGATGCCGGGCCGGCAGCAGGTCTGCTGTGGGTGGTGCGCCCCCTGGGATTCGAACCCAGAACCTGCGGATTAAGAGTCCGTTGCTCTGCCGTTGAGCTAGAGGCGCCGATGCGAGCCGCCAGCATAGGCGGGCGGGGGCCCGATGCCGCCAGAGATGGGCAAGGACGAGCCCCGACCGGTTCAGGTGCCCGTGTCGCTGGGCGGGGGCGGGGAGGGCGGATCGACAGCCGCAGGTTCAGAGGTCGTGACCTCCACCACCGCGTCGCCCCCGGTGAGCTCCTGCTCGGTGCTCGGACCACTGCCGGCGGGGTCGTCTCCGTCGATGGGGGCGTCATCCCATTGGCTGCCGTCGGACGCCGTGCCGGCACCGTCGCCCCGGGCGAGGGCCTGCATCAGCATGGCCCCGACACCGCCGAGGATCCCCGAGTCCGAGCCCACCTGGATGTCGGGCACGATCTTCACGTGGCCGGCAGCCACCTCGCGCAGCGCCGCCACGAGCGCGGTCTGCTCGGCGCCGATGGCCCGCCGCTGGGCCTCGAAGCCCTTGGCACGGGCAAGTCCGAGTGCCTGCTCGGCGATGGCGCTCGCCTCACCGAGGGCCCGGGTGCGGGTGGCCTCGGCGTTGCCGGTGGTGGTGATGACCGCCGCCTCGCCCTCGGCCCGAGCGCTCGCGGCCTGGGCGCGCGAGCGCTCGATGTCCACCGACACGTTGGCCTGAGCCAGTTGCGCCTGCATGTCGGCGACACCGCGCTGCTGCTCGAGGCTGACGCGCGCTTCCTGCGCCGACCGCTGCTGAGCGAAGGTGGCCCGCTCCTGGGAGGCGATCTCCCTGCTGGTCAGCACTTCGACCAGATCCGGCGGGAACACCACGTCTTGGATGTAGACGCCCCGGGTCTCGACCTCGTAGCGCGACAGGTAGGACTGGATGTACTGCTCCGCGGCGGCCTGCACCTCGTCGCGCTTCTCGATGAATTCGGTCGCACCGAGGGTCTGGAGCTTGTTGCGGAAGTAGTTGCCCACCGCCGACTGCAGCACCTCGTTGACCAGGTTGGCCATGGTGCCGACCATCGAGATGACCTTCGGCGCCCGGGTGTCGGGCACGTGGATCTGCACCTGGAGGTCGATGCTGAACGCGAACGCCTCCTTGCTCTTGGCATCGATGGGAGCCAGGCGGGCGTCGAGGCTGTGGGCCTCGCTGGTCACGTGGGACCAGTTGAGGGTGAGGATCGAGGTGGGGACGATCTCCGCCTCGTAGATGCGCGGGTTGAGGGTGTACTTGCCCGTTCGTAGCGGCTCGGACCAGATGCCCTGGTGGCCCGGCTTCACGATGGAGCCGAACTTGAACTCCTCGCCGGAGGTGTCCTCGGTGGGCAGGCCGACGTAGGACTTGATCACCGCGACCTCGCCCTGGCGCACCACCAGCATCTCGCGCAGTTCCACCCGGACGAGGAAGGGGTTGAGGAGGTACGACCCGTAGAGGATCGGGTCGTGCTGCAGGCCGATGCAGCCGCCGTTGGCGAGGAAGGCCTGGTAGTCCTGGTAGTTGTCGTGCAGGTCGTTCTTCGAGCGCAGGACGGCCTGGATCACCTGGATGGGCGATCCGCCGTCGGTTGCCGCCTCCATGGCCGTGACGTCGGCGAACCCGCCGATGCGGCTGGCGATGTCACCCGACGGTGGGCCCTCGAGCGTGGTGACCACCCCGACGATGTCCCGGTCGCCCTGCGGGGTGATGTGCACCACGCGGAGCACCGCCGGGTCGACCTGGCGAATGGCGGCGAGGGTGGCGTCGGAGACGACCTCGCCGAAGGTGGCATCGCTGGTCAGGACCACGAAGCCGACGGGATGGATGGGTGCGGTGGTGCCCGGCGGGAGCACCGGCCGCTGCACGCCGCGCTGGCCGCCGTAGGAGAGGAAGGTGCGGACGTCGGCGAAGTTGCCGAACTCAGGCCGGTACGCCGCCGACTTCGCGCCGGTGGGGAGGGCGGCGCCGACCTGGCCGATGACGAGGCCGATCTGGTTGGGGGGCACCTGCACCCAGGGGAAGCGGCGCACCTTGTGGATGGGCCACAGCTTGAAGCGCAGCCCGGGCATCAAGAGGTCGGCCTGGTAGCCGGCCTCTCCGTTGAGGGCGATCAGCGCCCCGCCCTCCAACTTCTTGCCGACGCGCTTGGTCACCAGCCCCACCTCGGCGGGGCCGATGGAGGTGAAGCTGCCGAGCAGGACCAGCAGAAGGAACAGGACGACCCCGCCGATGATGACCAGAAGGACCAAGGTCATGTGCACGCCTCTCATCTCGCAGGGCCCGGATGGCCCGTGTCACGACGCCGTGTCGACTCATCCGGCGAAGACGTCGTCCTCGGCCAACATAGCGAAGCCGAGGTGCAGGCGGCCCCGCATCGCGCCCGCATCCGTCCGAACGTCGACCCTCGACCCCGGAACGAGCACCGGTTCGACGTCGTCGGCATCCGAGTCGCCCAGCAGCCACCCCACCCCGACCAGTTGATGCGAGTCGAGCCGCTCGGAGCGCCAGACCCGCTCGTCGTAGCCGCTGGTCACGAAGTAGCCGCGATCCGGGTTGAAGACGTCCTCGATGACCCGGAAGGTGGGTGCCTCGTCCGCTCGGAGCACGAGACGTCGGGCGGCGGTGGTCGACCGGGACCCCCGCAGGATCGCGGCTCTCACGTCCTGCTCGCGGAACAGGCCGAGGGTGAGCGTCTCGCCCGTGGGCACGAGGCGGGTGTCGATCTCACCCGCGGAGCGGAACTGCCGGGTCAACGCCCGGCGCTGCTCGTCGCGGCCCAGGCGCGCGAGGCGGGCGTCGCGCTCGGCTTGCAGGTGGGCGCGGATCTCCTCGTCGCCGAAGGCCCGCTCGAGCACGGCCCACTGCGCCTCGGCCGACAGCGCGTCGAACACGGCGCGAGCGACCTTCTGGCGCTCCTCTCGGGGGAACCGCGCGATGGCTTCGACGATCGACTCGGCGTCGGCGGCATCGTCGGCGGCGATGCGTTCCACCTCCCGCCGGATCTCTCGGGCAAGGCCGAGGTAGGGGTCGAGGTCCTCGAGGTCGCCGAGAGGCGACCGGGGGTCCTCCGGGCCCATGAGATCACGAGGTGAAGGTCCCGGAGGCACCGCCTCATGATGCCAGCCGCCCGTGCCCTCCATCAGCGGGCGCAGTGGGAGACGAGGTCAGCAGCCCGTCCCGGTCACCAGGACGATGGCCGCGCACATGGTCTGTTCGAGTGCCGATCCCGCGTCCTGCCACTCGGGTCGGAGGGCAGGACCCGGTGATGGTTGGGGTGGATCGTGCCCCAGGACGTCCGCCCAGTCGATCACCACCTCGTCGGGTGTGACGGGCTGGGGGTGGTCGTCCACCAGCAGCGAGCTCCCTCTGCCCTCGCCGTACTCCTGCATCTGGGCGGCGGTGAGCGACCACGACGACTGTCCCGTGACGCCGCGGTGCCACTGGTTGCCGGGCACGATGACGAAATCCGTGTTGGACGGGTCCTCGCTGGCCGAGCCCAAGGCCCCGACGACCTCGGCCGCTCCATCGCTCGCCTCGGCCCACGTCCGCGCCGAGATCACCGTTCCGATGAGGCAGGTGACGACCAGGCCGGCGGCCCCCGCTCGGGCGAGGCGGCGCCGCCGTTCGTGGAGGGTGAGGCCGATCCCCACCAACAAGAAGGCCGAGCCGATCGAGGAGACGGTGAACAGCCGGTCCACCGATCCCGTCTCGGCCCCGTCAGGCGCGGCCCCCGTCGCGTTGATCGTGGCCAGGCCCATGGCCATGACCACGAGGCCCGTCACGGCGATGGCCGGTCCGCCGTCCCATCGGCGGTCGCCCCTCACCCACAGACCTGCGCACACGAGGGCGGCGATGAGCACGACCGCGCCGAGGGCCAGGCGCAGCTGCAGAGGCGAGCCCACACCGCCGAGCAGCCCACCGCCGAAGTGTCCGGACCACAAGAAGATGGGGTTCCGAACGTGGAGCTCGAGCGGGTAGTGCGGGTGGGCCCGCAACCACAGGGCCGCCGCAGCCAAGAGGCCGACGATCGGGGCCCGCTGCCGCCACGTCAGTCGTCCGGCGCTGGGCAGGAAGACGGCGGCGAGCATGCTGACGGGCACCGTGAGCTCATAGCTGAACGCAGCGGCGACGAAACAGGCCGCCGCACCGATCCAGCCCCGACCCCGCAGGAGCAACAGCAGCCCGCCCAACATCAGGATGAGGCCGGCGCGGGCCTGGACCGTCGAGGCCCACACGGTGAGCGACGAGTGGTTGGGCACGAGCACCCAGACGGCAGTGACCCACAAGGCCACCCGCGAGGTGAAGATCCGGTCGATCACCAGGTAGAGCAGCGCAGCCGCGGCGACGTTGAGCGCGGTCCCGATGAGCAGCAGGACCAGTGGGTGGTCACCGGCGAGTCCGAAGACGAGGTTGTAGACGGTCCATGCCACCGGGAGCGCCCGAGCCGACAGCGCGAGGCCGGTCGTCGTGCCGAACAGCCCGAATCGGTCGAGGTTGGCACGGATGAGCCAGTCGTCGTTGACGAAGCCGACGCCGAAGGCGGCGTACAGGGCGGCGCGGGCGATCACGAGCATCGCGAGGGAGGCCAGAGCGGCGACCGACACCGGCAAGCCGGCGCGTTCTCCGATGCGCCGGCCGAGGGCGGCCCAGGCCCCGACCGGCGCCTCGGACGACACCGTGGCACCGGTACCGGCACCGGCATCGTCGTCGGTTGCCCGTGCGGCAACGCGTCGGCCAGGGTCC
>CAYYDZ010000012.1:0-23678 GCA_964470715.1 uncultured Microthrixaceae bacterium | reverse complement strand
ACCGGCACCGGCATCGTCGTCGGTTGCCCGTGCGGCAACGCGTCGGCCAGGGTCCAAGGTCGCGATCGCCAGCCCGATCGTCAGCACGACCCCCGCCAGCAACAGAGCGAGCGGCACGGCGGCGCTTCCCGGCGCGAGCCCAGGCTCCTGGGTGATGACGGCGGTGTCGCCGGCCAGGATCCGGGACAGGGCCTCCTGTTGGCTGCGCAAGCGGGTCTGCAACGCGGTGATCTGGGCGGCGACCTCGTCGGGCGTGCCCGGGGGCACGGGACCGGTCTCCGGCGGAACCACGCCGAGCCGGGTGAGCTCGTCGGCCGTCCCCTGGGTCGCCGCCTGGACCGCCACGCCGCCCTGGCGGTCGGCGACGTAGGTGGCGGCGAGGCGCTGTGCCGCCTCGAGGGCGTCGGCCGGGGAGTCAGCCGTCGTCGTCATGCGCAGGGTGTCGTCCTCCCCGGCGGTCACCCGGTACGTCAACGGGAAGGCGAGCTGGTCCTGGACCAGGGAGCGGAACCCGGGCGCGCTGACCCGCTGGATCTCCGATGCAAAGGCCTCCTCCCTCCCCGGCGGGGTCTGGTCCGTCACGAGCAGCGCATCGAGCGATATGGGGTCGAGGTGGACGACCGCGGTCGACGTGAAGGTGCCGGTGGAGAGCAGGACGACACCCGAGACCAGCAGAGCGAGAGCCACCATCCAACCAACGAGGTGCGGCGGTCGCCTCGAGCCTTGCCGGCCGCCCGCCGCAGCCGCCGACGCCCGGTCGGGGTCGGCGACGGGGGTGCGTGACGGCGCGTCGGTTGGGTCGCTCGCCACGGGCGGCACGATAGCGGCGGGCCCCTGCGCCCGATCGCGGTGAGTCCGGTCGTCAGTAGCGCTCGACGTCGATGCCGCGGCCGAGGGCCGCGTCGACCCCGACCCGGGCGTACAGCAGGACCTCTCTCCACCGGTCCAACCAGTTCACCAGTGCCCGCCGGGTGAATGCCTTGCGCAACGGCAGGTAGTCGTACTCGTAGAGGTTGAAGACGAGGTTCAGGACCTCGATCGTCCGCCGCTGGTCCTTCGTGACGCGGTAGCGCACGCGCTTCGAGATGGAGAGGTGCGAGAAGAGGTTCCGCTCGACGCAGTTGTCGAACACATGTGCCGACACGTGTATCTGCGCTGGGTGGGCGACGTCGTCCACCTCGCGCACGGGCTCGACGTGGCCGGTGGACAGGTCCACCGCAAAGGCGTCGCGCCGGTCACCTGCCGCGAGCACGTACACGACGGGCCGCTTGCGGAAGAAGCGGCGGAGTGGCGACGGGAGCGCGCGCGAGAGATCGGCGAAGTACGCCGCCACGCTGGCCATCTCGATCGTCGCGGCGTCCTCCTCCGCGTAGGTCGCGTCCAAGCGGTCGCGCACCGCTTCCCGGTAGCGCTCAAGGTGCTCGCCGCGGTTGGTGAACCAGTCGTTCGGCGCGATGTGGAAACCAGTCCCGCTCGACCACGTGTCGCCCGACACCATGATGTGGGCTTCGGGGCGGGTGATGCCTCGGTTCGCCATCTCGTCCAGCACCATCTGCGGCGTCTTGATCGTGTCGTTGTACGCCCACACCTCTCGGTGCATGAAGCAGTGGTTGGACGCGAACGGGATGGCGTGGGCCGCCCTCGTGCGCACCACGAAGTCCACGAACGACCGCACGTAGCGGGCTTCGTCGTCCACCGGCTCCTCGGGATCGTCCATGATCTCGTAGCAGAGCCGGCCGTTGGCCGAGCTGTGGCTTCGGAACACGAAGTCGATGTCGGGGTGGCGGTCGAGCACCTGCTGCAGCGGCCAGCCCATGAGCTTGGCGTCCGTGACGTTGAACAGGGTCACCCCCTCGGACTCGACCACCAGCGCGCTGTCGAGGAACGGCCCGAACTGGTAGGAGGTCACCGCGAATCCGTCGGCCAGCTCCGTTCGCCGGCCGTGCCGCAGCTCTCGGACGTCGGTGAAGCCGAGCCAGTGGAGGTCACGGCGCATGCGGTCGTGGTGGCCCCGGGGGACCAGCACCGGGGTGTCCCTGGGAAAGCGACGGAGCGTGACCCCGTGGAAGTGGTCCCAGTGGAGGTGGCTGAGGGAGAGGACATCGGGCCGGAGGTCATCGACGAGCTCGGGCGCAACCGGCGGGTAGTTCCACCAAGAGCGCCAATAGCTCGACCCGACGAGCCACGGGTCGCACACCAGCGTGGTGCCGGCCCCGGTCACCGCGAGACCCGCGTGCGAGAGCACGGTGAACTCCATCCAGAGCGAGGCTAGCAATGCCGCACGAGCGTCCTGTCCACCCGGGGCCGATCGGCGCATCGGCGGGAACCCGATGGGCCACCCGGCTTCAGCGGGAGCCGGCGATGACCGTGTCGGCGAACCGGCGCAGGGCGTCCAACTTGGGCTGAAGTGGGGTGTCGGGCATCGTGTACGGGTCGCGGAACCCCACGATCACGTCGGTGACGCCGAGGTCCTCCAACCGCTTCACCCCTTCGACCGAGTACCCGTCGAAGGAGATGACGTGGACCTCGAACGGCTCGGCCTCGCGGCCGTACTCGGCGCGGAGCTCCGCCAGGCGACCGAGGTGCGCGTCGAGGTCGGAACCGTCCCCCGTGCCGGCGTGCATCCAGCCATCACCGATGCGCGCCGCCCGCCGCAGGGCGGCGTCGCTCTGGCCGCCGACGAGGAGCGGGATGGGCTGGTCCGGGACCGGGGACATCTTCACCGCCGGCAGGTCGTAGTAGGTGCCGTGGTGCTCGAAGAACTCCCCTGTCCACAACCCCCGCATGATGTCGATCATCTCGTCCATGCGCTTCCCGCGCCCGCGCCAGTCGGTGCCGGTGGCGACGAAGTCTTCGGGCCAGGGGCTGAGGCCGACACCGAAGCCGAAGCGGTCGTTCGACAGGACGGCCAGCGACGCCGCCTGCTTGGCCACCAGGACGGGTTGGCGGATGGCAAGCTTGACCACGAAGGTGTGGAACCGCAGCCGTGTGGTGACCGCCGCCAACGCGGGGATCAGCACGAACGGCTCGATGAACGGCTTCCCGTCGAGGAACTCGCGATTGCCGTCGGCGGTGTACGGGTACGTCGAGTCCGACTCACGCGGGTAGCAGATCGAGTCGGGAACGACCATGGCGTCCCAACCCGCGTCCTCGGCAGCGCAGGCGAGGGGCGAGTAGTGCGATACGTCGCACATCGCCTCGGCGTAGGAGAAGCGCACGCGGGTTGTCTAGCCGAACGGCTCCGTCGTCGCGTCGCCTGCGCTCGTTGGCGCCCCCGGCAGGATTCGAACCTGCGACCAGATCATTAGAAGTGACCCGCTCTGTCCGCTGAGCTACGGGGGCGGAGAGCGACCATCCCGCATCGCCGGCCGGGTGCCAACGATACTGGGACCGGTCGGCGCCGATGCTGGCGACGGCAACCGGCGAACGGACGGGTAGGAGAGGGACTGGTTGTGCGCACCACGCGGCTGTTGACGATCCTCACCCTCACGCTCGTGTGCGGCGTCCTGGGTGACCCCGTGGCGGCCCAGGAGGCGGCCGGGGCCGACGTCCCCGCCGAAGGGCCGGCAGAGGTCGCGCCCGATCCCGAGGTCGTCGTCCCGGCCCCCGTTCCCACCGATTCGCTACCGGTGACCGGCGACTTCAACGGTGTCGGTCGCGACACCATCTTCTGGTACAGCCCGGGCACGGTGGATCGGCGTTGGCAGGGCAAGGCCGACCGCACGTTCGCCGAGATGGAGCCGTCCATCGCCGTGGGCGACTACAAGCCGTTCACCGGTGACTTCGACGGCGACCACCGCTCCGACATCTTCTTCTGGGCTCCGGGGCCGACACGCGACCTCCTCTGGTATGGGCGCGCCGACAACACCTACGACCAGGCGGCGGTGGCCGACGCGGGCAGCTACGTCGCCGCGCTTCCCGGCGACTTCAACGGCGACGGCCGCACCGACATCGTGTGGTACAAGCCGGGACGGACGACCATGTGGCGAGCGAACGCCGACCGCTCGTTCACGGTCACTCCTCTGGGCGTCACCAACACCTACTCGCCGTTCGTCGGTGACTTCAACGGCGACCTCCGGGCCGACATCTTCTGGTACGCGGGCGGCTCCGCCGAGGACCACATCTGGTACGGCCAGGCCAACTACCGCTTCACCGGCGTGCGCCTGGCGGTCGACGGCCACTACCACCCGCTGGCGGGCGACTACGACGGCAACGGGCGCACCGACGTGCTCTGGTACCAGGCCGGGAACGCCCCGGACTACCTCTGGTGGTCGACCACGGCCTTCACGAGCCAGAGCATCACCGTGAACGGCACCTACAAGCCCTTCGTGGGTGAGTTCGACGGTGATCGCCGTGACGACATCTTCTGGTGGGGACCAGGTGACGCGCCCGACCGCACCTGGTTCGGGCAGGTCAATCGGACCTTCAGGCTGGGTCCGGACATCAGCGCCTGACCCAGGCCCGATAGCTCGTGGGTAGCATCTCCCGGTGGCCACGACCGCCCCCACCGTCGACCGGCGGGTCCCGATCGGCGCCGTGAGGGGTGACCACCCGGCCACCGCGTTCCCCGCCGACGCCTGGACGCGGATGCGCACGGGTGACCTCCGTCCCGCGGGTGATGCGCTGCTGGTCCTGACGTTCCTGTTGACACCGGTGCAACTCGAACGCATCGGGCCGCACATCACGCTCGCCGACGTCACCCTCGTCCTGGCCGGTCTGCTGCTCGTGGTCTCGGCCCACCGGTGGCGACCCGTCGACGCGATCGTCAGCTCCAGGCTCGCCCTCGCCTTTGCGCTCATGAGCGTAGGCGGTGCCATCGGGCTGATCTTCGCCGGCGCCAGCGCGACGAGCCCGATCGTCCCGCCGGGAGCCTCCGAAGCCCTGTCCGAGTTCGCCCGCGAGGCGTACTCACCGGTATCGGCGAGCAGCGCCGAGCTCTTGGCCCGCCTGGCCGGCGTCGCCGGGTTGTGCTTCCTCGTACTGCTGGGCGGGGACCCCACCCCACGCCTGCTGCGCCGTTGCCTGACGGCCTACGTGTTCACCGCCTCGGTGTCGGCGGCGATCGGCACGTTCGCGGCTGCGGCGTCCGTGCACCTGTCGGACTTCGAGAGCGGGGTGGGGCGGGCCACGGGTCTCGCCGGCAACGCCAACGTCTTCGGCGTCGTCACGGCGATCGGGGCGGTGTTCGCCGCCGTGTTGGCCACACTGGCCGCTGATCGCCGGGTGAGGGTGCTCTACGTCGCGGCGGCGGCCCTGCAGGTCCTGGGCATCGCGTACTCGGGGTCGCGGGGGGCCATGGTCGGCGTCACCGTGGCGCTGGTCGTCGTGGCCGTGCGCCTCGTCCGAACCGGCAGCGGCCGGGCGGTCGCGGTGGCGGCGGTCATCGGCGTCCTCTTCCTCGGGACCACGGTCAGTGGGCTCGTGCGGGTCCCCACGATCGACCGCATGCTGCTGCGAACCGACACGACGGCCAGCTCGCTGAGCGTCGAGTCCACCGATGTCCGCATCGAGCTGTTCAGCCGGGCCCTCGACGACCGGGGATTGGAGAGCCTCGCGGTGGGGTCGGGGTTGCGCGAGCAGCCCGCGACCTCGGTGCACAACGGTCACTTCGAGGTCTGGCTGGGCCTCGGCGCGCTCGGGATCGCGGGTTGGCTGTTGGTGTGCCTCCTGACGTGCGCCCCGGCGGTGCGCTTCGCCTGGCGGCGGGATGCACTCGACGAGCGCGAGGGCGTTCGCTTCGCGTTCAGTGCCGGGTTCATCGCATTCGTCTTCACCGCGCTCACCGTCAACAACATCTGGAACCGCTACCTGTGGCTCATCGTCGCCGCGGTGGCCTACCTCGGAGTCGCTCGACCGCCCGGCGCGTCCTGGCCGGCTGATCCCGAGCGTCGGCGGAGGCGTGTCCTCCAACTCATGACCCTGTCGTTCCTGTTGATGCCACTGGTCAGCGTGAGAGTGACCAAGACGGTCGCGGGTGCCGACGTGCCGTTGGCCCTCGCCGCCGCGCTGGTGGTGCTGTGGGGGCCCTTCGGGCGACGGCCCGACAGGCTGATCCCGCGCCTGCTCGCCGTCGGGGCGGGTCTGCTGACCATCGGAGCGGTCGTCAGTCTGGCCTTCAGCGGTACGCCCTTGGACAGTGGCGTGTTGCACGGCAGGCTGCTGGTGACGATGGTCATGTGCTGGGTGACCATCGCCTGGTGGGATCCCGATTGGCGTGAGGTGCGCCGGTTGCTGAACGCGTTCATCGTCGGGGCGGCGCTGTCTGGCGGCCTGGGTGCGTTCTCGGCGATCACTCGACTGTCGTTCGCCGAGCCGTGGCGCGACGTGGCCAACCAGACCGACCGCGCCACCGGTCTCGCAGGCAACGCCAACCACCTCGGCGTCTACAGCACGCTGGCCCTCGTCCTGGCCTGTGTGCTCGCCGCTCACGGTCGCCGATGGTGGCCGTACGCACTCGCGATCGTGCCGCTGGTCGCCGGGCTGCTCTGGTGCGGCTCGCGCAGTGGCATCGTCGCCGTCGTGGTCGCGCTGATGTTCCTCGCCGTGCATGTCGTTCGCATGGGCAAGGGACGCTGGGTGGCTGCCATCGGCGCGGCGGCGCTCCTGGTGTTCGTACTCGGTGTGGCCAGCCTCGTACGCGTTCCAGTGATCGATCGCGTGCTCCTTCGCACCGACACGGCCGAGAGCCGGTACTCCCAGGCGTCGACCGATGCCCGGTTCAACCTCGCCCATGAGCGACTCGACGAAGTCGGCACCCACGGCCTGGTGGTGGGGGACGGGATGGTGAACCGGTCCAGCACCGGTCCTCACAGTGGCCACCTCGAGATCTGGGTCGGGCTCGGGCTGATCGGTCTGCTCGGTTGGGCGTTGGTGGCCCTCTCGACCATCCGCCCGGCGTTTCGGCTGAGCTGGTCCCGGCGGCGCCTGGCCGAGCGGGACCTCATCCTCTATGCCGTGGCGCTCGCCTTCGTGTCGCACCTCGTCCTGGCTGTGTTCCTCGAGCACATCTGGACCCGATACATCTGGCTGCTCGTCGCGCTCAGCGCGGTGCTGGCGTCGACGGAGGGCGCAGATGTCGGCGGTGACGACGGCCGTGGCCGAGACCGCGCCTCGACCGAGCCGCCGACGATCGTCTCCGACCCTGATCCGGTGGAGCGGGTGACGGGAATCGAACCCGCGTCATCAGGATGGAAACCTGAGGCTCTGCCATTGAGCTACACCCGCGACGAACCCCGACCGTAGTCGGGGGGGACGGACCTGCCACCCGAGTGCCTCCAGCCCGGCGCAGCGGGCTGGTCCACGGTTCGGCCGGCTCGCCTGACGTCGGGGAGGCGGGACTTGAACCCGCGACCCCCTGCTCCCAAAGCAGGTGCGCTACCTGGCTGCGCTACTCCCCGTCGAGGCCACCCTAGCGACGCCTCTCATCGCCGCATCCATCTCGTCGGACAGGTCCCGGCGTGTCGCCGGCAGAGGACACCCGACGAGATGCGATGAGCGCCGGGGCGTGACCGTTACACTCGGCCGCCTGTGAAGACGAGCGTTGAGACCCTCGAGGGCAACAAGGTCAGGCTTTCTGTCGAAGTCGACGAAGACGAGTTCGAAGCGGCCGTCGACTCGGCGTTCAAGCGCATCGCCAACGAGATCAAGATCCCCGGCTTCCGGCCCGGCAGGGCGCCCCGCAAGCTCCTCGAGGCCAGGCTGGGCACCGGGGTGGCCCGCGAGGAGGCGCTTCGAGAGGCCTTGCCCGGCTACTACGCCGACGCGGTGCGTGCACACGAGGTCGATGTCATCGCCGCCCCGGAGATCGACATCACCGACGGCGAGGAGTCGGGGCCCGTGGCCTTCGACGCGGTCGTCGAGGTCCGTCCGCAGATCACCCTCGAGGGCTACACCGACCTCGAGGTCGAGATCCCGTCGCCGGTTCCCTCCGAGGAGGAGATCGACGCCCAGATCGAGCGCCTGCGCGACCAGTTCGGTGAGCTCGAGACCGTTGACCGGCCCGCTCGTGAGGGCGACCACGTCCGGATCGACATCGCCGGCTCCGTCGGTGGTGAAGCCGTCGAGGGCCTGACCGCCGACGACTACCTGTACCCGGTCGGAAGCAGCGGCATCGTGCCCGAGATCGACGAACAGCTCACGGGGGCGAAGGTCGGTGACATCCTCGAGTTCGACGCCGCGCACCCCGACCCTGACGAGGACGGCGACCTGCACTTCCGTGTCCTCGTCAAGGAGGTCAAGGAGAAGGTCCTGCCCGAGGTCAACGATGAGTGGGTGAACGAGGCCTCCGAGTTCGACACCGTCGTCGAACTGCGAGCCGACTACCTCGATCGCATGACGCGCGTGCGCTCCGCCCAGGCCGCCATGGCCGCCCAGGCCCGCACTGCCGAGGCGCTCGCCGGCCTCGTCGACCTCGAGCTGCCCGAGGCGCTGGTGACCGCCGAGATGCAAGAGCAGCTCCAGAACCTGGCCATGCGCCTCCAGGCCCAGGGCATGGACCTCGACCAGTACGCCGCCATCACCGGCCAGGAGCCGGAGTCCATGGTGGCGGAACTGCGGGAGGGAGCCATACAGGCGGTGAAGATCGATCTGGGCCTTCGGGCAATCGCCGATGCCGAAGGCTTCGAAGTCACCGACGAGGACCTCGACGAGGAGTACGAGCGCCTCGCCGAGCGCTTCAGCGAGCCCGTCGAGGACCTGCGCCACCAGTTCGAGCACCACGCCGGAACCGCCGGCCTGCGCGCTGATCTGCGCAAGCGGGCCGCGCTGGAGTGGCTGGTCGAGCAGGTAGCCCTCGTCGACGGTGAGGGCAACCCCGTCGATCGAGCCGCCCTCGAGCCTCCCGCCGACGATGAGCAGGACCCCGACGGCGAGGCCCCCTCGCTGGTCGCCGCCGCCCTCGACGAGGACGACGCCGACGCCGACGCCGTAGACGCTGACACCGAGCCCACAGAACAGGACGCCCCCTGATGGAGCCCATCCACAACTACCTCGTCCCGACGGTCGTCGAACAGACCAACCGGGGGGAGCGAGCCTTCGATCTGTACTCACGGTTGCTCAAGGAGAACATCATCTTCCTGGGCACCCCGATCGACGACACCGTCGCCAACTTGATGTGCGCCCAGTTGCTGCACCTCGAGTCGGAGAACCCCGACAAGGACATCAACGTCTACATCAACAGCCCGGGGGGTGACATCACCGCCCTTCTGGCGATCTACGACACCATGTCCTACGTGAAGCCCGACATCGCCACGATCTGCTTCGGCCAGGCGGCCTCCGCCGCAGCCGTGCTGCTCGCCGCCGGCACCAAGGGCAAGCGCATGGCGCTCCCGCACTCGCGCGTCCTGCTGCACCAGCCCTACGGGCAGGCCGGCGGCCAGGTCTCCGACATCGAGCTCGTGGCCCAGGAGATCCTGCGCATGCGCACCACGCTCGAGACCATCCTTGCGGCCTGCACTGGCCAATCGGTGGAGAAGATCAACGTCGACACCGACCGGGACTTCGTGTTGTCCGCACAAGAGGCCAAGGAGTACGGCATCATCGATGAGGTGATCTCCGCCCGGGAGCTGGTTGACACCAGTGGCCCGATCCAGGCGGTCGGCTCGTAGGGACGACTGAGCTCACCGGGGGAAGGGACTGACGTGGCCAAGTTCGGAGATGGTGGCGAGCTCCTCAAGTGCTCGTTCTGCGGCAAGTCGCAGAAGCAGGTCAAGAAGCTCATCGCGGGCCCGGGGGTCTACATCTGCGACGAGTGCATCGACCTGTGCAACGAGATCATCGAGGAGGAGCTCTCCGAGACCTCGGAGATGCACTTCGACGAGCTGCCCAAGCCGCGTGAGATCTACCAGTTCCTGAACGACTACATCATCGGCCAGGAGCAGGCGAAGAAGATCCTCTCGGTCGCCGTCTACAACCACTACAAGCGCGTCCAACTCGACGGCGTGGGCCGCAACGAGGACGACGTCGAGCTGGCCAAGTCCAACATCATGTTGATCGGGCCGACGGGCTGCGGGAAGACCCTCCTCGCCCAGACACTCGCGCGCATGTTGAACGTGCCGTTCGCCATCGCCGACGCCACCGCCCTCACCGAGGCGGGCTACGTCGGCGAGGACGTCGAGAACATCCTGCTCAAGCTCATCCAGGCGGCCGACTACGACGTCAAGAAGGCCGAGACCGGCATCATCTACATCGACGAGATCGACAAGATCGCCCGCAAGAGCGAGAACCCTTCGATCACCCGTGACGTCTCCGGCGAGGGCGTGCAGCAGGCGCTGCTCAAGATCCTCGAGGGAACCACCGCTTCGGTGCCGCCCCAGGGGGGACGCAAGCACCCCCACCAGGAGTTCATCCAGATCGACACCACGAACATCTTGTTCATCTGTGGAGGGGCCTTCGCCGGCATCGAGAAGATCATCGAGAGCCGGGCCGGCAACAAGGGGGTCGGTTTCGGGGCCGACATCCGCCAGTCGAACGAGAAGGACCTCGGTGCGATCTTCACCCAGGTGCTCCCCGAGGACCTCCTGAAGTTCGGCCTCATCCCCGAGTTCATAGGCCGGCTCCCCGTGGTGGGTGCCGTCGCCAACCTGGACCGTGAGGCGCTCATCCGCATCCTCGTGGAACCTCGCAATGCGCTGGTGAAGCAGTACCGCAAGTTCTTCGAGTTCGAGGACGTGGAGCTCGAGTTCACCGACGACGCCCTCGACGCGGTGGCCGACCAGGCCCTCAAGCGGGGTACCGGCGCACGTGGCCTCCGGTCGATCATCGAGGAGGTCCTCCTCAACGTGATGTACGAACTACCCGGCCGCGGCGACATCGGCAAGTGCGTGATCGACGGCGCCGTGGTCAACGAGAAGGTCAACCCGACTCTCGTGCCGCGGGGCGAGCCGACGCATCAACCGCGGCCGCGGCGCGCGGCGTCCTGACCCCGGCCACGCGGTGAACCGCCTCCTCCAGGGCCTGGTGCTCGGTGCGGCCGTGGGCGCGGCCGTGGCGGTCGCGCAGACGGTGCGGCGCGAGGACGACCCCGCCGAGCTCGTCGCTCGTCAGGCGGCTCGAGGCGCGGTGCAGGGTGGTCTGGTCGGCGTCGCCGTCGGCGCAGTGGCCGCATGGCGGCACCGGCACAGGATCGTGGTCGCCTCCCGCGCGCCGACCGAGAGCTCGTGACGAGCCGGTGGACCTGACCGCCGCGCTCGAGTACCTGCAGGGCCACGTCAACCTCGAAGCCACGGCTGGACGCATCGAAGGGCTGTCACTCGATCGCATCAGGGCCGTCCTCGCCTCCCTCGGTGACCCCCAGCGCGAGGTCCCGGTGATCCACGTCACCGGCACCAACGGCAAGGGCTCGACGGTGCGCATGGCGTCAGGACTCCTCCAGAGCCTCGGTCTCAGCGTGGGCACGTACACCAGCCCTCACCTCGAGCGCCTCAACGAGCGCCTGGCCTGGGGTGGTCGGCCGGTTCCCGACGACGTGCTCGCCGAGCTCATCGGCGACGTGGCGCGGGTCGAAGGGGTGCTCGATCCGAGCCTGGGCCCCCCGTCGTACTTCGAGATCCTCACTGCCGCGGCCTTCAAGTGGTTCGCTGATCTCGCGGTGGACGTCGCCGTGGTGGAGGTGGGGCTGCTGGGGAGTCATGACGCCACCAACGCGGCCGACGGGCAGGTCGCGGTGATCACCAACGTGGGCCGCGATCACACCGACGGGGGCCCGGGATGGCGGGCCGCGATCGCCCGGGAGAAGGCCGGCATCGTGAAACCGGGCGCCACGCTCGTGTTGGGGGAGACGGACCCCGCGCTGGCGCCCGTCTTCGAAGCGGCCGGGGCTGAACGGGTGTGGCGGCGCGACCTCGACTTCGGCTGCCTCGCCAATCAGCTCGCGCTCGGCGGGCGTGTGGTCGATCTGCGCACCCCTGGCGCTACGTACGACCAGGTGTTCCTTGCGCTCCACGGTGCCCACCAGGGGGACAACGCCTCGGCGGCGCTGACCGCCGCCGAGGCCTTCGTGGGCAGGCCCCTGGACGAGGAGGTCGTGACGGAGGCACTGGCCGGCGTTGCGGTGCCAGGGCGTTTCGAAGTAGTTGCCCACCAGCCCCTGGTGGTGATCGACGGGGCCCACAACCCCGACGGGGCATCCGCCCTTGCGGCGACCCTCGAGGAGGGTTTTGCCTCTGCTGGACGGCGCCACTTCATCGTCGGGCTCCTCGACGGCCGGGACCCCGTGGAGATGTTCCGGGCCCTCGGCATCGGCGAGGAGGACGATCTCGTGGTGTGCACGGCCGCATCCCCGAGGGCAGTGCCGGCGTCGATGCTGGTCGCCGCGGCCGCCGAGCTCGGCCTGACCGCCCGGGGGGTCGACAGCGTCGAGGCTGCCCTGGCGTGGGTGGTCGACCGGTCGGCCAGCGACGACGTGGTGGTCGTTGCCGGCTCGCTCTACGTGGTCGGCGCCGCGCGGCGGTGGAGCCGGATGGAGGGTCTCCTCAACGGCGGTCCCTGAGGATCGGGCACCTGCCGGGGGGAGCGCTCGGATGCCGGACCCCTCAATTCCGCCGGGGACGTGGCCGATGCTGCCGTAGGGGGGCCGTCTGGCCGCTCCGGGAGGTCACGAGGTTGCTGTCACGTCTGAAGATCCGCACCCGGCTGGCGATCATGATGATCGTGCCGATCCTCGCCCTTGCCGGGGTCGCCGTTCTGGGCTTTCGGACGATGCAGGCCGTGAAGGTGGATGGTCCTTCCTACGCCGAGATCATCGAGACCAAGGAGTTGGTGGGCGATGTCTCCGCGCCGCCCGAGTTCCTGGTCGAGAGCTTCCTCGTCGTGCGCCAGCTCGCCACCGAGACCGATTCCGGCCGCATCGCGGTGCTCACCCAGCGCCTGGATGAGCTCCAGGCCCGCTACGAGGAGCGCCACGACTTCTGGGAGCAGCGTCTGGACAGCGAGCCGCCCCTGCGCTTCGCGCTGCTGTCGGACTCGTACGCCCCGGCTCAGGAGTTCTGGACGACGGTGGACGAGGAGTTCCTCCCAGCCGTCGAGGACGGCGACGTGGACGAGGCCCAACGCCTGGTCGAGGGCCCCCTGCAGAGCGCCTACGAGCGCCACGACGACGCCGTGAGTCGCGTCACCCGCCTGGCGGCCGCCCACGAGGCCGAGGTGGCGGCGGAGACGTCGGCCCTCATCGAGCGGCGCACCGACCTGCTCGTCATCTTCGTGGCCGTCGTGGCGGTGCTGGCCGCGGCCCTCGCCGCCCTCGTGGTGCGATCCATCCGGCGTCCGCTGAACGCGCTCGAGCGCAACCTGCCCCGGGTGGCCGAGGAGCTCCGGACGGCTGACCTCGCCGACGGGGCACCCGACCTCGAGCTGGCCCCCACCATGGGCCACGATGAGCTCGCCCACGCCACCGAGGCCTTCAACTCGGTGGTGCGCACGGCCGTCGACCTCGCCGCCGAGCAGGCGCGCATCCAGCGGGACGTGTCGGAGACGTATCTCCATCTCGGCCGTCGCAACCAGAACCTGCTGCGCCGCATGCTGTCGTTCGTCTCCGACCTCGAGCAGAACGAGCGCGACGCCGAGGCCTTGGACCACCTGTTCCGTCTCGACCACCTCGCCACCCGCATGCGCCGCAACGCAGAGAGCCTGCTCGTGCTCGCCGGCGCCGAGCCCGCCCGAACGTGGTCGACCCCCATCCCGATGGTGGACGTGGTTCGTGCCGCGATCTCCGAGATCGAGGACTTCGGCCGGGTGGACCTCGCCGGCATCGAACCCGCCGCCGTGCTCGGCACCGCCGTGTCGGATGTGACCCACCTCCTGGCGGAGCTGCTCGAGAACGCCACCTCCTTCTCGTCGCCGTCCACCCAGGTCGAGGTGCACGGTCGGCGTCGAGAGAACGGCTACGTCCTCTCGATCGTCGACCACGGTCTGGGCATGACCGCCGAGCAGTTGGCCGAGGCCCAGCAGCGGGTCACAGGACGCGATGACGGCACGCGGGCCAAGATGCTGGGGTTGCACGTGGTCGGCCGCCTGGCCGGCCGCCATGGCCTCCGGGTGCAGCTCGCCGACAACCCCAGTGGGGGAACCGTCGCCCTGGTCTGGTTGCCGCTGGGTCTGGTGGGGCCGCTCCCCGGCACCCAGCGCCCCGAGGCGACGCCCGCGCCGGCGCCGGACGTCGGGGAGCGCTCGGCCCCACTCGGCCCGACCCCCGTCGCGGTGGACCGGCGAGCGGCGGCCCTGGCTGGCGCGGTCGCCGGTCCGTCGCCGTCGGGTGCGCAGACCGCAGATCGGGTGCGCCTGCCCACCCTGGGCCCACCGCCGCCGCTGCGAGTGCCGGCACCCACGTCGACGCCGGCGACCCCCGCAGCGTCCCCGACGGCGCGGAGCGCCTCACCGCCTCCTTCCCCTGCGCTGCGGTCGAGGCGGACAGGCGCCCGCGCTGAGGATGAGGGCGCACATCCGACGGCGCTCGATGCCCTTCCGTCCGCACCCGCCGGCGGACGTCGGGCACCGACGACCGCGACCCGGCGCTCGCCTGACGAGGTCCGGGCGAACCTGGCGCGACTCCAGGCCGGTGTGCGCCACGCCCGCGATGACCGGCCACCCCGAGCGTCAGGAGGGCCCGAGTGAGCCCCGCGCCGACCGAGCAGGCACGGAACATCAGTTGGCTGCTCTCGAGCTTCGTGGACGGCACGGCCGAGGTCGAGGAGGCCATCGCGGTCTCGTCGGACGGACTGCTCATGGCCATGTCGGCCAACCTCGAGCGCTCGGCCGCAGATCAGTTGGCGGCCATCGTCTCCGGCGTCCGGAGCCTGTCCGACGGAGCGGCCCGCGTCACCGGTCGAGGCGTGCTCAACCAGGCCATCGTGGAGATGAGCGACGGGTACCTCTTCGTCACGGCGATCAGCGGTGGCTCGTGCCTCGGCGTGGTGGCCGGCCCGACCTGCGACCTCGGCGCCGTCGGCTACGGCACCACGCTGCTCGTCGAACGTGTCGGCAACTCGTTGACACCCGAGCTCATCACCGAGCTCAAGGGGGCCCTGTCCCGATGACCGACGCACTGCACGGGGCACGCTCTTCGTCCCGGCGGCAAGGACCCGACTCCGGCGCGGGCGAGCAGGGGGTGCGGCCCTACCTGCTCACAAAGGGACGCACTCGATCGGCGCAGATCGCGAGCGGCTTCGAGACCCTGGTCGTCATCACGGAGCTCGGGCGCGAGCGGCTCGGTCGCCTCGGTCCGGAGCACGGTCGCTTGTTGCACCGGACGGCCACCCCCATCTCCATCGCCGAGCTCTCCGCGCGCCTCGTCCTGCCCCTCGGTGTGGTCCAGGTGCTGGCGGGTGACCTCGTCGGCGGGGGCCTCCTCGCCCAGCATGCGGCCGCGGAGGGCACCGCCACCGACCCCGACCTGTTGCGACGGGTCATCACCGCGTTCGAGAAGATCTGAGGGAACCATGTCCGATCACCACCCCCTCCCCGTCAAACTGGTGGTTGCCGGCGGCTTCGGCGTGGGCAAGACCACCCTCGTCGGTGCGGTCTCCGAGATCGAACCGCTGACGACCGAGGCGGCCATGACCAGCGTCGCCGCCCCGGTCGACGACCTCGGTGACGTCGCCGGCAAGTCCACCACCACGGTCGCCATGGACTTCGGGCGCATCACCCTCGACGGCGGACTCGTCATGTACCTGTTCGGCACCCCCGGGCAGGACCGCTTCGGGTTCATGTGGGATGACCTGGTCATCGGGGCCTTGGGCGCGCTGGTCCTCATCGACAGTCGCCGCTTCGACGGCTGCTTCCCCGCGGTCGACTACTTCGAGTCCCGTGACATCCCCTTCGTGGCCGCGGTCAACCAGTTCGACGGGGTCGCCCACCACAGCCTGAGCGCGGTCGCGAGCGCCCTGGACGTGAAGCCTGACGTGCCCGTGATCGCCATCGACGCCCGCGATCGCGAGTCGGTGAAGGAGTCCATCCTCGTGCTCCTGAACCATGCGTTGGACCGGGCCACCGGCACGATGGCCTTCGCCTGATGAGCGTCCCGTCGACCCCTCGCACCGGTCTCCGCCCGCACTCCTCCCGTCCCGGCAGGCGCGGAAGCCCTTGATCGCGTGGCCCGCGCTGCCGATAGGTGGGGCGTATGGGTCCGCGGTGGAGATGGTGGCGTCATCAAGACGCAGATCGCGGGGCGACCGGCGTCGAGTACGCGCTGATCGCGGCACTCGTGCTCGTCGGCTCCCTGGGCGCCATCAACGCGCTGGAGCGCAACGCGGACAACTACTACGACACCACGAGCAGCCGCATCGGTTCGCTGCCGAGCGCGAATGGCGGCGCGCCGACAGGGACCTCGCTGCCCGGGGGGTCCACGACCACGACGGCGGCGCCGACCACGACGACCACGACGGCGCCGACGACGACGACCACGGCGGCGCCGACCACGACGACCACGGCGGCGCCCACGACCACGACCACGGCGGCGCCGCGCTCCTCCATCAGCGCCACCGCCGACAGCTCGGATACCACCGGCTTCAACAGCTGGCGTGCGGCCGTCACCGTGACCATCAGGAACACGAGCACGGGTGCGAACGTCGCGAACGCGGGCGTGACCGTTGCCTTCACCCGCACGAACGGCACCAGCCTCGGCTCCGCCACCTGCACCACCGGCAGCAACGGTCAGTGCCTCGCCCGCCTCAGCGGGGTCGCCGACTCGATCGCCACGGTCGTCGCCACGGTGACGTCGGTGTCGGCCAACCCGACGTGGGACGGCGCCACCGCCACTCGGACCCTGCCGCATCCGTGAACCCCGGTTTCCGGGTGTTCGACCTCGTCCCGTAGGCTGCCGGGACCATGGATCGAACCCTCGTCATCGCCAAGCCCGACGCCGTGGAACGCGGTCTCGCCGGGGAGATCGTGAGCCGTCTCGAGCGCAAGGGGCTCCGCCTGGTCGCCGCCGAGCTTCGCGTCATCGACGCCGAGACCGCCGGACGGCACTACGAGGAGCACCAGGGCAAGGCCTTCTACGACGACCTGGTGTCCTTCATCGGCCGCTCGCCGGCGCTCGTGCTGGTGGTCGAAGGCCCGGAGGACACCTTCAAGGTGGTACGCACGATGATGGGCACCACCAACCCCGCCGAGGCCGCTCCTGGCACCATCCGGGGCGACTTCGGCATCGAGCTCACGGAGAACCTCGTCCACGGCTCCGACTCCCGGGAATCGGCTGCACGCGAGATCGCCATCTTCTTCCCCCACCTGGCGTAACCTGAGGTCGGCCAGCGCGGCCTCATTGCATTTGCGTTACAATCCCCCCCAGACCCGACTGCGGAGTAGGGGCGTTCGATGTCCGACAACCTGCTGACCACCGTGATGGGCCGCGACATGGCGGTCGATCTCGGCACCGCCAACACCCTGGTGTACGTGCGCGGGCGGGGCATCGTCTTGAACGAGCCCTCCGTGGTGGCCATCAACACCCGGGACGGCCGCCCCCTGGCCGTCGGCATCGAGGCGAAGCGCATGATCGGGCGCACACCCGGTCACATCCAGGCCATCCGACCGCTGAAGGATGGCGTCATCGCCGACTTCGAGATCTGCGAGAAGATGCTGCGCTACTTCATCCACAAGGTGCACCAGCGCCGGTGGGTGAAGCCCCGCATGGTCATCTGCGTCCCGTCGGGTATCACCGGCGTCGAGCAGCGGGCCGTGCAGGAGGCCGCCGAGTACGCCGGCGCCCGAAAGCCGGCCTACATCATCGAAGAGCCCATGGCCGCGGCCATCGGCGCCGGCCTGCCTGTGCAAGAGCCCACCGGCAACATGATCGTCGACATCGGCGGAGGTACCACCGAGGTGGCGGTCATCTCCCTCGGTGGCATCGTGGCCAGCCAGTCGTCCCGCGTCGGCGGTGACGAGCTCGACGACGCCATCATCCAGTACATGAAGAAGGAGTACAGCGTGGCGCTCGGTGAGCGCACCGCTGAGGAGGTCAAGATCCAGCTCGGGTCGGCGTGGCCGCTCCAGCAGGAGATGAACGCCGAGATCCGCGGGCGAGACCTCGTCACCGGCCTCCCGAAGACCGTGGTGCTCTCGACCGGGGAGATCCGCGAGGCCCTCGAGGAGCAGGTCTCGGCCATCATCGACGCCGTGAAGGTCACCCTCGACAAGACCCCGCCCGAGCTCGCCGCCGACATCATGGAGCAGGGCATCATGTGCGCCGGTGGCGGCGCGCTGTTGCATGGCTTCCCCGAGCGACTGGGCCACGAGACCGGCATGCCGGTACGTGTCGCCGAGAACCCGCTGTACGCGGTGGCCCTCGGCTCCGGTCAGTCGCTCGAGGAGTTCGAGGCGCTCAAAGGCGTCTTGTTCTCCGCCAACCGGCTCTAGCGCCGGCTCTCGGCGTGGCGCCGTCGCGCGAGCCCGGGCGCTCGCGCACCACCCTCATCGTCCTGGTGCTGATCTCCGTGACGGTGATCGCCCTGGATACGGCCAACCTCGGGCCGGTCGACAGCCTGAAGTCGGGCTTCGGTGCGGTGCTGAGTCCCGTGCGGGCGGTCGGCGACACCGTCTTCGGACCGGTGGGTGACGCGTTCAACGGGGTGTTCAACCGCGAGGACCTGCGCGCCGAGAACGAGGAGCTCCGGCGGCGCCTCGACGAGCTGCAGGGTGAGCGTGCCCAGGCCCAGGAGGCCGCCGCGGAGCTCGAGGCCATGCGGGAGGCCTTGGACCTGCCCGATGTCGACGACATCGTCAAGACCCACGCGCAGGTCATCGCCGGCCCCGTGTCCAACTTCGACCGCACGGTGCGCATCGACAAGGGTGCAAACGCCGGGATCCGTCGGGGGATGCCCGTCATCACCGCCGCCGGGCTCGTGGGACGCGTGGTGGACGTGTCGCTCAACGCCGCGAACGTGCAACTGATCACCGACCCGGGGTTCCGCATCGGCGTTCGTCACGTCCTCAGCGGAGACATCGGCGTGGCGCAGGGTCGAGGGGAGGGCCAGAGCCTCCGGGTCGACGTGGGCCTCGACGCCGCCACCGAGATCAACCCGGGGGACTTCTTCACCACCAGCGGCCTCGAGCGCAGCCTGTTCCCACCGGGGATCTCGGTGGGTCTTGCCACCGAGACGATCGAGGCGGCGGCACCCGACGTCGAGGGGCCGACGGCTTCGACGTCGACCTCGACCACCACCACGACCGCAAGCGGTCGCGAGCTGGAGCAGAGCATCGACCTGGAGCCCGCCGCGGACCTCGACCACCTGAGCTTCGTCTCCGTCATGCTCTGGACGCCCAGCTGATGGACTCGCGCGTCGGTGTGCGCACGGCGTTGGTGGTGGCGATCGGCCTGCTCCTCCAGCTGAGCTTGTTCGCCGACACGCCGGTGTTCGGGGTCACGCCCGACGTGGTGCTGCTCACCGCCATCGGCATCGGACTCGCGGGCGGTCCCGAGCGAGGTGCGCTGGCCGGATTCGCCGGCGGCCTCCTGCTCGACTGCACGGTGACCACCCCCTTCGGTCTCTCCGCGCTTGTCGGTGCCTCGACCGGCTACGTGGTCGGCGGACTCCAGCATGCGGTGCTGGGAAGCACCTGGTGGACGCCTCTCGCGGTCGCCGGCATCGCCAGCAGTGCCGGGACGCTGGCCTACGGCATCCTCGGGGCGCTGCTGGGGAACCTGGACTGGCTCGGCCCGCGCACGGTGCTGGTGGCCCTGGGGGTCGGCGTGCTGAACACTCTGCTGGCCGTCGTGGTCCTGCCCATCACCCGGTGGAGCCAGGGCGAGCCTCTCGGCCTCGACCGCCTTCGCCTCCCTGAGGCACTCACCCGGCACCGGCGGGGGGCGTCGCGACGGAGGCGACCCCAACGCGGTGGTTGGTGATGCCATGATCTGGACGTTCGTATCCGCACATCCCAGGGAAAGCGGGCTGTGAGCTCTGAGAACCCTGGCCTCCGGCTGAGCGTCGTCGGCATCGTCGCGTTCTCGCTCTTCGCGGCGCTGTTCGTGCGCATGTACACGCTCCAGGTCGTGCAACGGTCCGACTTCGAGCAGGTGGCCACCGACAACCGACTGCGCATCGTGCACGAGCAGGCGCCCCGGGGGCGCATCCTGGACCGCAACCAGCAGGTGCTCGTGGACAGCCACGAGGTGCTTCAGGTGATCGCCGACGTCCGTCGGCTTCCCACGGCCGAGGCAGAGCCCGAGGAGCGGGCCCGGGTCCTCGGCCTCCTTGCCGAGCAGCTGACCACCGAAGCGGCGCCGGTCACGGTGGCCTCGCTCGAGGAGGCGATCGCCGACAACATGATCGACCCCTTCGCGCCCGTTCCGGTGGTCACCGCCATCTCCGACGAGGCGATGGTCGCGGTGATGGAGCGCCAGAGCGACCTGCCCGGGATCTCCGTGCGGCGCACCACGGTGCGCCAGTACCCCTATGGCTCGCTGGGGGCCCACGCCCTCGGCTACATCGGCTCCATCAGCCAGGACAAGCTCGACCAGATCGAGGCGGAGACCGACGGCGCCAACCCTCTGGGGTACGAGCCCGGCGATGAGATCGGCCGGGCCGGCATCGAGGCGGCCTACGAGGACCAGCTTCGGGGCCAACCCGGCGAGCTCGTCCTCGAGGTCGACGCCGAGGGCAACGTGGTCAGCACCGTCAGCCACCGTCTGCCGGTCCCGGGCCACGACCTCATCACGACCCTCGACGTCAACATCCAGTCGCTCACCGAGACCGAACTCGCCAACCGAATGGACCTGGTCCAGGACACCTACCCCGACGCCGGTGGGTCGGCAGTCGTGCTGGACCCCAACACGGGCGGGGTCGTGGCCATGGCCTCGTACCCCACCTTCAACCCGAACGACTTCCTCGAGGGCATCAGCCAGGACCAGTACACCCTGCTGAGCGATCCTTACGGCCCCAAGCCGCTGCTCAACCGGGCAGTCGCCGGCGAGTACGCGCCGGGCTCGACCTTCAAGCCCTTCACCGCCCTCGCCGCCATCGACCATGGGGTCCGCACCCCCGCCGACTCGGTGAACGACCCCGGTGAGTACCGCGCCCAGAACTGCGACGGTGACACCTGCATCTTCCGCAACGACGAGTCCACGCCGCACGGCGTGGTGAACCTGGCTCGTTCGCTCACGGTGTCGAGCGACTACTACTACTACGAGATCGGCGACATCCTGTGGCTGCGCCGAGACGAGGTGGGCGACGAGGCCCTCCAGGACACCGCCCGGTCGTTCGGCTTCGGCGACACCACCGGCATCGAGCTGGGGGAGGAGCGCGCCGGGGTCGTGCCCACTCCCGAGCGCAAGGTCCGCAACCACGAGGAGAACCCCGATGCCTTCCCCTACGGGGACTGGCTGAGCGGCGACAACATCAACCTCTCGATCGGCCAGGGTGACCTGCTCGTCACGCCCCTGCAGCTGGCCAACGCCTATGGCGCGCTCGCCAACGGCGGCACCATCTGGCGGCCGCATCTGGCGACGACCGTGGTCGACCCCATCAACGACGGCGCGCAGCTCCAGGTGCTCGATGAGTTCGAGCCCGAGCTCCAGGGTCGCCACAACCTCACCCCCGACGTCCGCCAGCCCATCATCGACGGCCTCGTCGGCGTCACCACCAGCCAGGAGGGCACCGGCTACCCCGCCTTCGAGAACAACCCGCCCGGCTGGCCCGTCGGCGGCAAGACCGGAACCGCTCAGGTGTCCGGCAAGCAGAACACCTCGGTCTTCGCCGGCTTCGGCCCGGTGGTCCCCGGCCAGCCCCCGCAGTACGTCGCCGCCGCCATCCTCGAACAGGCCGGCTACGGCGGTGACGTCGCCGCGCCCCTCATCGCCCGCATCTTCGCCGGCATCGCCGATCCTGCCCAGATGCCCGTCGCCCCCCGGGCCGTCGACGTGCTCGGCGCTGGTGAGACGGCCACCGCCGAGCCGACGGCAGGATGACCACCTGATGGCCGCGCCCGCCTCACTCGCCCGCCGCTCGCTCGGACCGACCCGGTCCACCGTGCCGACACCGGCCCGGCACATCGACTGGATCCTCGTGTCGGCGGTCGTGGTCCTCTCCCTCGTCGGTGCGCTCATGGTCTTCAGCGCCACCAAGGGCCCCGGGGGCGACACACCCACCACCACGTTCTTCCTCCAGCGCCAGCTCATGTTCGTGGTGCTGGGGTGGGGCGTCATGGCCGCGGTCGCTGCGGTCGACTACCGCCACTACCGGGACTGGGCCATCCCCATGGCCATCGCCGCCCTGACCCTGCTGGTGCTGGTCATCTCACCCCTCGGCTCCGAGTCGAACGGCGCCCAGGCGTGGTTCGAGCTCGCCGGCTTCCAGCTCCAGCCGTCCGAGTTCGCCAAGATCGTCTTCATCTTGGGCATGGCGGCCTTCCTCACCTACGACCGCGCCGGTGGCCTCGACGGCCGGCGCCTGCTCATCGCCTTCGGCCTCGCGGCCGTCCCGATGGGCCTGATCATGCTGCAGCCCGACCTCGGCACCGTGCTGGTGTTCGTCTTCGCCGCACTCGGCATGATCACCGTCGCGGGCGTGCGGCCCCGGCACCTCGCCATGGTCGCCCTCGTGGCCATCGTGGGGACGGTGCTCATCCTCAACTCGCCGATCCTCAAGGCGTACCAGGTCGACCGGCTCACGTCCTTCGTCAGCCCCGACAGCGACACCCAGGGTGCTGCCTACAACACCAAGCAGGCAGTCGTCGCCATCGCCGGCGGCGGCTTGACCGGCCAGGGTCTCTTCAAGGGCCAGCAGACCCGGCTCGACTACGTGCCCGAGCAGCACACCGACTTCATCTTCACCGTGGTCGGGGAGGAGCTCGGCTTCCTCGGAGGGGTGCTGGTCCTGGGGCTCCTCGGCGTGATCGTGTGGCGGATCTGGCGCACGGCCCAGCTGTCGCGCGACGAGTACGGGATGCTCGTGTGCGTCGGCGTGCTCTCGATGGTGGTGTTCCAGGTCTTCGAGAACGCGGGCATGACCATGGGGATCATGCCGGTGACGGGCATCCCCCTCCCCTTCGTCTCCTACGGTGGCTCCGCGATCCTCACCGAGTGCGCGGCCATGGGCCTCGTCCTGTCGGTCCACATGCGCCGCTTCACCTGACTGGCACCTCGTCCCTCGGGCAGCTTCGCCACGTCGGCGGGCCTGGCGGCCGGTTCGTCGGTACCGCAGCTCCGCCCTCACGAACACGTCCCGGGCCCCGATCAGGGCTTTTCGGGGGGTTCGGGTACGATTCGACGCACGATGTCAACTGTCTGGCCCGAGCTCGAGCCGCTCCTGGGCCGGGTGCAGAAGCCGGCTCGCTACATCGGCTGTGAGGACGGCGCCCGTGTGCCGGTGCACGGCTCCGGGCGCGTGGCGTGGCTTCTGGTCTACCCGGACACCTACGAGATCGGTCTGCCCAACCAGGGCCTCCAGATCCTCTACGAGATCCTGAACGAGCGCACCGATGCGGTCGCCGAGCGCTCCTACGCGCCCTGGACCGATCTCGAGGCCGAGCTGCGCGCGCACGACGTGCCCCTGTTCTCCCTCGAGACCCACCGGCCCGCCGGCGAGTTCGACGTCATCGCCTTCAACCTCTCGGCCGAGCTCGTCTACACCAACCTCCTGAACTGCGTGGACCTGGCCGGGGTCCCCGTGCGCAGCGCCGACCGCGGCGACGAGCACCCCTTCATCGCCGCCGGCGGCCACTGCACCTACAACCCCGAGCCCCTCGCCGAC